>ONDU01000077.1 GCA_900316615.1 uncultured Eubacteriales bacterium | reverse complement strand
TCGAAAGCAGTATAATAAACATTTTCTTTTTAGTCATTTTATATCATCTCCTTGGAAATATGATTTTATATATCAGGCTTTGCCGTATACAGTCACCGCCAAAGTCAAAGTCAGTGTGAAAACTGGCTGTTATACATATTGCTGTAAAAGCCCTGCTGAGCAATAAGCTCCTCATGAGTACCCTGCTCTACAATATGTCCGTCCTTCATAACAAGAAGAACGTCTGCATTTTTTACCGTTGAAAGTCTGTGAGCAACTATAAAGCTTGTTCTTCCTGTCATCATTTTCTGAAAGGCTCTCTGAATTTTCAGTTCGGTTCGTGTATCTATTGAGGAGGTAGCCTCGTCCAGAATAAGCATAGGCGGCAGGGAAAGCATTATTCTTGTAATGCAGAGAAGCTGTTTTTGTCCCTGAGATAAGCCGCCGTCATCTTCACCTATTACTGTATTGTAGCCATTGGGAAGTCTTTTTATAAAGCTGTGTGCGTGTGAGCTTTTAGCCGCTGCAATAATTTCTTCATCTGTGGCGTCGGGTTTTCCGAAGGTGATATTTTCTTTTACCGTACCGCTCCTTAGCCATGTGTCCTGAAGTATCATTCCGTAATTTTCACGCAGACTTTTTCGGGTTACTTCCCTGATATTATTGCCGTCCACCGTTATATCACCGCTTACCGTATCATAGAAACGCATAAGTAAGTTTATAAGGGTAGTTTTTCCGCAGCCTGTAGGCCCTACTATGGCTATACGCTGACCTCTTTTTACTTTGAGATTAAGATTTTTTATAAGCTCTCTTTCGGGTGTATATGAAAACTCTACATTGTCAAGCTCCACATCTCCGCACACCTCCGAGAGTGTGACGGCGTTTTCGGAATCGGGCTGTTCGGTCTCTTCCTCGATAAGCTCAAAAACTCTGTCGGCACAGGCTATTGCATTCTGAAGCTCCGTAATTACTCCCGATATTTCGTTAAAGGGCTTTGTGTACTGATTGGCATAGCTCAGAAAACAGGTAAGTACTCCTACAGTCAGATTTCCCGTAATCGCCATTAAAGCTCCTGTGAGTGCCACTCCTGCGTAAACCAGATTGTTGACAAATCTGGTACACGGATTTGTCAGCGATGAAAAAAATAATGCTTTCAGAGAACTTTTTGACAATTCATCATTGATACAGTCAAATTTTTTCTGATTTTCCTCCTGATGGCTGTAAGCCTGAACTACCTTCTGATTTTCTATCATTTCTTCTATGAAAGCAGTTTGCTCACCACGTATTTTCGATTGATTTTTAAAGAGGTTATATGTACGTGATGAAATAAATCTTGCAACGAAAAGCGAAAGAGGTGTAACAAACACAACTACTGCTGTTATGATATAATTTACAGAAAGCATAAATCCAAGCGTTCCGACAATGGTAACTACACCTGTAAAAAGCTGTGTAAAGCCCATAAGCAGACCGTCTGAAAACTGGTCAACATCTGCTATAACACGGCTGAGAGTATCTCCGCTTGAATGGGTATCAAGATAGTTAAGAGGCAGTCCTTCTATTTTTTCAATGGCTTTGTTTCTTATATCCCTTGAAACGTAATATGTCATTTTATTGTTGAGCAAATTCATAATCCATTGTGACAGTGCCGCAACAACTGCCAGAAAAGCTGTTTTTGTAAATATTCTGAACATACCGTCAAAATCGACATTTCCTGCCTTTATTATGCAGTCTATGGCATTTCCTATAAGTATGGGAATATAAAGGGTAGAGGCTACGGTTATAAGTGCAAAAACTACCGAACCTATCAGATAAAATTTATAATCCTTTATGTAAGACAGTACCTTTGATATTGTCTGTTTTTGCTTCATAAATTAAATCCCTCCTTGTTTAAGAGCTCCGCCCTTAAAAATCCCGCCAAAGGCTCTGCCTTTGGAAACCGCAAGGGCTCTGCCCTTGACCCGCAAGCCTTTAAAAAGGCTTGACCTAAAATTTATGGTTTATAAATTCAGAGTTATGTGCTGACAGCATCACTCTGTTTGTGAAAGGTGTATTTCACGGTAAACCTCACAGCTTTTAATAAGATTTTCGTGGGCTCCGATTCCGACAATTTTTCCGTCATCAAGAACTATTATCTTATCGGCATACATAATTGAAGACGTTCGCTGAGAAACTATAAAGACAGTCATATTCGGGTCTAGTTTTTTTATTGACTGTCTTAACCTTGCGTCAGTGGCATAGTCCAAGGCTGAGGAGCTGTCGTCAAGTATAAGTATTTCGGGTTTTCTTACCAAAGCTCTTGCTATAGTAAGCCTCTGTTTTTGACCGCCTGAAAGATTTCTTCCGTTTTGCTCTATCATTTCGTCAAGACCGTCTTTTTTGCTGTTTACAACATCGGCAGCCTGAGCCGCCTCTATAGCTTCAGATATTTCTTTTTCGGAGGCATTTCCGTTTCCCCACAGAATATTTTCCCTTATAGTTCCTTTAAAGAGAACAGATTTCTGCATTACTATGCCGATTTTTTTTCTGAGTTCCTCCACAGGATAAGCTTTTACATTAATTCCGTCTATATATACACCGCCGCTTGTGCAGTCGTAAAAATGGGGTATCAGGTGAACAAGCGAGGTTTTTCCCGAACCTGTTCCGCCGATAATTCCAACTGTTTCGCCTTTTTTTACAGAAAAGCTTATATTGCTTAAACTTTCTTCTCCTGCTCCCTTATAAACAAGTCCGACATTTGAAAATTCGATATAATTTCCGCTTTCTTTTTTTCCGCATTCGCTGTCTGCATTTATGAATTCAAGGCTGGATTCTGTTTTCAGTATAGCGGTAACTCTTCCTGCACAGGCAACGGATTTAGTCATTGTTATAATAAGGTTTGCAAGCTTTATCAGTTCAACCAAAATCTGAGACATATAGTTATATAAGGCAACTACTGCCCCCTGAGTAATAATTCCCTGCTCTACACGTATTGCACCAACATATATAAGAACGATTATTGCTGCGTTTATTATAACATATGTGACAGGGTTCATCAAAGCTGATATTTTCCCTACGTAATTCTGGGAATCAGCAAGCTTCTGATTCATCTGTTTGAAATCGTTTATTTCCTTATCCTCACGGCAGAACGCTCTTATAACCCTTACTCCTGTGAGATTTTCTCTGGTTTTAAGCGTAACCTTATCAAGCTTTTCCTGAACTTTTTTATACAACGGTATGCTGACAAGTATTATTGCAAATACAACCGCAAACAACACGGGAATTACTCCGACAAATACCAATGCACTCTGAAAGTCTACCGTAAAAGCCATTATCATAGCACCGAATACGATAAACGGAGAACGCAGAAAAAGTCTTAGAAACATATTTATTCCGTTCTGAACCTGATTTACGTCACCCGTCATTCTTGTAATGAGAGTAGATGCTCCTGTTTTGTCAAGCTCTGAAAAGGAAAAACTCTGAATTTTTTTGAACAGCTCAGACCTCAGCCTTGTACTTACGCCTACCGCCGCCTTTGCCGCAAAATACTGTGCAGTAACCGAGCTTATCAATCCTATGACTGCAAGCAAAATCAGAAATACAAACATCTGCACCGTATAGGCTTTATCTTTTCTTAAAATTCCTCCGTCTATAAGCGACGCAACAACTAGAGGTACAAGCAGTTCAAAGACTGCCTCAAGCAGCTTGAACAGCGGTCCCAGTATAGCTTCTTTTTTATATCTGCCAAGCATTTTTATTATCGGATTCATATGAACTCACTTCCGTATATTGTAGTTAAAGGCTTGCATAATATTTTTTAGTTACGAATTACAGTCCTTTGCAGGAGTATAACCCTGACTTACAGCTTCATCATAGCTTTTAAAATATACCTTGTTTGAATCTGACATTTTTCCTACTGATGCACAGCCTGCACTGTGAAAAACGTGAGTATTTTTATTTCCGACATATTTTCCTGTTTTCTTGTTTGAAGAGGTTTTACTGCTGCTTGATTTGCTGCTGCTTGATTTGCTGCTGCTTGAATTGTTTTTCTGATTTGCTCCGACTGTTATTTTTTCGGAATGTCCGTTTTCCGTATTCAGAGATATTGTATTGTTTTTCAGAGTTACCGTTATACTTCCGTATACATCTGTACGGAACATAGGTATATTGTTTTTATTGAGCTTTGCAACAGTTTCCTTGTGAGGGTGACCGTAGTCGTTATTTTTACCGCAGCTTATGAGTGCAATATCAGGATTTACCGCAGATAAAAAGTTATTTCCTGTACTTGTACTGCTTCCGTGATGCCCCATTTTAAGAACATTTGCGGAAACATCAAATTTACTGTTCAGAATATCTTTTTCTTCGCTTTTTTCAGCATCACCCGTAAACAGAGCGGACATTCCGTTATATTCAGCTCTTACCACTATTGAACAGTTATTCAGTGAGTCCGTCACCTTGGGAACGTACATAGTGAGCTTACTGCTTCCGAGAGTAATAGTATCGTTTGTTTTGGGAAATATCACATTATATTTTTTGCTGTCTATATAATCAACAAGCTTTTCCCATGTACGTGTGGTATTCATAGCTTCTGTCATAACAACGTTATCAGGCTCAACGCTTTCAAATACGGTCTTGAAACCGCCGTAATGGTCAGAATGAGGGTGAGTTATAAGAGCATAGTCAAGCTTTGAGATATTATGCTTTTTGAGATAGTCAACGACTACTCCGCCCTTATCGTTTTCGCCTGCATCTATCAGCATATAGCTTCCGTCGCATTCAAGCAATATGCTGTCACCCTGCCCTATGTCTATCATATGTATGTTAAAACCGTTGGAGCCTGTCACCTTTGACGGTGATGAAGCCGTATCGTCAGTCAGAAGTAAAACATCACAGCCTGCAAAGCTTACAATGCAGACAATGCTCATAATAAAAGCCAATAATCTTCTGTAGTTTTTCATTTTAAATCTTCCTTTCAAATTCTGATATAATCAATTGTTTTTTAGAATAATATTTAAAAATTCTTGTTTAAAGATGACTTTTTAATTCATATATTTCACCACGCCGATTTCTGAAATATTTTTTCATATGAATTATTATACTATATCATACAGTTTTCTTCAACAACAATGTAAAAAGCAAAAAAAAACTGCCGGTAAAAACCGACAGTTTACAAAAAAATATGGAGCGGATGACGAGGCTCGAACTCGCTACCTCCACCTTGGCAAGGTGGCGCTCTACCAGATGAGCTACATCCGCATAATGGTGCCTTCGGACGGAAT
>ONDU01000014.1 GCA_900316615.1 uncultured Eubacteriales bacterium | reverse complement strand
GGCTTTGCCCTTAAAAATCCCACCAAAGGCTCTGCCTTTGGAAACCGCAAGGGCTCTGCCCTTGACCCGCAAGCCTTTGAAAAGGCTTGACCTAAACTTTATGATTATTCTCCGTCAAAGGAAAATTAAAATCAGACATTCAGAAGGCTTCTCTGAATAATTACGGCATCTGCAAGAGTTACTCTGCCGTCGCCGTTGAGGTCAGCAAGCTGCAAAGCATAGGCATTAAAGCTCTTCATTCCCAGAAGGTATTTCTGAATAAGTGCAACGTCTGCAAGGGTAACACTGCCATCGAGGTTAACATCACCCTTTACAAATGACGTTTTTGACGATACACAAAAAAGCTGACCCGAATCATTTGTATAGTATATATTTCCTGTTTCGTCTGCAACGGGAGTAGCCATACAGTAGTTCTGAAATTCATTAGAGGGAGTAAAAATTTCCGAAAGCTCGGTACTGTTTCCGTCCATATTATAAGCATAAAGGCTGCCCGGATTTTTATTTGATGTTACATATACGTATGTACCATTTACGGTATTGCTTACAAGGGGAGCACTTTTTATATCAGCCAAAGCGGTAACCGTATTCAGAACCTCAAGACTGTTTTTGTCTATAACAGCAAGAACACCCTTATAGTCAGCCGAGGAGCCTCCGATGATTATTTTGTTGTCTGCTATTGTGGGGGTACAGGTTGAGCTTTTTGCAAAATTAACGTATGACAATTCTCCGAAAACTCCGCCCTGAAGGATTTCAGCTGAAGCAAGATTTCCGTTTGCAGTAGAGAAAAATGCATGATTGTTGTCAATTACTATGGTAGAGCGTATTCTGCCGAGCTGAGTATCAAGCGTATCCTTAATCTCACCTGTTTTCTTGTCGAGAGATGTCAGTACACCGTCATCTCCGCCCAAAATAACGGAATCGCCATAAATTGCCGCACCGCTCCAGTAATATCCGCTCGATGTATTATTGTACTGCCAGACTCTTTTTCCTGTTAAAAGCTCCGTGCAGCAGAACATTCCGCAGGTAGTTGAGGAAGCTCCTGCCGCTGCCGTACCGTAATAAACATATCCGTTATCGGCTGTAAGAGTTGTAAGAGCCTGCTGGGTTTTCACCTCACCGCTGCTGTTTTTAACCTCGGGAGCTTCAGATACCCAAAGGGTCTGGAGAGTATCGGCAAGAACCGCCTGCAAGCCTCCGTCAGAGAATGGTATTACAACTATACCTCTGTCGTATATGGGGCGTGACGTATAGCCGATACTTTTTTCAAGAGTAATGCTGCCTACAGCCTCTCCGCTTTTGTCAACAACGTAAAGAATATTTCCCACAGCTATATAGACATTTTCTCCTATAACCAGCGGGTCTGATACTCCCTTTGACCATTCGCTCGGACTTTTAAGCCCGAACGAAAAATTCAGCTTTGAATTTTCACAGGAGGTGGGGGTATTCGCAGTTAAAGCTCCGTCCGCTGCGTGATATTCACTGTGAAAAGCTGTAATTTTACTGTTGATATTATACTCGGGGGTATATCCGTTGCTGTAGCGTGGATCATTCATATAATCATCAACATAGTACCATACGAGGTTATCTCCGCTGCCGAGAACATAATCGTCAGCACCTACCATAGGCATATCTCCGTTCACGGCATACATCCAGCCGCTCATGTCGCCGTTTACAAACTCACCAAGCCTGCAGCCTCCGGGAGTTGTAATGCTTCTCAGATAACCCTCGCCCTCATACGAATACCCCTTTGCCGTAAGAACATCAAGCAAAAGCTGCATAGCGGTTGTTCCGTTTTCAGTCTCTATACTCTCAGGCTCTATCCAGTTGTAAAATCCGTAATGCGTACCGTTCTTTCCGTGTGCCGCATCACCCATAAGCGAAAAGGTTACGCTGATGGTGTCCGATGCTCCGCCTCCGTCTGCATAAGCACCGAACGATGTAACCGATACCACCGTCAGTATTACAAGAAATACCGACAATACTGATGTTAGTTTTTTCTTCATTATCATCATCCTTTCATTTTTTACGGCAGTCAATTTATGTTGTACCGACGTTAACAGGATAATAAGAAAAACCGTAATACTTTTTACTGCTTTACTAAAATTCCCCCTTAAATTTTCAAAGCTGTAATCAGCACCACGTCACTCCATTACCCAAGTGAGAAAAAACCTTGGAAAGAGGCAGGTCTCCTGACTTATGTGACACGGATATACTCTTTTCGCTGCGATTGTGCCTTCTCGGCAAAAGCTGCCAATGACATATTACAAACGCTTAATCACAAATACAGTAATGGCTGTTGTGCAGGATTCACACCTGCTTCCCTTTTAATCCCGGAATATTTTTTCTTTTTCCGAAAACCATACTCTCCTTTTTACATAATACCATTATAAAGCCATTTTGTCAAAGACTGCAAAAATCTTTCCTTATCTAAAAAAAACGATTTTTATCTTTTGGAAAATATTCTGAAAATTTATCTCCACCGTCATATTGACGAATTTACCTATAATCTTATAACATCATATTGTAAGTGTTACAAGCAACCATGTTTTTTGTTAATTCCATATTAAAAGCATATGAATATACTGTTAACATTGTTAAAGATTTTCAAATATTCCCCGTTTAATTATAGATATTGTAAAAAAAACAAAAATTTCAATTTTTTTGGTAAAATAATATTGACAAATGATTTAATAAGTGATATTATTTACTTGCATCATAAATCAAGTTTGCTTAATTGAATTAAGCTCGATTTATTACTTTTGTTAATTCGCTAATACCTTTTTTCATATATACCTTCCAAAGTGAAAACGCACATTCTCGTATTCGAGAGTGTGCGTTTTCGCATACAAATATTTACTTGAATGCCACTATGCAGTACTGACCGTTGTTTTTGTTGAGATTATATCTTATTCCGTTTTCCGGTGTCTGGGAATAGTATACAGTCAGATTGTTTCCGTTAATCAAAGCTCCGCCTGAGGTGCCGTTTGACTTTGCAGTAAAGCATTGATTCAAAAGAATATTTCCCGAACCATCGTCTTCAGTCGGCGGAGCGTCTTTCATAAAAACTATGACAAATTTAGGCTGTATGCCTAAATCTATAACCTTGCTGCTCTCTCCCGAGCCTGAATACGAAACCATAACATACGGCTGATTAAGCTTTTCTCTCTGCTCGTTTGAAAGGTGCTTTGACGTATCGGAAAAATGTATCTTTATAGCGTCATCTATAATTCGGTTATCGTCTACAAAGTCTATTCTCTGAGGTCTGTCCGAACCTAACCACTGATTTAACATCAAATATTCCGTTTTATTTGTTGAACTCATAATATTCCTCCATTGTAAAAATTTTTGAAAAACCTTTTTGCAAAGCTGTAAAAAATACTGCATGTGCTTTTTTCTCCGTCGATTGCAGACCACGGCGGCTGCCGTGAATTAAAAGCCATTAAGGCTTTTAATTGGTCAAAAGCAGGGCTTTTGACCGTCTGCAATCGCAGCCTGAGCGTAGCCGCAGGATTTTTCTTATACTTAATAAAACTTACTCAAAGTTTTCAAGCTGTTCCCAATTACTTCCGAAAAGGTCGTAGGTATCAAACATAGTTCTTTTAGCGTCGAGGTCGTCCCACGTACCGTCCGTTCTGTAATCGACAAAAACCTGACAGTGTGCAGGGAAAAATTCCTCTATCTGTGATGTAAGATACTGTCTTACGGGAAAGCTTATATTTTCGGCATTTGTTACCTTGATATAAGCCCTGTATTTTTCAGGAACCTCTGTTATTTCGCCTTCAAGTCCCAGAGAAGCCATAAAATCGTACATTCCGTTTAGAGTAAATCCGCTCAGACCTATGCCGAAGCGTTTAAGAATGCTTGTGCGTCTTTCCTCCTCTGACAAATCGGTTCTCGGAACACTCCAGAGAGCTTCCCTCATATAAAGACCGTAATCCTGAGCGGTAGTTATTATTATCTCTCTGAGAAGAGCGTCCGCATCTTCTGCAAAATCTTCTATAGCCGAAGAATACGCAGAAAGCTCATTATAGATATTGCTGCCCTCTGATATGCTGTAAATTTCCAGCGGAGAGAGCTTATCGGTCATATTTTCCAAAGAATTTTTCAAGCTTGAAGTCACCCTCTCAGATAAAGATGTCCCAGAACGATTTTTTCATTGCTGGCTGCGGTTATACCTGTTGTTCCTGAGCTGACTACTTCAAATTCCTTTATACCATCGGTATGATACAAAATGTCGTTTATCTCGTAAAGGCTGAGTGATTTTCCTACGTCATAGCTTTCTGTAAGCTCTCTTACCCTGCTGCTGACCTCTTCCTGAACCTCTTCAATATCATAGCCGACCTCAAGCGTGACATTTGCCTCTATAACTGCAGTCTTGAGGCTTGCGGCTATGACAAAAACGTGTACGTTGACTTCTCTCTGAGCCTCCAGAAGCTCTCTTACTGCATTTACCGTATATGTATCAGACCTTGAATTTTTTCCCGATATATACACCACAACCGTTCCTGCACCGAACTTGTAAGGCACAACATTTACACATTCTACACCGCTCACCGTTTTTGCAAGCGAAGCATAATACTCTCTGTTTGTACCGTTTATTATAAATTTAAGGCTGTTTATAATTCTTTCTCTGAGAGTTTCATCATCCTCCCTGTCAGAGCCGCCCCTGAACGGAAGCGGATTTGTCACACTCAAATCGCTTGCCGCAACCGTAACTATGACCGATATTTTCCCGGAAGCTATATTTCCGTTGAGACCTCCCTCAACGGCCTGTGCAGCTACCGATACTGATGTTTCATTCTGATTTATACAGGCATATTCCGTTGTTTCAAAGCTTACGGGATACTCTCCTCCTGTTGAAACTATTGTACCCTGCGGAATATCAATTCTCATTTCAGTCTCCTGAGAAATTGAAAACTCAACCGTTCCCGCAGACTTTACAGCCTCTTTTCTTTCAAGACCTCTCATCTGTGCGTGATAGTCAAGATATTCTCCCTTTGCCGTCTGAGGAAAAGCCTGCCTTTTTATCCATTCAAGATAAGTCTGCATATTGTATATTTCGCCTGCAAGAACCCTCATTCTTATACCTATATCAGAAGCTTCATCGGGACTGTAGCCTGCCTGTTCATAAAAGCTCTGCTTCATACCGTCTGCGATTTCTTCATACGTTTTCATATTCTAAACTGTAACCTCCATACTTGCTTCTTCTCCATACGCTGATATTGTTATATCAAGAACAATTTTGCCGTTGTGCACTTCAGCCGAAACCTCCTTTACAACCACCTGCTTTATCGGAAGAAGTGCTTCTCTTACCAGCAGCAGGGCATTTCCGCTTAAATTTTCGTCACTCCTGTCAAGCTTATGCAGATTTCCACCGAGCTCTCTGTTATAGCAGAATGAACCCTGCCTTATACAGAGTCTGATTCTGCATCTTTGAACCGTTTCCTCAAGCGAGCTTATAAGATAAGGCTTTCCTGATTCATTTTCTGCCAAGTCCCCTGCTTTTAACGATGTATCCATAAAGCCCTATACCTCTCTTCCGTTTATCAGAACTCTGCCGTCATTCTTTAGAACTATGGAAGCTCCCCCCTGAGAATACAGCATAAGCTCTCCTTCCTGAATATCCGTACACGGCTTCTGTATCACACCTACGCTTACAGCTGTATTGCCGGCAGGAAGCATAAAAGTTTCCTCTCCTGCCGGTACAACATAAGCTATGCCATACGGAGCCGCAACAGGAGCATTGATAAACGGTACTGCACCTTCGGTATTTATCCTCCCGTTTTGGGCAGCCGATACCCTTGCAAAGCCTGCACCATTTTCATAGCTTCTGTAGAAGTCCTTATTTTCCAATCATTACCATTCCCTTTCATTATCTTTTCATTAACAAAACTTTGACAAAGAAACCATAAAGTTTAGGTCAAGCCTTTTCAAAGGCTTGCGGGTCGAGGGCAGAGCCCTCGTCAGGATTTTTAAGGGTGAAATCCTTAAACTCTCATTTGCTTCTTATTCCGATTTTGCTGTTTACTTTTTTGCCCTCAAAACGTTGAACACAAGAAAAAACCTCCATATTGTCGTAAAGCTTTCCGTCAAATACAACCTGTGCATTACCGTAAAGAGGACTGTATACAAAACAGGGACATTCCAGCATTATTATAAAGCTGTTCCTGTTTGAGCCTTCCAGCATATCTCTTGCGTCCTGTATGCAGTGACCTCCCGATGGTGATGCGTCAAAATACCTTACACAAACTCCCGAAAATCCTTTTATCTCTCTGTTTTTAAGCTCCAACGGATACCCTGTTTCACTGTCAGAGCTTCTTACAAATACCCTTGAAATAACATTTCTTCTGCTGCGGCTGAGCGATATTTTACTATATCTGTAGCTGTTTTTTTCAAGAGATATTTCGCCGTCACTGAACAGGTAGCCTGACTTATTCATTCCACCGCTCAGAAAAGCCTTCCCCTGAGCCGTTATTCTTGCATTTTTTCTGAATACCCTTTTCGAGTACTCCTCTATAAGACTGTATACGCTCACACCCTTTCCTATATTGATAAGCTCAGGACAGGATTTGTTTGTTATCCTGTCTATATCTATATCAAAGGGTCTGAGAAAGCTGTTATAAATAATGCTGTCCGTAAGTCCCGATATATTCTGAGGTCTCAGATGATTGTCAAGCAGAACGCCTGCCATACTTCTGCAGGCTATATCAACATAACCTCCGTCTTTTCCGACAGTGATTTTCTGTCCGTCAACTATCCCTTTGAATATCAGCTTTTCATCAAAAAATATTTTCACAAACCTGTATTCCTCAAAAGAGCCGTCATAAATGCAGCGAATATCTGCGGTATCGGCTGGAATATCCTGTCTGCTGCTTATCGTTACGCTTACAGGGTTATTTTTTCTCACCCTCGAGCCGTTAATTCCTGCAAATTCTATTACCAAAATTTCTCCTCCTTAGTATGAGGGCGATTGCAGACCCCTGCGGACGAATGTCCGCAGGCAATTTAAAGGTGTTTCACCTTTAAATTATCAAAAGCTGTGCTTTTGATGTCCGCAATCGCCTGTGCTGACACTGCCTGAGCTGAAAATTTCAGGAAACAAAGTTTTTTTATTATCTCCTTACTCTGATTTTATCGCCGTCCGAAACCTCGCAGGGCGATTTAAGCTGCGGATTGAGCATAACCAAAGTATCAACCGAAACTCCCGTAATACCCGAAATATCCCACAAGTCCTGCCCGTCAGTAGCTGTATGAAATAACGGTGCTGTACTGTTTTCTGTCGGAACAAGGCTCGGAGCTTCAATAAAGGTAAAGCTGTACTCAACAACATCATCAACAGGCATACATTTCAGCCCCAGCCTTGCAAGGAAAGCATAAAACGGTCTTATACCGCTTACCGACAAGACTCCTGCCGTACCGTTTTTATATAAATCCCTCAAAGCAAGATACTGCTCAAAGGCATTTTTTCCGTAAAAAACGCCCTCTCCTCTGAGAACCGCAGCTTTTTCTCCGTTACAGCACACAAAAGGCATACCTCCGATTACCAAATCCTCCGAAAGCTCCGATACATCAAGCAGTTCTATTTCCGAGGGATTGTGATGAAGCGTAAGTCCCGAAAATCTCATAGTACCATGCTTCATTCATTCACCACGCTCCTTTTATACGCCCTTATTTCGTATTCCATCGTTCCGGGGGAATTTCTGATAAAACGTCTTATTTCATCTGTTATGCAGTCTGAGTATGTAACTCTTTTGTCACCTGACGCATACGCAATTATTATCGGAATATCGTCACGCAGAGATATATAATCTTCATCATCTGTCCTTATCTTAAGCTTGTATACATCTTTCTGTATCATACTGTCAAAAGGCTTTGAGCTTCCGTAAACCTTGATATCGCTGCGTACCTTCTGTACACACTCCGAAATCAGATACGCCCTTAACATAAAATTGCCGCTTCTGACAAAGCATTCCCTGACAGTATCCTTATCGTATATTTCCAGTAAAATCTGTGTTTTAAAAGCTCTCTTTGTCTTTGAGTACGATATATCCCCGATAGTGCAGGAAATATTTCTTCCGTCAAAGTCCATGGAAAAAATATAGTTTGAAATATCAGATGCCTTTGAGAATATCTCATATCCGCTCATACCCACAGGAGCAAGCAGCTCGAGCCTGTATGAACAGCTTTCTTTCTGAACACCGTCCTCAGCGGTATTTCTGCACTCGACCGAAACGGCACATTTATACTTCTCACTCAACGGTGAGGAAAGCTCCGAATCGGGAAAAGCATATATAAACTCTACTTCATTAAAGTATTCACTCAATTCTTCGAGAATACCATTAACCCTTGAAACTATCTCTGACAATTACTTCTTAACCGCCTTTTCCTTAGTTTTACACAGAACAGGGAGAAATAACCGCACTGCAATAAATCGGCTTATCACCGCAGCAAAAGGTCTTGCAGCTTTTCACCCAGTACATACTTTCCCGTCTGCCGTCATATTCAGCCCAGATAACCGCATTTTCAAAATCTATTTTCTGTTCCGGCACGTTGAATATGAAAAGAAAATCCGAATTGTCTATGCTTCCCTGCTCCGTATAATCTCTTTGGGCATACTCCCTGTTTTTAATTCCTATAGGACATATAAGTCCCTTCAATACATATTTTTTTATACCGTTGCTCTCAGTCAGTACGCATTCCGTACCGAAATTATTTATCTGTCCGCAAATTGTCTGATATATCACTTACCATAACCCCTCTGAAAACAAAGCCCTTGTCCCTTATGTACGGGGCAATACTTTTCATACACTGTTCAAGATAATTTTCGGCAAGCTCATATTTCTGCTTAAAGCTTATGTCAAGCTCTCCTGCCTTGAAGCCTGTAACATTGGCATCTCTGCATATAAGCGTGTATTTGCAGAATGCCATTGCGGCTGCGGCGGCAGATAATCTGCCGCCGCAGTGTGCATTATCCGCACAGGCTTTGTCATTCAGCATTTCCTCAAGCTCGCAAACAGAATTGTCGCAAAGTCTTCTGTATTTTTCAGCCTGCATACCGTCAAGCTCCGCAAGCTCCGAAAATTCCTGAAATACCTGCTGTCGGTTCATAACCTTACACCTTCAGTACAACGCTTGCTTCGGAGAATATTTTTGCAAAGCCGCTTATAACGCTTACAGCCGCACGTTCAAGCTGTCTGTCTATGAGCTTGTCGTAATCAACCGTTACCTGTCCTGCCTGAACCATTTCCAATGCACATTTATTGTCCAGACCGATAATTTTATCGCTGTCAAGTGACGGTACATGAATAAGCTTTGCTCCCATAGGAGTAATCATCTTTCCTGTACCGTGGAAATCCAGTCCTGCCTGAGCGTCCTGCATTTCGGGCATAGCAAGAATTTTCTCCATAAGAGCCGTAGGAACAAGCAGAGTGTTCAGTTCATAGGGTGACATACTGCTCCAAAGACTGATTAAATCACCGTATGCCAGAGTTCCGCTCTGAGCCGCATTCACTACTGTTGCAGCATTGTTGTTTCCGTCACCGTTGAGCAGAACCTCCACCGCATCGCCAAGCTGAGTTCTCGAAATATACGAACCTATCTGCTTAAGAGTAACAGTAAAAAGGTCAAGACGCTGAAAACGCAGTGCTTCATATGTGGAAACAAGCATCCTTCCTCTTTTTATAAGCTTTACAAGATTTTCCTGAGTTTTCACAGTAGTAACAGGCAGAAACGCACCCTCATTTACTACTTTAAGCTCCTTTGAACCGTCCTCGGGTGATGAAACTATGCTTCTGTAGTCCATACCATCTATATTTGTCACTGACGCTGTAATATCGGGCAGAACATCGGCATAATCCATACCTGCCTTTACCGCTCTGCTCACATATTCGGGAAAAAGTACCGCAGATGATGATGTCTGGAAAAACTTATCCACTATATCGGAATCCGCTCCGCTTACCTTTATGTCAAATCTTTTGAGCTGTCTGCCGAACGCATCAAGCTTTCCGAGAGGTGAGCTGCCGTAATTTTCGCTGGGGTCAAGCTCCTCAAGAACCTGACTGAAGCTTTTTCCTTTTCTGTTATACATAGTCTTGTCGATATTTATTGTTTTGTAAAGTTCCATTTTTTACCTCCGCAATTCTTAATTTTTCACATTAAAGTATAAACGTAACCGTATCGCTGTTCACAGAAAGAACAAGATGTTCTCTGCCGCTGTCTGTACCCTGTGCAATTCCCTCATCGGTATATACCAGCTTTCCGTAGCCCAAATCTATATCTCCCGACTTTTCAGCGGTCACAGTGCCGCCAATCTTTACTGCACAGAAGCCTCCTCTTACATTGACTGTAACTCCTAACAGTGCCGTACCCGAAGTCGCCTGCTCAACCGTTCCGTTATCGCTCAGCTGAACCCACTGTCCCTTCTCCGTTACGGAGCTGTCCGCCTCAAATGTAAGAATATTTTCATTAAATCCGTTAAAATCTACTTTCATATCAAAATTTTCCTTTCCTGATTTTTTTAATTAATTCTCATATATTATAATGACTGTCGTCTTCACAATTTGACAAAATAACATCTTTATAAGACATAAGCTGAGGTGCAATAAATATGTTTTCTTCTGCTTTTCTTCTGTAGAGTGCAGCCATTTTTTCAAGCTCACACAGACTGAGCTTTTTGGCAGTATTGCTTAGTACTTCAAAGCAGCTCTCATCACTCTTGTTTCCGTCGTCAAGGCACATAGAACCGTATCTTACATATTCTTTCCTGAGTTCTTCCTCATAAGCTCTGCCGTAACCTGCATATTCCTCAAGCTCTCTTATATAGTCCAGAAGAACCCCTATGTTATCAGAATTTACCGAATTATAATTTCCGTTTTTGAGCTGTTCCATAAGATTTTCGTTACAGTCAGTTCCGCTGTACCGGTAATTCTTTATAACTCCTGCTTCACGCTGACTGGGTACAGCCACAAACGACCACTCATAAGCATCGCTTATATCACTGAGAATATGGTAGCAGATTTTTCCGTCATATTCTTTCCCCTTTATATGTGAGCAGCCGTCTTTTCTTACTTCCTTTCCACATATGCTGCATACAACGCTGTCGGCACGGCAGCCTACACTGATTTCCTTTTTTATGCCGCTTTCTATAAGCTGTATAAGCTTTTCAGTATTGTCGTTTACAGGAATGTAAGCCTTTGCGGTAAGTCTGACATAATCCTCACCGTATGCGGTTTTTCTTCCCTCAATTCTCTGTGTCTGACAGCTGAATATTCTCGCACTCTGATTTTCCGCAGAAGGATTGTGGTCTGCTATACCTGTTTTTCCTACAAACAGCCTTCCCATATTCTCAAGAGCCTCAACCGAAAATGCTTCGTTATCCCTGTCAATATCGTTGTCGCACAGAACCAGTCTGAATACATAAAGCTCGTTTTTATCAAAGCTTCTTGTTGTGTACTGATTTATAAGCTGTACGTCGCCGTCATCTATCTCAGCTACACTTTTGAGCATATCATTTTCATTAAAACACTTTTCCAAATAAAAACTCCTTTTCCGTAGAACCATAAAAGGTTTTATTTTCCCGTCCGCAATCTGCTGTTGTCCAAGGCTGCGATTTCAGGTGCGGCGGAAAAATTTCCGCCGCACGCTTTCAAGGTTAACCTTGAAAGGCAGTCAAAATACAAGTATTTTGACTGCTGAAATCGCCTTTTTGACGCACACGCAAGCCCAAAATTTAATCTTCAATTTCACTTTGGAGCTTATCCGCCTGAGTATTGATAAATCTTGCATTAGCAAGCTCAACCTCGTCCTGAAGATTGATATTGCTCCAGTTTACGGTATGCTTTGTACTATAGCCGTTCATAGCCAGCCACATTGAGCATACCCTGCTTATTACAGGATTGAGCAAAACCCTGTAATGTTCCAGCTCGCTTGTAAGAATATCCGCTTGCTGTGAGGACATTCTCTCGGTACTGCTCCACGAAAGGCCAAGCAAAAACGGAGGAATGCCAAGTTTTGATACAATCTGTTCGAGAAGCAGTCTTCCGGGCAACTGACAGTCCAGAATCTGATTATCTGCACCTATGACTTTTATATCGACATCTCCTACTGCGATAAAATCAGAAACGCCGTTATCCTGCATAGCCTTGCTCCATTCTTTGGCGATAAGTTCTGCACGCTGCTGTGTAAAAGCACCGTCCGAGCCGTCTGCGGGCGGCTTATAAGTAACTGCAAATCGTACATTTCCAGCCCTGTCCCAGTTCTGTCCTATTGCCGTAAATATCTTTAGAAGTATATTACTCACAAACGGAAGCCCCTGTAAAATTGAAGTACCCCCTGTCTTATCGGGCTGAGGGTTAAGCGAAGTAATAAGGATACGCTCACTGTTTTTCACAGGCGAAATATTTCCGTTTTTCTCCCTTACACATACCGAAAGCTCAAACGGATTTCCGTCTGTACGCTTCAGCACAATATCATTGTTGCACACATTATATATTCCATATATCCCCCTGAGATTTTTATACGGCAGAATTTCAGCAACGGCAGTTCCGTAGGTAAGCAATCTGTCGAAGTAACTGCTTATAAAGCATTTGAAGCCTATATTGCTTCCGTTTGTTTTAAGATTGTCAAGAAAGCATTTAAGTCCGTATTCAGCCTCTTCGCTTTCGCATATGACATCAAATGTTCCGAGAAGCCTTACCAGCTTGTTTATTGCCGAGTCTATGACAGGTATAGCTTCTCTCAGAGCCGTATACAAAAAATACTGGTTATTGCTTGACGGAATATACCTGTCCATAATTCTGAAAGGATTTGAAAAGCTGCTGCCCATAACGCTCTGAGCTATTTTTTCAGTTTCCCTGACTGTTTTCTTATCATTTTTATTTCTTTTGAAAAGCTTCACAATACACCTCCTTTAAAACCTTCGTGCTGCGAAAGCTGCAAAGCTGTTCTGCGGTCTGAATACGACTGTTGACACAAAATAGCGTATATCGTCCATAGCGTGGTCATTTTCCTTTACAGGAGCGTCCGCACCTGCACTGTTCCACCTGTAAAGGTTAAATTCTCTCATACTGTCCTTGCAGTTTGAACATATTTTTACACTTCCGTTCTTAAGCACTGTCGAAACCTTTCTTATACCGTCAATGACCTTATTTTCCGCAGGTTCTACAGCAAAGCGTCCGTGTCTGCGTACAGTCTGAATGAAGCTTGCCGCCGAGGGATCTATAACTACCCTGTCGATTTTCCTGTCACCTGCAAGCCTGCAAAGAGCCTCATAATGTTCCTCGTCAGTTTTCTGAAAGCCCTCTTTTCTCGAATCGTAATAATACTCGTCAATTCTGAACCATACATTCTTCATAAGCCCCCAAAGTCCGAACGATGACGGATTAACCGTTCCGTAGTCACAGCTTACAACATATTTTTCAAAATTCCCCTGTGGAATTTCCGCAAACATATCATCATTCATAAACGGATAAACACAACCGCTTGCACTTACCCATTTCCCGAGAATAAACCTTTCAAAAAATACACCGCTGTACAATGACCTGTAACGCTGCTTCATCTTCTCTGAAAGAGACGGATTATCCTCCATTGTGAAACGCAGATAATAAGCATTTTTACTTTTTCTTCCCAAAATCCACTCAACCCTGAACCAGTGCTGAGGATACTCGGGATTGCAGTTGAACCAGAACCTGCTTCCCTCAACAGAACATCTTGCAACAGCCTGCTCAACAAATGACTTAGGCATAAGAGCGACTTCATCAAACATAATTCCGCAAAGCGTCATACCCTGTATAAGAGATGCGGAGGCTTCGTCCTTGCCGCCGAAAAGATAGAAGCTGTTTGTTTTTCCTGCAAGCGATATTTCAACAAGATTCTGCGAAAGCTTTTCATTACATACAAAACCCATATCTTCAAGAATACCGATAACAGGAGTTACAACATTCCGTCTTAACGAACGTATCGTCTTTCCGCAAAGGGCAAAGCTTCCGCCGCTGAACTTGTAGAATGACCACAGTACAAACGAAATTCCCATACAAAGAGTTTTTCCGCTTCTTACAGCACCGTCACATATCACAGCATCACAACCACTGTATTTGCTGCCGCTGCACCACCACGTCAAAAGCTTCATCTGTTTCGGCGAAAATTCAGTCGGAATCATCACTGCTCACCCCGTCACCGTTGAATATTCCCGCACTTCTTTCTAGTGCCTTATAAAACGGCATACTGTTTTCTTCGGGATTCTGCTGTACCTCACAAAGCTTTTCCAGAGCCTTGAGCCTGTCAAAGAATTTTATTTCCATAGCACCGTCCTTTGGTCTTTTTATTTCGGAAATCATATACAAATCCATTGTTTCAAGAAGCCCCGTATCAGGATTATCCGTATACAAAAGCTTTATACTGTCTGCTATACTTCCGAATGCCAGTCTTTCATAGCCTGTCAGTGCCGCAAGCCTGAGATTTTCAAGCCGAATGTTCCTGTACTGCCTTATGCGTTCCGACATACCTTTTTTCATAAGCAGTCTCTGTCCTGCATTCTTCGCATAACCTGCCATAACTGCGGATAACTCCGCATTGCCGTTTGATGAATAGTAACAGCAAAATATATCCTCTTTTTTTGTCATATCAAACCTCCTTGTAAGCTCAAGCTTTGGTAACCGTGAGCTTCTGAAAGGTTCACGCAAAGCTTTCACGGTTTCAGATTTTTCAGGTAAGGATTTAATTTTCAGCAACTCCTTACATCTAATGGTAAAAAACAAAAGGAAAGTGTACACTAATGAGCATTAATGTACACTTTCCAAAAAAATTTTTATAAAAACCTCACATTACAAAACCATAAAGTTTAGGTCAAGCCTTTTTAAAGGCTTGCGGGTCGAGGGCAGAGCCCTCGTCAGGATTTTTAAGGGCGAAGCCCTTAAACACACAATTATCAAAATCATAATGCCGTAAAACGGCATTATGCTAAATCTCCTCTTCGGAAGCTGTTTCTTCGGAAACTGCTTCCGAAAAAGCCTTCTCCAAAGAAACAGGAGCATTGACCGCAGCTTCTTCAACCGGCTTGTTTGAAGCATAATATACCGAATCAGGATTGCTGTTCTCCATATCATAAATATACGAATAGCTCAGAACTGCACAATGCTTGAAATAGGGATATACAAACACCGCCGGTATAACAAAGAAGCAGAAAATTCCCCAAAGAATATATGAAAGATACAGGCTTACAATTCTGCCGTAATTTTTCCTTACCATATATGAGGACGCTTTTATAATATCCCTTTCCCTTTTATAGTTGAAATCGGCAACATAAAGATACTGAGCCATAATATAAAGTCTTGAAACCATAAGATAGCCTATAAGCCCGAAAATTCCTACCCACAAGGCACATATGCTCCATAAGGCTCTCTGCTCCTGAAAATGAGCTGCAAGATAAAGCATAATAACGGCAGGCAAAGAAAAAACCAGAAACCATACTGCTTTTCTGATAAGAATTATCATATTAAGCTGAACCGTATCAAGATATTTTCCTTTTTGGAAATAATAGAAAATATCCTCTATATCTCCGCTCTGAGAGTTACGGCAGCCTGCAATAAACCTTATATATCCCGTATAGACAGGCAAAAGCATTACAAACACTATCAGCGACAAAACCGCTGACACTATACATATTCCTGCATTGACGGGATTCATCTCCGAAAAATCAACAGTATTATTTTTCAGAAAGCTGTCGTCAAGAAAAGCCGCAGAAAAATAAATAAGCATAAACGGTATCGCCAATGACGTAAGAACGCATAAAAATCCTGTAACTGATTTCATCCAGTTATTTTTTCCGAGAATTACCTTAGTCTGTTTTTTCAGAACATTTTCAGCACTCACATTAAACACTTCCTTATAAAATATTATTTACTCCTGACTCTTGAACATTCTGTACATAGCTTCAAGACAAATCTGTGCGTGTAAAAAGAACTTTTCCCTGTCAAGCGATTCATCGGGTCTGTGCATATTTGAAAAATCGCTTTTGAACACAGGTCCGAACGCAACACCCTTATTGTTCATTGTACGTGCATACGTTCCTCCTCCCGTTGAGTATATATCAGGATATTCTCCCATAATTTCATAATAAGCTCCTTTTAATACGGAAATTATTTCGCTGTCCTCCGAAACATCGAGCGGCGGCAGATTGCTGTCAACCTTGAGAGTAAGTCCGAAATTTTCAGCCTTTTTCCTTAATTCCGATACTATACTTCCGCAGTTAGCCGAAACAGGATAGCGTACATCAAGCCTTGCATATGCTTTTTCACTGTCAGCACCCACAACTCCCACATTTACCGTAAGCTCTCCGCTGCGGCTGTCGCTCTGCTTTATTCCGAGCAGACTTCCGTCCGTGGTATCTGATATAAAAGCCCTGAGAAATTCAAAAATATTCCCCATGCTTTCATCAGGAAGTATGCCCGACAAATATTTCACAATCTTCATTACCGCATTTTCGCCCTTGTGCGGTTCCATAGCGTGAGCTGCCTTTCCAAAAGCTGTTACTTTTATATTGCCGCTTTCTTCAGCCTCCGCAGTTATTTCCTTATCCGCAAGTATTTTTTCATTCGCTTTCTCTTTGTCAATCACAAATACAGCCTTGTCGGGAACGGCATTTACGGCATTTCCGCCTTTCGCTCCTATTATATATGAGCCTTTATTGCTTCCGCTTACAGTAAGCTGTAAAATTCCTTTCTCACAACCGCATATCCCGTAATCCGAGTCAGGCGTAAAACCTATGTCAAGCCCATCTTCCTTTGAAAAGTAGTGCTGTGCGTCAGTCATACCAACTTCCTCATTCGTTCCCAGTATAAGCCTTATCATACTTCCGTCCGATATTACACCCTCGTCCTTTAACGCTTTCAGACAGTATAATGCAACTACCGCCGAGCCTTTATCGTCAGCTACTCCTCTTCCGTAAAGCCTGCCGTCCTTTTCCGTAAGCTCAAACGGCGGTACACTCCAGCCCTCTCCTGCGGGTACAACGTCAAGGTGTGTCAGAACTCCGCATATTCTCTTTCCGCTTCCGTACTGAATATGCCCTGCCTCTCCGTCAACATTCTTTACCTCAAAGCCCATACTCTTTCCAAGCTCCAGCATATATTCAAGTGCCTGCAAAGGCTTTTCACTTCCCTCTGCCGATACCGAACGTATAGCTACAACATCAGACAGCGTTTTCAATATTTCATTCCTGTATGCAAGTATTTTCTCTCCGAAAGACATACTGCAAAGCACCTCCGTAAATTCTTGATTAAACATTAAAAGTTTCTCCCGGCTTTTCTCTGTAAATACCGCTTCGCTAAAATCCTCGCGGCGATTGCAGACCACGGCAGCGTTCGCTGCCGTGAATTTCAAGCTTTCAGCTTGAAATTGGTAAAAAGCAAAGCTTTTTACCGTCTGCAATCGCCTGCCCCTGAGCGTAGCCGCAAATTTAATCGGTATCTGAATTTACATAAGCTGCGGCTTCCGCTCTTTTTCTTTCCCTGAGCCTTGCTCTCTGCCTGAGCGTGAGCGGCTTGCTAACTATCCTGAATTTTCTCGGCTTACCGTAAGGTTTTCTGCCTGTCTTTTTTCCGTAGAGCTTCAAGGCTGCGGCATAAGCTCCAAGTAATGCAAACGATATGAACGATATTATAATTCCTGCGTCCAACCCGGGCGTATGATACTTAAAAACTATCTCGCTCACACAATCCGCAGGAGTTTCAACCGCCATAAAACCTACATTTACCTTTTCTATATCAACGCTTTTTCCGTTTACATATGCACTCCAGCCATCTTCATACGGTACACTGAAAAATACAAGCGTATTTTCAGTTTTTCCGTTTCTGTTTATGACAGCTCTGAAGCCTCCGTCCGTATATTCAAACTGACTGCAGCACTCTTTCATTCTCTCCTGACAATCCCTCAGATAATCGCTTCTCTGATAACTGAAATTGTGTGAGTTCTTTAACTTATCCTGCGTAAATTTATACTTTTTAATCTGCTCATTGTCAAGTACCATAGCTTTAAGCATAAGCTTTGCCCTGTTGTATTTGTCACACAACTCATAGTCTTTTTCGGATATATAGCTGTCATAGCAAAAGCCCATAGGTATATAACACTTGTTCTCCCATATATGAAACTGACTTTGTTTTTCGTAATATTTCCAACCCGGCATTTTTGTAACTCCGTTCTCCGAAAAGAAGCTTTCTGAATCGTCTGCATAGTCTACAAGCCATTTTACCGAAAGCAGTGAGCGTACAGCATACTCTGACGCTTCCGGTCTTGAGCCTACGTCACGCGTAACTCCTATGTTGTTGAAAAATTTCATAACAGAACCCGGTACTACACTGTGAAAGGTCTGAATGTTCGGAAGCTGCCAGAACATTCCCGAATTATCCATCATTTCATAAAAATCCGTTCTTACGTTCTCTGAATTCGGAAGATTTATGTCATCCTTATGGTTTATCACAAGAGCATTCATATAATTCTTTGAGTCATACCCGTGACTTTTTCCTACAGCTATTATATATATACTGTAGCCCACAGAAATAATGCATACCATAACTATACTGACAACCGCAAGGAGCTTTTTCCTTTTAAGCGTCATTGCAAGAATTACCGAAAGCAGTATAAGTGATACCAAAGCTATTGCAGAATGTACCCAGAATATAATCTCGTTGTCCATAAGTCCGAATGTATAGGTTTTTTCTCCGTAAAGCTCATCTGTGGTGTATTGCGGCATAAAGCCTATAAGCAAAGTCAGAAAAAGCGTTGCGGCTGAAGTTGCTCCTACCCCAACAGACCATTTCACTCCCGTACTCTCAAGCGATACAACAGTCGCCAGGCTTATCATGCACACAAGCATATACATCCATCTTGCATAATACTGTGCATTGAAGAACTGGAATATTCCGTTTAAAACCGGTACAAATGCTACGACTGTAAGTATAATCAGAAGCTTTTTGAGCCAGTGCCTGTTCTTTGATGTCATAAAGGTCAATGCTCCGCTTATGCTGAAAAAAGGCAGCCAGCCTGCAAGCGAACCCCATTTCGTATTGGAATCCGGAGTAAACGTAGGATAAGCAGGCAGCTCGGGCGGAAACAGAAACGCAGTAACAATGTTCGTGTAACGCTGCGGACTTCCGTATGCAAGAGCTTCCCAGCCGTTTATTGTGTTTGAAATTCTTCCGTTCTGCATTACGCATAGTATAGACGGAAGCAATATTATCGCCGAACAGCCTACTCCCAGCAATGCCTCCGCTATCAGTGAAAGCATATTTCCCAGCCTTATCCTGTAGCTTTTAGTGAATACCCTTACAAGCCAGTATATCACAACAAATACTACCTGTCCTACAAAAAAATAGTAGTTCATCGTACAGCTGAAAAATACCGTCAATGCCACAGCTCCCTTTCGGTTGTTTTCAAAAAGCTCGTCCATTGCCGCAAGCAAAAGCGGAAATATTATCATCGCCTCATGAAAATGATTGAAAAATATGTTGAAGCACGTAAAGCCCGAAAAGGCGTAAAGAAGTCCCCCAAGTACCGCAAAATTCTTATTATACGTGTATCTTCTCATATAAATGTATGCCGACCACGACATAAGTGCTGTCTTTATTATAAGCAGAGGTCCCATAAGATACGGCACAGCTTCACTAGGGAATGGCATAGTAATCCAAAAGAACGGACTTCCTATGAGGTAAAACGAATATGAGCCTATTATATTTGCTCCCAAGTCCGTTTTATTCGTCCAGCCTATGTTTCCGCTCTTTATGGTATCGTGCATAAGCTGATAAAACGGTATCTGCTGTACGTTGAAGTCACCGTAATATAAAAACAGTCCGTTGTCATATATCATAAACGGCAGGTATATAGCCGCAGCTACCGCAAGTCCCAGCAAAAACGCTCTAAGTCCGTATTTGCACTTTTTTGCAGGTCTGAGTCTTGCACAGTGTATTTTTTTTGTATACATATTATTATAACCCCTTGAATTGTTGCTTTTCTCAGCGAAGATTATATGCTATTTAATTTTAACATATAAGAATCGATTTTGCACTATAAATTTTTCAGGTAAAAATAAATTTACATTTTTCAGATGTCAGGTATGTACATATAACAAACAGGACGGAGGTCTGCGGGGCGGCGGTTGCAGGGATAATTTTTTAAAATTATCCGTTCAAGTGCTCTGCACTTGAACCACTCGAAAACAAGTTTTTCGAGTGCTGCAACCGCCGCCCCGCAGACCTCCGTCACTGCTTTCAGGTAACGGGTTCTAGCACATACTTTTGTCAGGATACTCACTGTCAACCGCCGAAACGGCAGCTTCCGCCGCAGAAATATCCATATTGCAGTTTAGTATATAAATATCCGTGTCGCTGATAATCTTTTCTATGAGAAGCAAAAGCTTATCGACACTATCCTTGTCACCGTATCTGAGGGTCTGAGCCATAATGAGAGGGAGGACTGATTTTACGTCAGCTTTGCAGACAGAATTTTTTTCGGCTCTTTTCAGAAAAAATACAGCCTTGAGAGGAGCATTTTTATCCGAGCCGTAATTTTCCTTACCCTTCCACGGAGTACCGTAAACGATAATTTTATCGTTAATAAGTCTTAGTATCGGCTTATCTCCGTTTATTACCGAAGCTTTATCACCGAGAAGCTCTTTCCAAAGCCGGATATGAGTAGTTTTGCCTGTTCCGCTGGGAGCAGAAAAAAGGTAAGCATAGCCCTTATACTCTATCGCAGCACTGTGCAGGAGCATACCGTTGTAGTCTGAGAGTATTTTCCTGCATATATGTCTGTATACAGCAAGAGACTCGCAGACAGAAAACGGAACATCAGATGAAATCTGATTTCTTTGTGCATAAACAAGACGTTCGTATTTAATATCCTCCCTTGTTATACTTACTTCAAAATCAAAATAGTCATCGTTCACCTTAAAATCTTTGAGCTGTCTTTGAAAAGTTCTGCTTCTAGGGATAATTTTAATGTTGAGGTCAGCTATACGGTATACAGGCATATTACCAGCCTGCCTCATCAGAGTTTCCGAAGCTGTCGTCCTGCTGAACAACTGAGCTTACGCCTGTAGGGTTATTTTGAGAACCGTCACCGTTATTTTCACAGCCGGCAAGGGCAAAAGACGATAGGGCAACGATAATTAATGATAGAATAATAGCAAGCTTTTTCATAAGATTAGTCTCCTTTTTAATATTACAAATTCAGGCTGATTTTCCGAAAATATCCTTTATAAATCCGTCTATAAACTGATTTATGAGGTTCATTGCACTGTTGGTCTTTACCTGAGCCTTTCCTTCAGACACCTCCAGCTCCTCAATATACACATCGACCTGTTTTCCCGAAAATTCAAATGTATACTCAGACGGAATATATACATTTGTTTCATCTGCAGTGATGTCCGGACTTATATCAGAAAGTGCCGATTTAAAGTTCTCTGTTGCAACATTTACTGGTATTTTCATATTTCCGACTTTTGCACTTTTAAGCTCAAGCGATATATTCTTTGACGGTTTATCAAGCCTGACATCGGTATCGGCATAAAATATAAATCTTATATCATTGTTATAGTATATATCCGCATATATATCCGCACAGTTGTTATCCTTCATATATACGGTAACCCCTTTAACGGTGAACTGATTTTTGAAATCTTCTTCGCTGAGCGAATCGGTATAGGTATTTATTAAAACTGCAAGTATCCCGTTGATGTCGTCATCC
Source organism: uncultured Eubacteriales bacterium (assembly GCA_900316615.1). Taxonomy (GTDB): domain Bacteria; phylum Bacillota; class Clostridia; order Oscillospirales; family Acutalibacteraceae; genus CAG-964. The sequence goes on along the minus strand of ONDU01000014.1, from coordinate 4,922 downwards.
GTGACGGTCTGTTTTTCTCCCAGAATAACAGATTTTACAAGCGGCTCGTATATGGTTTTGGCTTCCTTTGTATTGAGCTTATCCTCATTTGAGGTATCAGTCAGATTAAGAAATACGATATACGCTCCTACACCCAACGCTGCAAGTATCAGCACTATTACAAGCAATATTATAAGGAAAATTTTCAAAGGCTTTTTCAAATATACCAATCCTTTCAGTTTTTACATTTATTTCAGTTCGGCTATTGTTACACCCGACTCGCCCTCTCCGAAAACACCAAGGCGATAAGTCTTGACATACTTACAGCGTTTCAGATACTTGTGTACCTCGGCTCTCAGAACACCTGTACCCTTTCCGTGTATAATCGTTACCTGATGTATGCCCGAAAGCACTGCCGAATCCAAAGCCATATCCAACTCCATAACAGCCTCCTGTGCCGTCAGTCCTCTCAGGTCTATATCCGTAACAGCCTTTACATTGGCATTGCTCTTTACATTCCTTTTCAGCGAACCTTTCTGAGTTTTACCTTTACTTACTCCGCTTTCCTCTATAAGCCTGAGATTTTTTATGCTGACCCTCGTCTTTATAACTCCTGTCTGCACCAGAACTTCTCCGTTTTTAGGCTCTTCAAGCAAAACTGCTCTTTTATCAATATCAGCTATAAGAACGCTGTCGCCCTTTTTAAGACTTCGGGGAAGCTTATAGTTTTCGGCTTTTTTATTCTCCACAGGGTCGGCTTTATTCTCCATGCTTCTTATATCCGCACGAAGCTTCGCTTTTTCCTCTGCCGTAAGCTGCCTGCTTTTGTACATATCGTTCATTTCTTCAAGCAGGTTCTCTGCTTCCGCTCTTGTTGACGATATTATTCTGACGGCTTCCTCCCTTGCTCTTTTCAGCTCGTTTTCAGCTTTCTTTTTAAGCTCCTGAGCTTCCCTCTCAGCTTCAAGTCTTTTCTTTTCCGAAAGCTTTGCTGAAGCCTGAGCCTCCTCATTCTGCTTTACAAGCTCCTGACGCTGACGTTCAAGCTGCTGTATTACCTCCTCAAACCTGCGGTTCTCATCGGACACAAGCCGCCTTGCATTTTCAACTATGCTTTTATCCATTCCAAGACGCTCCGATATGGCAAACGCATTGGATTTTCCAGGTATTCCTATAAGAAGCCTGTATGTCGGCTTAAGCGTAGCTACATCAAACTCACAGCACGCATTTTCAACATCACTGCTTCTCAGGGCATATTCCTTAAGCTCGGCATAATGCGTTGTTGAAGCTATTTTTGCTCCCTGCTTTCTTAACTGCTCCAGTATCGCTATTGCAAGACTTGCTCCCTCTACAGGGTCTGTTCCTGCTCCAAGCTCATCTATCAGCACAAGACTTCTTTCATCTGCCTGAGCTATTATTTTTATTACGTTCGTCATATGTGCCGAAAACGTTGAAAGCGACTGTTCTATGCTCTGTTCATCACCTATGTCAACAAGTATTTCCGAGAATACCGAAAGTCTGCTCTCGTCAGCCGCCGGTATCATCAGTCCGCACATAGCCATAGCACTGAGCAATCCTATGGTTTTCAGTGCTACCGTCTTTCCTCCTGTGTTCGGACCCGTTATTACAAGCGAGCTGAATTTTTCACCAAGACTTACACTTATCGGAACTACCTTGTCCTTTGGTATGAGCGGATGTCTTGCCTTGTCAAGCCTTATTATCCCCCCGTCATTCATAACGGGCATGCTTGCTTTCATTTTGTAGGCAAGCGATGCCTTTGCAAAAATAACGTCAAGCTCTGTTGCCGTATAGTAGCTTTGTATAATATCCTGTGCAAAGCCTCCTGCCGCCGCCGAAAGCTCATACAGTATCCTTTCAATTTCAGCCTCTTCTTTGGATTTAAGCACCTTTACTGCATTGTTTGCTTCAACCGCTCCCATAGGCTCTATGAAAACTGTCGCACCGCTTGACGAAGTATCATGAACCAGACCTGCTATCTCTCCCCTGAACTCCGCCTTTACGGGTATTACATACCTTCCGTCACGTATCGTTACTATTGAATCCTGCAAATATTTCTGACAGCTCTGAGAACGTACCATCTTATCAAGAACTTCTCTTGCTTTAAGAGACGTCTGCTTTATCTTCTTTCTTATCGCTGAAAGTGCGGCTGACGCATTATCACTCATTTCCTCATCGGAAATTATACAGGTATTTATTTTTTCTTCAAGAAATTTATTTGCACTCAAAGCATTGAAATATCTGTCAAGCACAACGTCAATTCCTGCGGATTTTTCTCTCCACTGCTTTATGCCTCTTATCACCCTGAGAGTTTCCGCTATGCTCAGCAGTTCTTTCATACTGAGACAGCCGCCTGCTTCCGCTCTTCTAAGACTGTTTACAACGTCCGATATCCCCCCGAAAGACGGTGAGCCAAAGCGTCCGCAAAGCATATATGCGTCCCCTGTTTCCTGCAAAAGCCTGTTCACTTCATATATGTCACTGACCGGCAGAAGCTCCAGTGCTTTTTCCGTGGAGGCTTTAAAGGCTGTTTCTTCAGCAAGCTTTTTCAATACCTTATCAAGCTCTATAGCCTTTAAGTTTTTGTTCATTTACTAATCCTTTCCTTACAATCATCTTAAATACTGTCCCAAAGGTCTGATTTACAACACCGCCCCTGACCTGTGTCGTGCGGTCGGCGATTTCAGCCCTCGTGAATTTGTTCACGAGGGTGGTTAAAGTGCTTTGCACTTTAACCCTGTCAAAAGACTTGTCTTTTGACACTGAAATCGCCTCGTCCTAGCGAACCCGAAAGCTCTGAGCGGCATACAAGCCATTCAGGTCTGAGTACATTACCATGAAAATTATTAACGACAATCGTCTGAGCAGTCACCGCATACCGAGTAAGGCTCTTTCTCCAAGCCCAGCTCCTCCTCAGCGACCTTGAGCATAATCGCACATTCTATACGCTTTCTGAAAAGCTTGCAGCCGTATTCATATATTCCCGTTATATCTCCCGAAGCGTGATATGAATTTGCCGCACAGCCACCGCTACAATAGAACCTTGCCCAACAGTCGTCACATTCCTTTCTTGCAAACACGTTGCATTTTCTGAATTTATCCTGAAGTGCAGTATTTGTAACACCGTTCCATATATCGCCCAGACTGTACGCAGCATCGCCTACAAACTGATGACAGGGATAAAGCTCTCCCCATGGCGTGACCGCCATATATTCCGTACCGCTTCCGCAGCCTGAAACTCTTTTGTATATACAGGGGCCATGCTCCAAATCTATCATATAGTGATAGAACGTAAACGGACGACCTTCTTTTTTTCTTTTAAGCATTTCCTTTGCCAGAATTTCGTACTGCTCAAAAAGCTTCGGCAAATCCTGTTCCGTAAGGGCATAGGGGGCATTCGGAGAACATACCACAGGCTCCATACTAAGCTCCGTAAAGCCCAAGTCTGCCATATGGAATATATCATTGGTAAAATCCGTATTGTTATGCGTATAAGTTCCACGCATATAGTAGCCGAGATTTCCTCTTTTTTTCACAAAGCTCTGAAATTTAGGAACTATTGTATCATAGCTTCCCCTGCCCTGATAATCAACTCTGAGGCTGTCGTGTATTTCCTTTCTTCCATCAAGACTCAGCACAACATTATGCATTTCCTTATTAGCAAATTCAGTCACTTCATCATCAAGCAGCATACCGTTTGTAGTAAGTGTAAATCTGAAATTCTTGTTGTATTCTTTCTCTATACTCCTTGCATACTTTACAATCTGCTTTACAACCTTCCAGTTCATAAGAGGTTCGCCTCCGAAGAAGTCAACCTCAAGATTGCGTCTTGTACCCGAATTTTCTATAAGAAAGTCTATGGCTCTTTTTCCTACCTCAAAGCTCATAAGAGCTCTGTCGCCCTGATATTTTCCCTGACTTGCAAAGCAGTAGCTGCAATTCAGATTACACGTATGTGCAACGTGCAGACAGAGAGCCTTTATAACATTATTTCTGTTTTTAAAATCAACTGCCTTTTCAGCATAGCGGCTATCCGCAAAAAGCTGACCGCTCTTTTTAAGCTCCGTAATATCATCATAACATTCTTCAAGCTCTTTTCCTGTCACACCCTCGCAGCCCGAATATTTATCAAGCATAAGCCTTATAATATTATCCCTGCTTTCCTTTTCGTACAGAGCTATCATATCATAGGCTACCTCGTCCACGCTGTGCACAGAGCCGCTTCCCTCATCTATAACAATGTTGTATCCGTTTAATTTATATTGGTGAATCATACACTTAATACCCTTTCAGAATAGAATAAACCGCAAAACAAAAAATAAAATGCCGCTTTACTTATTCGGTAAGCAGCGGCACTTTAAGAAAAAAATTAAAATTACTTGCTTTTTTTCTCACAGGGTTGATTTGCAACACCGCAAGAAGTCTTGCAAGCTGACTGACAAGAAGTCTGGCACTCACCGCAGCCACCGTTCTTTATGCTTTTAGCAAGATCTCTGGTTTTAAGAGTTTTAATTCTTTTCATAATTCACCTCTCCTTTAAACATTATGTATAGAAAACTACAGGCTATAGTTTACAACTTTAACTCTGTTTTGTCAACACATCATTTAAACATCAAAAAGCAATTATTTATGTACATTTTTCAAAAATCATCTGCCTACCGTTTCAGTATCCTTAATTTTATCCTCCTGATTGTCCTTTACAAGAGTAGCACCGACATTTTCGTTATCTGCATTGGTAAACACTTTAAAAATTGTCATAAACAGTATTTTCAGGTCGAGCAAAAACGAAAGATGTTCAACATACCATATATTAAGTTCAATTCTCTGATGCCATTCAACCTGTTTTCTTCCGTGAACCTGTGCCCAGCCTGTTATACCGGGGCGGACATCAAACATTTTTTTCTGATGCTCCGTATATTCCTCAT
>ONDU01000041.1 GCA_900316615.1 uncultured Eubacteriales bacterium | reverse complement strand
GCAACAGTCTGGTTATCATGAAACACCTTGCCGTCAGCTTCCTTGACCTCTATAGAGGTTATTTTATTACCCTTGCTGTTCAAATCCTCTTTTACAAATTCGCAGAAATCCTCATATACCATTTTATTTCTTATGCGGGCTATGGTGTCGCCCTTTGAAACGCATTCGAGCTTCAAGCCTCTGAAGCCTTTTGAAGGTATCATATACTTATCGTCAACAGCGTTCGAGCAGCCGCTCAGCAGTGTTAAGAGACACAGTATAACGGCAGCAGCAGCGGAAAGAGCAGATATTTTTTTCATAAACAAAGCTCCTTAAAATTCGTCATCAGTAAAGATTTCGGTATCGTCAACAGTATTTACGAACTTTTCAACGATATATACAGGTCTGTGTTTTGTTTCAAGGTAAATCTTACCCAGATATTCTCCGATAACGCCTATAGCGAAAAGCTGGAGTCCGCCCAAAGCCCATATGGAAATAAACAGGCTTGCCCAGCCGGGCTTTGTAAAGCCGAAGAAATAAGTTACAATAGAGTATATACCGAAGAGAAAGGCTACGAGAAAAATAAAAAGACCCAGCCACATAATCATACGTATAGGCTTAACGCTGAGAGAGGTAATTCCCTGCCACGCAAGAGCAAGCATTTTAGACAGCGGATATTTGCTCTCGCCTGCCTGACGCTCAAAGCGTTCATACTCGACAATATCGCTTTTGAAGCCTACCATAGGAACCATACCTCTGAGGAAGAGGTTTACTTCTCTGAAATCGGAAAAGGCTTCCAGAGCACGCTTGCTCATAAGACGGAAATCAGCGTGATTGAAAACAATATCGCCGCCCATAGCTTTCAGGATTTTATAGAATGATTCGGCGGTAAAGCGTTTGAAAAAGGTATCTGTTTCACGCTTGCGTCTTACGCCGTAAACGATGTCGCAGCCCTCCTCGTACTTTGAGAGCATTTCATCTATTGCGTCTATATCGTCCTGCAAATCAGCGTCTATCGAAATTACGGCATCGGCATAGTCCTTGAGCGTCATAAGTCCGCCGTAGAGGGTGTTCTGATGTCCTCGGTTTCTGCTCATTTTCAAACCGGAAATCATAGAATTTTTATCGTGAAGTGCAGAAATTATTTCCCATGTTCTGTCCTTTGAGCCGTCGTCAATGTATACAATACGGCTGTTTTTTGAAATTTTACCGTCATTTATGAGCTGTTCGTATTTTTTCAGCAGCTTATCTGTAGTATCATGCAAAACCGCTTCTTCGTTGTAGCAGGGAACGGCAAGGTACAGCGTAGTCATAAAAATATCCTCCAAATCCATCGTAAAATATATTTATATGATTATAGCATTTTTTTGTCTGCACTTCAACAGTCATTTAAAACAGAAAAATATTTTACAATAAATTAACAATAATTATTAATAAAACAGTTGTAAAAATATATACTTAATGATAAAATCAAGCTTGGAAGGTCATAGGAATATAATTGAGCCTTACCTGCGGAGAAGGTGGTTTATTCTTGAAAAATAAAGCTGTAATATTAACGTTAACGGTTGCCGTTACATTTCTGACTGTGGCATCAATTATAATTTTTGCCGTATATTCAAAGCAAAGAGATAACGGCAGCGGAAGCAGGTCTGATGTCAGCGATACGACCTCGTCACATTCGCAGACGGAGAGCTATGTTGCAGTTAAGCCGACTGAAAGAGCAACGGAAAAGAATATTGAAAAGGCTGCTACGGAAGCACCTACGGAGAAAAAAGAGCCTGCTACGGAAAATGTATATGAAGCTCCTACTATGTCGGTGGAAATTTCCACTGATTTTTACAAGCCTGCACCTGCCGTTAATCCTGCAAGTCCGACAGAGCCTGATACGTCTGAGGCGACGGCAAAGCCTACGGAGGGCGATACTGTTCCGTCAGAGCCTGCCGAGCCTGCGACAGAATACAGTGAAATGACCTTTGAAAGGCTTATTGCAAGAACCAATTACAGCCTTGATGATATAAATGCTTCGGGCTGCGGACAGATGGTTGTTGTAGATGTATACGGAGCACAGGCAAACGTATATATGTTTACATTGGAAGACGATGTATGGAAAAGTGAAAATCTGAAATGTACAGGCTGGATAGGAAGAAACGGTGCAGGGGAGAAGCAGAGCGTAGATGACGGTATCACGCCGACAGGCTTTTATGAGATAGGCGATGCGTTTTTTGAGGACGAACAGCCCTCAACGTGGCTGAATACCTTCAAGATTACGGACAATACCTACTGGGTTACGGATACGGAATCGGATATGTACAATAAAAAGGTAGAGGCTGACAGCGGGGAATTTGTAGCTGCAAAGCATATGATTGAAGATGAAGCACTTGAATACGGCTGTGTCATAGAATATAATACGTATGATACGGATAAAAGCAAGGGCGGTGCCGTGTTTATGGAGTGCGGCGATATTCCTACAGACGGAGGTATAGCTGTGACGGAAGCTGATATGCTTAAATATCTTAATGTGCTGAATGCAACCAAAAAGCCTCATATACTCATATTTTGATAAGAGAAATTATTTTTCTGCAAATTTTGTAAAAAGGACTATAAGGATGTGGAAACATTGGACATTATAGCAAGGGTATTTGCTGAACAATGGGTATTTATGCTTATTGCCGTTGTAGCGGTTGTACTGACATTTTTGGTGAAGAAGCTTGCTCCTGACTTTTACGAAACGTTTCTTAAGGGAGCATTGATTATTCTTTCGGTGATGCTGATAATTCTGGCATTGATATTCAAGGCACAGGATTTGTTTCTTCTTATACCGATAATAGTTATTTGCTGTGAGATGTTTGGCTATACTGTTACGGGACGGATTGTCGGTGTACTTTTTGTGGATTTCATCCTTATACAGCTTGATTTCAGAATTATAGCAGGAATAAATGAAACGTTAATGAATGTTATTTTCTTCGTCCTGCAGGTAGCGGCAGCAGTATGCATAGGACTGATAATGGACAGGTACATCAGAGAAAAGAACGAGCAGCATGGTGAAAAGGAAGAGAGCGACGTTGAAAAGGCTGATACGAGTGAAGCCGCTGACACGGAGAATACAGAGACGGACTATGACTCTCTTGTCAGAGAAATTGAAGAAAACGATGAATAACGGAAGCCCTGTAAAAGCATTTGCTTTTACAGGGCCACCCTTAAAAATCCTGACCAAAGGCTCTGCCTTTGGAAACCGCAAGGGCTCTGCCCTTGACCCGCAAGCCTTTGAAAAGGCTTGACCTAAACCTTATGGTGTCTAAGTCAGAATTGTGTCGGATAAGCTTAACTGTTTTTGTAGGCGTTTTTTGTAGCGGTGCACTCGGGAAGCTCAACTCCGAAGTCCTCATCTGCCTTATGCAGCTCAGATATTTTTTCTGAGGTTACGTTGAAGTATTCATAGGTTACACTGCCGTCTGAGCCCTTACCCGAGGCAACGTCTGTGCAGTACCATTCACCGTCAAGCTTTACGATATTCCAGAATTGATTGTTTCCCTTTACATAACCGCATTCAATTCCCGATAAATTCATAAGATACTGATAGGTCTGAGTAAAGCCTCTGTCATTGGCTTTTTTGTTTACCAGTACGCCGCTTATGTTCCAGCCTGAAAGAGCGTCCTTATCGCTTTCGAGGCTTGACAGAGTTTCGGTAGTTACGTCATTTTTATCGGTAACAAGCTCGGTATTTTTAATTATGTACTCATAGGCGTTGAGAGATTTGTCGTAGTCGGTTTTGAGATCCTTTGCCGATTCGGTGTATGTCTTGGCAGCTTCATCGATCTTAGCTTGTATATCCTTGATTTCGTCCTGATTATATCCGTAGTGCAGCTTGACTCTTTGAATAACCTTGTCCGTTGCCATTACAAGACTGCCGCCATTGTCGGAATACCAGAAATATTCGGGATAATCGTATGCAACGTATTCGATAATCTTCTGTGCGGTTTCGGGAGGGCATTCTCTGTTATTCCAGTAGAATGCGTTCATCTGCTGAGAAACGGCTGTACGAACCTTTTCGTAATAGAGCTTTTCCTTGTCGTTGAGGGTATTGTAGCAAAATCTGTCCTTTGATGAAGTTTCCTTGATATTTACTTCATCGTCCTGTATGAACTTAGGCTTTGCAATATACTTGTTGCCCGAGGAGCTGTCGCCCTGAGTGCTTTCCTCGGCAGCCGAGGACGCTTCTTCGGTAGAAGCCTGTGAAGCGGTGCTGCTTCCGCCGCCGCTGCCTGAGCAGGCACAAAGAGAAACGGTAATTGTAGCCGCTGCTGCAATAGCTATTAATTTCTTTTTAAACATTTACTATTCCACCTTTTCTGCTGTAATTTAAAATAGCTACATTTAGTATAACAAGCAGAGATAAAAATGTCAAATTTGCCCATAGAATTTATTTTTTGATTTCAGACGTTAAATTATATTTTTTTGAAAAGGTTTTTATATTTTAAAAAGAGATTTTGCGTATTTTTTAATAAATTGATATTACAAAAGTTTTTATGAACGGTATTGCCTTAATAATAAATTTTTAAACGGGATATACGGATTAATCAGCGTATTGACGGAAATGCAAAATAGTGTTATATTGTTGACTTAGGTTTAAAATTTATTTATACTATGAAACAGAGGCTGTATTATAAATTTCGTAAAAAGGAGTGAGATTTAATGCTGATAGCGATACTTTCGGGAGCAGTGTGCCTGATAATTTCAATAATACTGTTTACGCCTATGTTCAGGCATTTTATGATATTAAGACCGGTAGCACTTTTTTTCATATTTGAAGGAGTATGGATTTTTGTTGATTATCTGATAGCACGCATATACCCGGGAACAGAGGCGATGCAGTGGATACATTATGCAGGAATTATAATATTCGGAGGCTATCTTATATTGTGCTTAATATATAACCGTCCGAGAAGAGAAGACGTTTCCGGAAAGAGAAAAAACAGAAGAACCAGAAACAGGCATCATATAGATATTAATAACAGACCTGACTGACAGAAAAAATACCGGAGATGATAAAGATGGATTATATATACATAGTTGGATTTTTTCTTGCGGGAGCATATCTGGTGTACAGGGGAGTACGTGAGTTTAAAATAATTATTATTCCGGGGATATACTTTTTCCTTTTGGGAATTTGGAGATTAGCCGATAAACTGATACCTGAGATTGAGCTTATGGGCGGAGTGTATGCATGGATAATCAGAATAGTTTCCTTATGTGTGCTTGCAGCTACGGTAATAATCTATTATATGAAGTATATGCGTAAGAAAAATTGAATTTATATATAATTAAAGAAGTCCGTTGAAGATATTTTTACCAAACAAAAGCACAAAATCAAATTGCAACATATGATTATTGTAAAATTTAAGATTTATTTTCAGTTTTTTTTAAAAAGACTTGAAATTTAATGTATTTAATGGTAAAATATCTACCGCACGAGTGTAAAGAAGGAGGTGTACCATATGCCAAATATAAAATCAGCAAAAAAGAGAGTAAAGGTTACTGCAACTAAGAATGCAAGAAACAAGGCTTTCAAGTCAGCTCTCAGAACATCGGTTAAGAACGCTTATGTAGCTATTGATACAAATTCAGCCGACAAAGCAGAAGCAGTTCGTCTCGCAGTAAAGAAGATTGATACTGCTGTAAGTAAGGGTATTCTCCACAAAAATACTGCTGCCAGAAGCAAGTCTGCACTGGCAAAGAAGCTCAACGCATCAGCATAATGTTGTGTATGGGTTGAGATACTTATTATTTATGAGTGCTTTTTAAGAGCGAAAATTACCTGTCCGTAGACATTTTTGTGTCTTAGGGCAGGTTTTTGTCTTATAAGGAAGAAGAATTTTAAACATAAATTCGGCTTCACTCATAATGAAATCGCCCAAGTTTAGACAAACACCTGTATATATGGTGAGAAAAACTCTGATTTTATGTTCTTAATATCAAAAAATTAAGAAATCAAGGTTTAATTTCTATAAAAATTTGTTGAAATTTATTTTATTTGAGGTATAATAAAGCTGTGACAGGAATATCTTATTTTGATTAGGAGAGGAGGGAAGATAATGAAAAGGCTTATAGCTATATTTTGCATTATTTCGGCAATTACGCTGAGTATGTCAAGCTGTTCGGGAACGGACGGAGAAATTAATGCCACGCAGGCAGATACAGCAGCATCTACACAAGAGGCGACTCAGGCTGTAACAAAGGCACCAACTCAGATACCAACTCAGGCACCAACTCAGGAGTCAACAACGGAAGAGCCTACACAGGTGTATGTTCCGCAGGAGCCTGCAACATTTTCAATAACAATAAACGAGCCGATTACCGCTCCGCCGCCTACAGAGATACCTACAGAGATACCTACAGAGGAGGCTACAAGCGAGTCAACGGAAAACATTTCAGACCTTGAGGATATTTTGGGAAGCTGGAAGCTTGAATATTACGAGCGTTCCGATGGTCAGCATACGATGATAACCAGAAGTACGGTATATACTTTCAAAGAGGATAAAACATTTACGCTGGAGAATGCAGGAAATATTATGACGGGAAGATATTCATTCAGCGGAGAAGTACTTGCATATGTGTCCGATGTAAGCGGAGAGTTCGGCAATTTTGAATTTGACAAAAAAAGGCAGGAACTCAGAGATACAGATGAAGGAAGCAATACTGTAGCTGTGTTCAAAAGAGTTTCGTGAGTAAAGTACGGTTTGTTTAGTGCAAGTTAACAATTATACTAAAAAAACGTAAAGATAGTTTATTAACTTTTTTGAATTAATCTATTCAAATAAATTTTCAATTATGATAAAATTATAATGGCTGTATTGTTATTATAAAATACAAAGGAGATATTGCGATGAAGCTAGGTAAAAAAACACTGGCGGTTGTTCTTTCTGCTGCAATGGTTGCATCTTTGGCAGCAACCTCAACGGCTTTTTCGGGAGTAGCTGTCGATACACAGAAAACACCGTCAAGCTTTTCATGGGATAATGCGTCTGTATATTTTTTGCTTACAGACCGTTTCAATAACGGAGATACAAGCAACGACCATTCCTATAACAGAGGATTAAAGCAGGACGGAAGCATAGCTGATGACATGATTACAGATGCAGGCTGCTTCCAGGGCGGTGACTTCAAGGGAATTACACAAAAAATAAACGAGGGTTATTTCGATAATCTCGGAGTAAATGCCTTGTGGATTTCTGCACCTTATGAGCAGGCACACGGATATACTGTAGGCGGAGACGGAAGAAAGAGCTTTGCACATTACGGCTATCACGGATATTATCTGCTGGACTACACAAATACCGATGCGAACTTCGGAACAAAGGAAGAGTTCAGAGAGATGGTTGACGCAGCTCACAGCCATGGTATAAGAATAGTTATGGACATAGTAATGAACCACCCCGGATATGCTACAATGTATGATATGAACGAATTTTCATACGGTACTCTCAAGAACGGCTGGGAAAGCGTTTACTATGATTTCGGCAACATAAACAGTAATTATTACAGTAAAATAGACTATAACAGCAGTGCAAGCGACTGGGCAAACTGGTGGGGCAACGACTGGATAAGAGCAGGTATTGCAGGATACACCGCAGGTGGAAGCGATGATTTGACTAATGGTGTAGACTACTTGCCTGATTTCAGAACAGAGTCGGAAAATGCTGTTGATATTCCTAATATGCTTAAAACAAAGTGGACAAAAGAGGGTACACTTGAGAGCAAGACAGCAAGCACAAATGCTTGGTTTGAGACAAAGGGTTATGCAAAAACTGTAAGAAATTATCAGATATGCTGGCTTTCAGAGTGGGTAAGAGAGTTCGGTATAGACGGCTTCCGCTGCGACACAGCAAAGCACGTTGAGAAAGAAGCATGGGGTGCTTTGAAGGCAGAATGTATTTCAGCACTCAACGAGTGGAAGGCAAACAATCCCGACAAAGTTCTTGATGACAGCAGCTTCTGGATGACAGGCGAAAATTACGGTATGGCACTTGTTCCCGAAAGCGACTACTACACAACAGGCGGCTTCGACTCAATGATAAACTTTGAGAACGGCGGAGGACTTCCCGGACTTAACGGACTTGCAGCTAAGTATCAGAGCTATTCTGACCAGATAAATACAAACGATAACTTCAACGTTCTTTCATACATTTCTTCACACGATGATACACTTGCAAACAGCAAGACAAATGCAGATATGTATTATCAGGGTTCAGCATTCCAGCTTCTTCCCGGTGCTATCCAGATATACTACGGAGATGAAACGAACAGACAGAAGCTCCCTATGGTAAGACTTGATGACGGTACAAGAATAAATCTTGCAGACCACGCTCTCAGAAGCTTTATGAACTGGGACAGCATAGATGAGGAGCTTAGTCAGCACTGGCAGAAGGTTGGCAAGTTCAGAAGCAATCACGTTGCAGTCGGTGCAGGAGCTAATGCTTCGGTTGAGTGCAGTGACGCACAGGGTGTAGCTTTCACAAGAACATACTCAAATAACAATGTTGAGGATAAGATAGCTGCGGCTATAACATCTGTTTCAAATACAGATGTAACCATTGACGTATCTTCAATATTTGAGAACGGCACACAGGTTGTCAATGCTTATGACGGTGCTACAGCAACTGTATCAGACGGCAAGGTTACATTCAACAGCGGAGCACACAACACAATTCTCGTTGAGAAGTATGTTGAGCCTGTAGAAGAGCCTACAGAAGAGCCTACAAATGAGCCTGAACAGCCTACACAGAGCGGTTCGGAAACAGAGCAGCCTACATCAGCTACAGGTGAAACACCTGCTCCTACTCAGGCAGGTACAAACGGTGGAAATGCAGGCACTCAGACAACTCCTTCGTCAAACAATAACGCTTCAAATACAACAAATTCAAACACAACCTCAAATGCTGCAACAGGCAAGGTTGCAACAGGTGACGCTACAGCAACAGCATTACTTATGGCATTGCTTATGGCAGCAGGCGGAACAGTTGTATTTGCAAGAAAGAGAATTTACGATAAATAATTATTGCATTTTGTAAAGAGAAAGTCCTCGTTTTATACGGGGACTTTTGTTTATTATATTTAGAGATGATTAGCATAATTATCGGATTATTTGCACTTTTAGAAAAAAACTGTTGATTAAATTTGTTTTTATATGTATAATAATCAGGTATGCTTCAATGTAATGGACATTTATTTTGTTGAAAGGATGTTTTTTCATGAATAAACAACGTATTATATATTTTGATTATCTGAGAATCGCAGCAATTTTTTCTGTAGTAGTTTTGCATGTTGTTGCTAAAAACTGGATATTTACAGATGATGTAAATTCGTTTGAATGGCAAACTTTGAATTTTTATGATAGCATTGTGAGATGGGGAGTTCCTGTGTTTGTAATGATTAGTGGTGCTCTCTTTTTAGGTAAAAATCAGTCTATAAAGAAATTGTACACCAAAAACATTTTAAGAATTGTTGTATCGTTTTTATTTTGGTCTACGCTATATGCTGTGTGGAACAGCGTTGTTTTTGAAAAAAGCTATTCAATTAGAGAAATGATTCTGGAAGTGTTATTTGGACACTATCATTTATGGTTTTTGTTTATGATTACAGGACTATATATAATAGTTCCGCTTCTTAATCAGATTGTAGCAGACAAGAAAACAGCTTGGTATTTTGTAATTGTTGCATTCATTTTTACTTTTCTAATTCCTCAAGGCACAGAAATTATCGGTTTGAAGTTTAGTGGTATTTCAAATAATATTATTAGTGAGCTGATTTCTAAATTAGAATTGCATATGGTTCTTGGGTATTCCGGTTATTTTGTTCTTGGTTATTTACTTAACAATATTGAAATAAAGAAAAAGCACAGGATTATCATATATATTTTAGGAGTATTAGGACTAATTTTTACTTTAGCAGCTACGTCATTTCTTTCATTGCTGCAGAAGTCGCCGGCAGATATGTTTTTTGAGTACTTAACAGTTAATACATTTTTGGTTTCTGTTTCAGTTTTTGTGTTTGCTAAAACACATTGGAATAAGCCTATGTTAGCTACACGCAGGCAAAATCTATTATTATTTTTTTCAAAATGCAGCTTCGGGGTTTATTTAATTCATCCACTAATTATAGAATCGTTAGAAAAATTGTTCAATATTACCCCTATTTCTTTTAATCCCATTTTTTCTGTTCCGGTATTGTCATTAACTGTATTTCTAATCTCTTTATTAATATCTGCTATATTAAACGGGCTTCCAATTGTAAAAAAATGGATTGTTTAATGAGTACAATAAAATTAATACTATATTGTTAAAAGAACACAAAACAGCACTGCCGCAAAACATTTCGTTTTGCGGCAGCCTTGTTTTATGCGTTATCCTGCTTTATTATTTTACTTTAACGACACAGCTTGCAGTTTTTCCGTTATGCGTGGTTACTGTTATTGTAGCTGTTCCTGCTTTTTTTGCAGTTACCTTACCGCTTGAGCTTACTGTTGCTACAGTGGTATCACTGCTGCTCCACGTATAGGAAGCCGCAGCGTTTGCAGGCGTTAACGTTTTTGTGAGTGTATATGTATTTCCGACGTTCATACTGAGAGTAGTTTTGTCAAGAGCTATTGCTGTAGGAGCTTTCTTAACGTTTACAGTACAGGTTGCTGTTTTTCCGTTGGTTGTCTTGACTTTGATAGTAGCCGTACCGACCTTTTTACCTGTTACTACGCCTCCTGATGTAACGGCTGCTATTTCGTCATCGCTGCTGCTCCAGCTGCAATATGTTGCCGAATCTGCGGGAGTAAGTTCTGCTGTAAGTGTATACTTCTGTCCTACGCCTACATTTATTGCAGTCTTATTGATAGCTACGCTTGTGGGAGCTTTCTTTACGGTTACGGTACAGGTTGCGGTATGGTTGTTGGTAGTCTTGACAGTAATAACAGCCGTACCAACCTTTTTAGCTGTAACTCTGCCGTTTGCGTTTACGACAGCTACAGAGGTATCGCTTGAAGTCCACTGCTGATAGGTTGCGGAGTTGGACGGAGAAAGCGTTGACTGTAAGGTATACATCTGACCTACGCCGAGGGTCATTTCAGTTTTATTGAGTGAAATGCTCTTGGGAGCTTGCTTTACAACTACAGTACATGTACAGGTTTTGCCGTTGTCTGTTCTTACGGTTATGGTTGCCTTTCCTACTGCACGGCCTGTTACCTTGCCCTTTGAGGTTACGGTAGCTACGTCCTTATTGCTTGACTTCCATGTAAAGGTGGATTCTATATCATCGGGAGTCGTGGAAGGTCTTAATGTATAAGCCTGACCTACGCCGAGTGTCACTGAATGCTTGTTAAGGTCTACGCTTTCAACCTCTTTTACGGTAACGGCACAGCTTGCGGATTTTCCGTTATCAGTCTTGACCGTAATAACGGCGGTACCCGTGCTGTTAGCTGTAACAAGTCCGTTTTCGGAGACGCTTGCAACATCACTGTTACTGCTTGACCATGTGTAAGATGTATAGGCATTTGAAGGAGTTACTGTCTGTATCAGCTGTTCTGTTGTACCGAGCTTGATTACTGCCTCTGTCTTGTTAAGGCTTACGCTGCTTGCGGCAGGCTTAACAACTACTGTACAGCTTGCGGATTTTCCGTTGTCGGTTGTTACGGTAACGGTTGCGGTACCTGTTCCTTTAGCGGTGATAAATCCGTTTTCTGATACGCTTACTATATTGCTGTTGCTGCTTGTCCATGTATATGTTGTATAAGCGTCAGCGTCAGCAGGGGTTACAGTTTTGCTGAGTTGTTCTGTTCCGCCCTTTGCGAGTGTAAGAGATGTTTTGTTGATTGCTACGCTTTCGGGAACATTTACAACGGTTACGGTACATTTTGCCGTCTTGCCGTTGGCAGTTTTGTAGGTTATGGTTGCTGTACCTGCTTTTTTAGCTGTTACAAGTCCTGTTGATGAAACTGTTGCTACAGTCTTGTCACTGCTCTTCCAGGTATATCCTGCGTTGTATGCATCGGAAGGCGTAATGGTTGCCTTTATTCTTTCTGTAGAACCTACCTTGATAGTAGTCTTGCTCTTGTTAAGCTTAACACTCTGAGGGAGCTCCTTTACGGTTACAACGCACTGTGCGGACTTTCCGTTGGAGGTAGTTACCGTAATTGTTGCAGTACCCTTCTGAGCTGCGGTAACAAGACCGTCCTGAGAAACTGTTGCGATACTTTCGTCAGATGAAGTCCATGTGAATGATTTTGTATGTGAATCATTTGGATTGAGTACAGGTGTCAGCTGCTCTGTAAGACCCTCGCCTGTTTCTATTGAAGTCTTGTCCAGTGAAACGCTGTCGGGATATTTCCATACGGTAACATCACAGGTTGCTGTAAGTCCGTTGTTTGACCTGAGTGTTATTGTAGCCGTACCTGCACTCAAAGCAGTAACCTTTCCGTTATTGTCTACGGCTGCAACCTGAGCATTTGAACTCGACCATGTATATTTTGCCTTTGCATCGGCAGGTGTGAATGACTTTTGCAGTGTGTAAGTATCGTCTGTAAAGAGGGTCAGTGTATCCTTGTCAAGAGCCAGAGTTTTAGGTACGGGATTTACGGTAACACGGCAAACAGCCTTCAGACCGCTCTCGTGCGTAACCGTTATATTTGCAGTACCCTCATTTACTGCTGTTATTTTACCGTTCTGTGTTACCTTGACTACGGAAGAATTACTGCTTTTCCAGGTGAATTTGCCGAAATGGTTTTCGGGAGTAGCGGTAAATTTCAGATTAAAGGTATCCTGAAAATCCATTTTATAGGTGGATTTGTTGAGCTTGATGGTATCGGGGAAGAAGTACATCTGTGCATTTGAATTAATTCCGCCCAGACATTCATTTCCGTTTTCAACAGTTACATTATTATTCCAGTCAGCTGCTGTGCCTCTGTAATAGACGGATTCCAGAGCAGTACAGCTTTTAAAGGCCTCTGTATCTACTTTTGTGAGTGTTTCGGGGAGTGTAACGGATTTTAAAGCATAGCAGTTCTGGAATGTACGGACAGGTAAAACCGAAATCTGTGCAAGAATTACGGCATTTTCCAGCTTGTCACATTCTTCAAATACACGCCATTCCATTGTGGTAACGCTTTGAGGAATAGTAATATCGGTAAGGCTTTCACAATTCCAGAACGCATACTGTTTAACGGTTTCAAGTGTGTCCGGGAGTGTAACGGAGCTAAGCTTGACACAGTCCTCAAAGGCACTGCTGTTAAGCATGGTAACGCTTTCGGGAACGGTGATACTTTCAATTTTTGAATTACGCAAGGCCTGACCGAAATCAGTAATGCCGTTTTCAAGGGTGACAGTGGTTAAGGAAGGACAATCCATAAATAACTGTCTGCCAAAATCTGTAACACTGTTGGGAATGGTGATTTGTTCAAGAGCGGTACAGCCGTTGAATAAATATTCACCCAATTTAGTAACACTATGAGGAATAGTTACAGTTTCCAAATTAGTGCAATACTGGAAAACCTGATTTTGAATTGCGGTAACGTTATCGGGAACAGTGAACGAAGTAAAGCTTGTACATTCTTCAAAGCACCAGCCGTCCAGGGATTTTACGCTTGCAGGAATGTTTACATTTTTGAGATTATGGCATCTCAGGAACATTCTTTGAGGGATACTCTCAAGGGTGTTGGGAAGAACAACCGTTTCAAGATTTTCACATTCGCTGAAAGTCCAGCCGTCAATCTGTTTTACAGTGTCGGGAATTGTAATGGAAGTAAGATTGTTGCAGTTGGCGAAAGCATACTGACTTAATGTTTCCAGACTTGCAGGAAAATCAAAACTTTCAATACAGGAATTCTGCAAAGCATTTCCTATCTTGGTAGTACCCTCTTCAAAAGTTACGGTTTTCAGATTAGGTGTTTCTACAAACCACATTCCGCCTATATCAGTAACATTCTTCGGAATGGTGACAGACGAAAGATTATCACACCTTCCAAAAACCTGATAACCTATTTTTGTAACACTTTCGGGAATATTTATAGTAGTAAGAGCGTCACAGTTCCAGAACGCATAGTTATCAATCGTTTCTAATTTACTCGGCAGATTAACTTCACTCAGATATACGCAGTCCTCAAAAGCACTGTTGGAAAGATACGTCATACTTTCAGGAAGTGTTATAGTTTCAATATAAGAGTTTCTGAACATCTGACCGATATTTGTAATACCGTTTTCAAAAGTGGCAGTTTTAAAAGCGGTACAACCTTCAAACAGAAATCCTCCAAATTCAGTAACGCTGTCAGGAATGGTAACACTTTCTAAAGAGGTGCAGTCACCGAAAAGCCTGTCGCCTAATTTTGTGACACTGTGTGGAATAGTAATCTGTTCAAGAGATGTACAGCCCTTGAACAACTCATTTTCCAGTTCAGTAACACTATTCGGAATTGTAACAGTTTTCAGACCGCTGCAATACTGGAATACCTGATTATGTATTGTATTGACAGTATCGGGGATAGTAAACGAAGTAAAGCTTGTACATTCTTCAAAGCACCAGCCGTCCAAAGACTTTACACTTGCGGGAATATTGACGCTTGTCAGGCTGTGACATCTCAGGAACATTCTTTCAGGAATATTCTGAATTGTATTCGGAAGAACAAC
>ONDU01000073.1 GCA_900316615.1 uncultured Eubacteriales bacterium | reverse complement strand
ATGACGATTGATGAATCTTTTAATTCATGGGCTGCTCCTAACGATCAGCTCAAGTCTTTATGCAGCTTTAAGTAAAATTATTATTGTCGTTTACTATAAAAAGAACGCTCCTGCAAAAAACTTACGGGAACGTTCTTTTATATAGGGGGAGCATATAGGTGGAATAAATATTATTATCGGGAGGCTGAAACGGTTTTCAGACTGATACTGTTATTTTTCAATAAATTTGAGGATATCGTCATAAACCAGTACCTTAAATCTTTCATGCAGGATATCATGGCGCATACCGGGATAAAGCTTACAGCGCACATCCTTATATCCGATAATACTCAATGTACGCAAGGCTTCGACATACTTTCCCTTTGATAATGCACAGGGATCATCCTCTCCTGAAAAGAAGCGTATCGGCATATCGGGATTCTGAGGAACATAATCTCCGGAATAGGTGAGCATAGCCATTTTTATCATTTCCTCATATCCGCTTATCGTGAATAAAAATCTGCACATAGGATCATTATTATGCTCTATTACAGCCTCACGCTCGGAATTTGTCCATGCGTTATGCAAATGCTCATTCCAGAATTTCAGTTCATAGGACACACCCATTATCAGCAGCTTTGCCAATCGTGAGCGGTATTTTTTTCCCTCTATTTTACCGAGGACCTTAAGGATAAGGAGTCCCTCCTTCATCATATCCGATTTTGAAGGACAGCCGATTATTACCAGCTTATCAATATCCGCGTCATATTTTCTGATATAGCATCTTGCGGCTAAGGAACCCATGCTGTGTCCGATAAGAACGACAGGCAGTTTTTTCTGTCCGCATTTTTTCGCCGCATATTCCTTTACCTCAAGGGTTATCTCGTGGACATCCTCTATCAGAGCCTGAAAGCCTCCTTCATACATATAGCCTCTGTCATTTGCATCACGGACACTTTCACCATGCCCGCGGTGGTCGTTTGCAATGGCAATATAGCCGTTGGAGGCAAGGTATCTCATAAAAGCGGCATATCTTCCCTTATGCTCATTTTTTCCGTGGATTATCTGAACGATACCCTTGATATCCTCAGACGCTTCCGGTTCTATTCTGAGAACTGCAAGCGGCAGTCCGTCTGTACCGGAAATATGCTGATAAGCTGTTTCAATAATATTTATAGTTTTATTCATGTATTCGGTTCATCCATCAACACTTCGTGACGTATTATTTTCTTGGAAGAATTCTTAAGGAAAGGATTCTCCCTGATTACAAGTCTTGAAAGCTGCTTATAGGTCGGCTGCTTCTTATTGTAATCATCAAGAATTTTTTGCAGAGCATCCTTAACTTCATCAGGCGTCATATTTTCAATTGCCTGCGGTTCCGGATAAATTCGCGCTGTGAGCAGATTATCCTCACCCGTTACTATTATCTCGCTGATAAGGTCATTAAGAGCAAGCTTTGTCTCAATTTCCTCAGGAGAAATATTTTCGCCGTTTGAAAGTATAATAAGATTCTTAACTCTGCCGTTTATAAACAGATAGCCGTCTTCATCAAGATAGCCCTTATCGCCTGTATGGAGCCAGCCGTCCTTAAGCGTTTCCTCGGTCTCCTTTTCCATTTTGTAGTAGCCCTTCATAACGCTTGTACCGCGGACGAGTATCTCTCCGTTTTCAAATTTTATCTCAACATTGGGAAGAGGCTTGCCGATAGAACCGGGCTTGCCTTCACCTATCTTATTTGAGCTTATTACAGGCGAACATTCCGACATACCGTAGCCTTCATAGACTTCTATGCCGTATTTTGCAAATTCATCAATATAATAAGGATCAAGATGCGCTCCGCCGGTAAAGATATATTTCAGATTTCCGCCGAATACCTTTTCTGCGATGACCTCGGCAGGAGCCTGTCCCTCAAGTGATTTGAGCCTTTTATAGATAGTTTCCACCATAAGAGGAACCATCAGCATAACATAAGGCTTATAAATAGCCATATTTCTTACAATATGGAAAAGCGAGTCATTTATGCAGAGAACAGCGCCCATCCAGAAGCCGTTCAGCCAGTCCATTGACAGACAGAAGGCATGGTGTACAGGAAGCACGGTCATAAATACAAGACCGGGATCGAGGTCATAAAGGATTGCTTCGATATTGCAGTAAAGATTGCTTTGTGTAAGCATAACGCCCTTACTCTTGCCGGTAGTACCGGAGGTATAGACGATCATGGAAATATCGTCCTCTGACGGCTCCTCAGGCTCGGAGGCATCTGCTCCGCAGGCAATAAGACCTGAAAGCGTATCTGTTCCGTCAACGGCATCTCCCGAAAGCATCCATATTTTTCTGACAGCAGGGCAATTAGTCCTGATCGGCTCTGCAAGAGATACAAATTTCGGATCAAGGAAAACACCCTCGGAATCAGAACGGTTTATAAGGTCGATAAGATCAGCGGCAGGCAGAGCAGCGTCAAGAGGAACAGCAGTATTATTGCTTGTTACAATGCTCATATATGCTGTGATCCATTCAACTGAGCTTGTTCCTACAAGGGCAATATGCTTATGCGAAAAGCCGAGGGCGTTAAAGCCCTTTCTGATACCCGTTACATCGGCGCCAAGCTCGGCATAGCTTCTTTCGAGAACATCCTTCTTTGCAAGCCAGCGCACAGCAGGAAGCTCAGCATATTTTTCCCCGCATCTTTTCCACATCGTATAGATAGTTTTTTTCATAATGCTCACCAGTATATTATTCCATGTATTCCTTCAATAATTCCATTGCGCTTTCAACTGTTGTAATACCCGTAAGCTTCTGCTCATCCTCGCCGAAATTGAATTCTACATCAAATTCATCCTCAAGGTCGCCGAGGAATGTCATAAGATCAAGAGAACTGAGTCCGAGATCATCACGGAAGCTCATATCGTTTGTAATATCCTCTGCTTTAACGGAACAATAACGTGCTGCGATCTCCTTAAACTGCTTTTCAAATTTTTCATCCATGGTAATTTTCTCCTTCCTGTGATCAGATCATATCGATTATTTCATTTATAGTTCTTCCGGGATCCTCTATGCCTCTGAAAAGAATACGCATCATATAATAATACATAAGCTCGGCATCCTTTTCAGTAAGCTCTGCTGTCTGATAATGATAAGAGAAGTTGAGCTTTCTGTCGGGCAGATGTGAAACCGTAAGATACATTTTCTTTGTTGCTGCGCCGTTAGCGAACCACTTGATATGTGTACGGAGCTTTGAGGAATTAGGATCAAGGTCGCTTGTATTCATAGGAGGCTGATAGGTCAGATAAACGCTTACATAGGTTGTATCGTCAGGTGTATTGTAGCGCTTCTTCATTTCCTCTCTGATAAGCTCAGGATCATATCCGCTGTACATATAGATACGGTTCTGATGATTCTGGATCTTTCTTGCAGCGTCAATAAAGGTAGTATCACCCGAAATAACTGTTCTGCAGGGGAAGCAAAGCACACGGCTTCCGCCTGATGTCATTTCATCCTGTGTTGAACGTCTGGAAATAAAGTTTTCTATTGTGATATCCTCCTGACCGTCATTCATCTTTGAAAGATATGTACGGATAACAAGAAGTATCAGGTTTGTCGGGGATATCTGGTTATAGAGGCAGAAATTGATAGCTCTCTGCATACTGTCTACCTCAAGCTGATAATCCTTAACTGCAACAAAAAGCTCTTTTCTTTCGATATCGGCTGCTCTGAGGTTGGGATCATTATGCTTCTTTCTTGCCTTTTCGAGCACGGACTTGCCCTGGATATCGGAATAAAGCGGTTCGCCAAGCTCATCAAGCTGTTCGTCCCAGAATTTCTTTGCTCTTGCAACACGCTTTTCATTTGAAGCCTTTTCAAGATCGGAAATAAGCACCTTTTCAAAATCTGCAAGGGGTGCGGGATATTCAGCTCCCTTTGCAAAGTGCATATACAGATTCATAATATCCGTCGCCATTACTGCAACACCAACAGAGTCATTGAGCCTGTGGTCCATATGAACAAAGAAGCCTGTATAGCGTCCCGGAAGCTTAACGATACGGAATTCGCACATGGGTATATCATCGCCGTCAAAGGTCTCATATGCCCATTTCTGCATAATATCGTCTGCCTCCTGAAGAGACATTCCTGTAAGGTCCTTTACTTCAAGGTCTTCCGGCTCATAGTCTGCAATATACTGCTGTATCTCGCCGTTTTCATCAGGCTTGGTGAAGCGAAGTCTCAGACAGGCGTATCTTTGCTTTTCAAGCTCGATACATTTTTTCAGTGTTTCGATATTGACATCGAACTGAAAAGCGGCTACGATACTCAGTCCGGATACCTGCTGTGTCTTATACTCGCGGATCCAACGGTAATGCATATTCTGTGCTGCGGTCAATGGATAAGTTTGGTTCATATACATGCCTCCTTATTTTTTCTATTAGAACATTATCCACAATTATCATACATTATTTATACAAATCTGTCAATCATTAGGCACCTTATTTTTTAATTTTATACAACATAACGAAAATAAGCGAATATCTTATGGTATATTTTACATTTTAATATGATTGTCTAATAACATAGGGGAATGGGTGCTTTTTTCTTTCCCGGCAAATTAAAAAGGCTGCCGCACACATCATAAATGACAGTACGACAGCCTTTTATTATGCTTTAGTCAATGCAGCAGAAGTTATCAGGAAACCTTTACTTTGAAGGTCTTAACTGTAACATAATTGCTTGCATGAAGGGCTAAAGGTGGAAGCTCGCTATGTTATTATAAATGAGATGTACGACTTGTGGGAACAGCTTAAAAGAGGAATAAAGGATAACACCTTTGAAAACTACAAGTATATGTATAACACTTTTGTACGTCCGTCTTTTGGCAAGAAAAGAATTCAGACCTTAAAAAAATCTGATGTAAAGATATTCTATAACTATCTTGCGGATCAAAGATGTTTACAGGCTTCAACGATAGACAGTATTCATACTGTCCTTCACCAAGTATTGGATATGGCTGTAGACGATAAATATATTCGTAATAACCCTTCTGATAAGGCTTTGAAAGAGTTGAAGCAATCGCACGCATTCAAAACTGAGAAAAGACGTGCGTTAACTATAGCTGAACAAGAGCTTTTTCTTAACTACCTACGCAATAATGAAACCTATTCGCATTGGTATCCCATTTTCGCTGTTATGCTCGGCACAGGTATGAGAGTTGGAGAAATAACAGGATTAAGGTGGTGCGATATTGACCTTGATAATGGTGTAATAGATATTAACCATACTTTGGTGTATTACTGCCATAGGCACGAGGTTGAGTTGAATGGGTGCTACTTCAATATCAACACACCGAAAACAAAAGCAAGTAACCGCAAAATACCAATGATTGAATCTGTTAAGGAAGCATTTCTGATGGAGAAAGCAAATCAGGAAAAAACAGGTATTAAGTGTTCAGCAGTTATTGATGGATACTCGGATTTCATCTTTGTGAATCGCAACGGTAAAACGCAACATCAAGGAACACTCAACAAGGCAATAAGAAGAATAATCAGAGATTGCAACGATGAGGTTTTGCTTAATGATGAAAAT
>ONDU01000058.1 GCA_900316615.1 uncultured Eubacteriales bacterium | reverse complement strand
AGTAAGCTCTGCAAATGCTTCATTGCTCATTGCGTAATCCATAAGCTTAGCCATATCTCTTGCTGTTGAATAATGCTCATCGTCATCAAGCCCTGACGGAGTTACAAAATGAGTGTTTCTCATACCTATCTGCTCAGCCTTACTGTTCATAAGCTTTCCAAAGCTTTCCTTTGAACCCGATACCGCAAATGCGGCTGCATTTGCCGCATCATTACCCGAAACACTCATCATTCCCGCAGCCAAATCAGAAAGTCTTAGCCTGTATCCCTCTTTCAGATACATCGAAGAGCCTTCAGCTATCATCTCCTTGCTGAAGGTTACTTCCTTATCCTCCGCCTTTGCCTGCTCCAATGCTATAAGCGTAGTCATAATTTTGGTGGTACTTGCCATACCAAGCTTTTCATCAGGATTTTTCTCAAATATCACCCTGCCGTTATTTCGGCAAAGCAGAATTGCCGAACGTGCCGAAACCTCCGTAAAATCATCTTCATTTTCCGCACCTGCCCTCAGACAGCACATAACCGCAAGAAAAACCGAGAAAACAATCACTGCCCACCACTTCAAAAGAAAACACTCCCTCTGTTATTTTCGTTACATAAAATTTTATGCATAAACAGTAGTATTTATACTCACATCGTGAGGCGACTGCAGCAGGGTACTATTTCCGAGCCTTGTGCGTAAACAAGTACATAGTACCGAAAAAGTATTGCGGGGACGTGCAAAAACGTCCCCGCAATACTTTTTATAAGGTTAACAAAATCAATCCTTTGGTGTTATCTGAATTATTTAACGTCACTGTTATTGAATATTTTTACCGTAAAAAAGAGAAATACTCCCGAAACCACTAAAGAAACAATAATCGCATTAAAAGCGGTTGCGTTAAGTGTTGTCGCCATAGTATTTCCGAAAAGCTGGTCGGGCATATAGGAACTTATATCGAATTTATCGGTTTTAAATACATTTGCAATACCCACATTAAGTCCCATATATACCAGTGCAAGCAGTCCCGACGAAAACAGAACGCCTATTACACTTGCAACGGTTTTATTTTTAAGACCTGTTGAGAAAAACAATACCAGCGAACTCATAGACATAAGCAAAAGCCATTTTATAACAAATGTTGCCAGACCGTAAGCAATCATACTGTCGAAAACAACTTTTCTTATACAAAATTCGCTCAAAGTGTTTCCTAAAAATCCAAAAAACATAAACGCAAAATTATGAATTCCTATAACTATAAATTTTGAAATTACGGTATTTCCTTTGTTTGTAAGCTGACCCGCTATATTTTTTATATATCCGTTTGCTATATCTGCATACATAAATGAAACAGCAGATATCATAACTAAAATAAGAAATATTTGCTCTATTGGTGAGCTTAACAATGAAGAAAATTTAACTTCTGCGGAATATGTAACTCCCTCTGCATTTTTAAAAATATTGCTGATAACAAAGCCCAACACTGTAAAAGCTACTGATAAAAACAGAACAACCCCGTTCAATATCCAAAAAAGCTTTGACCTTAAAAGTCTGTACAAATCCATTTTTATAAGATTAGCCATTATCCTTACCTCCCGTAACCTCAAGGTAATAATCCTCAAGAGACATATTAGTCACAACAGCCTCATTTACGTCTACTCCGCCCAGAACAAGATTTTTAATCATCAGACTGCTTTCATTTATTCTTTCCTCAACACGGATTCTTCCGTCCTTATCGGTAACTGCATTATTTATTCCCATATTTTTAAGAATATCCAAGGCCTTACCGTTATCGTTTACCGAAAGACTTACATACTGTCCGCATCTTGTATGAAGCTCCTCATTGGTAAATTCATCTATAAGCTGTCCGTTATTTATTATTCCGTATGAATCCGCAAGCTTTCCGAGCTCATCAAGAATATGGCTTGAAATCATTACGGTAATTTTTCTCTCATCTCTGAGTCTTGCAAGCGTTCTTCTTATTTCCACTATTCCCTGCGGGTCAAGACCGTTTATCGGCTCGTCAAGAATTATTATCTTCGGATTTCCTACCAATGCAAGAGCTATTCCCAGACGCTGACGCATTCCCAACGAAAACGAACCTGCTGCCTTATCTCCTACTCCGCTGAGGCCTACTATGTCGAGAAGCTCTCCTGCTGCAGCCCTCGAGTTCTTTATACCCATAGCTATACACTTTATTTTCAGATTTTCGGTTGCTGACATATTCGGATAAATTCCCGGGTGCTCTATTAGTACGCCCACTTTACACATTTCCTTTCTAACATCTTTTCCTGTCTTTCCGAAAAGAGTAAAAGAACCGCTTGTAGGAACTGAAAGTCCGCTCAACATTCTCATAACAGTTGTTTTGCCTGCTCCGTTTCTTCCTATGAGTCCGTAAATTTCGCCCTCACGTATATGGATATTAATATCCTTTGCCGCAGCCTTACTTCCGTACATTTTTGTAAGACCTTCGGTAGTCATTATATAATCCATAACTTAACCCCCTGTCTTTAATTTATAATTATCAGCTTTTTAAATAGTTAACTATATAACTTGTTAACTCTAATATATAGTATCACACCTTATAAGTTTTGTCAATATATTTTTTATTTTTTTAACAAAGAAACCTGCGTCTACGCTAAAAAGGCGATTGCAGACGTTAAAAAGCTTTGCTTTTTAACAAATTCAAGCAATTTTGCTTGAATTTCACGGCAGCTGTGCTGCCGTGGTCTGCAATCGCCACATCAAAAACCACAGTAGGGTTATATGTTTACGAAAAACTCACTCTGATTTTTCATCTGAGCTTTCTTCTTTTGGAAAGTCTGCCTTTTCTTCCTCCTGATTATCCTTTCCGTTCTCCTTATTGAATATTGCAGTTATTTTGTCAACAAGGTCGGGAGCGAGAGCCAGAGCTTTTTCTGCAACAGTGGAATTGGGTGTATCAATACTGAGAACCTTTGCACTACCCTTTGAAATAACGATAAAAGCTATAGGATTTATGGAAACCCCTGCACCTGTACCGCCGCCGAACAAATCCTTGTTTGGAGCGGACTTTGCAACAAAGCTTGAGCCTCCCGACGCAAATCCGTAGGATACCTTTGAAACAGGTACTATAACCGTACCGTCAGGTGCGGCTACAGGTGCTCCTATCACCGTATTCACATCTACCATTTGCTTTATTTTTTCTATGGTTACTCCCATAAGACTTTCCAGAGGTTGTTTATTTTCCATTGGTACGCACTTCCTTTTAGTTTTATAAAAATTTTTTAATTTATTAAATCCTGTCTGAATTCTAAAAATATAATTACAGGTTTAAAGCTTAAGCTTTTATAATTTTAAGATAGAGAGCTATACTTTTTATACCGTAAACTATAAGTGATGACAGAAGAAAAAGCGGTCTTACATAAAGCCTTAAAAAGAGATAAATCTTAGTTTTTCCGCTGTCGAAATCGGCATTGATTTCTATTTCCGGTATTCTGCGAAAAGTAAAAAACGCAGAGGCCGCTCCTATTGCAGGATAAACTGCATCACAGGCATATCCGAACCTCATGGCAGTATCGTATGCATCGTCCGTACTGACATTGACACGTACAATAAGCTTGTGGACTATGACATGACTTAATGTATCCCTGAGAAAGCCCTTAGCCAGCAATATTATTTCACCTATAATCTCAGCTATTCCGACTATTCCCTTTGCCTTGAAAACTGCAGAAAACCTGCTCTCATCTTTCTTTTCTTCCTTTTTTTTGTCGGTCTGTTTCCCGTCGGGCTTTGACTTTTTCTTTTTGTCAGATGATTTTTTCGGAGATTTCTTTTTTTTCTCACTCTGCGGAAGTATCTTTATTTTTATAAAAGCATATCTTACCTTGAGCGATGTATTCTCTCCGTCATATTCAACATACAGATTGACAGGTATTATCAAAAGCAGAAATATTACGGCTATAATAATCAAAAATATAATAAGCCCTGTCATATATAACCGCACCTCCGCTTTCCGTTCAAATCAGCGTTACCGTAAAATCATTTTCCTTACTTCTGTCCTTTTTATTATTGCCGCTTTCTTCCTTATTTTTATCACCGTCAGAGAATTTTTTCTCATTTACGCTTTTGTCTGCACCGCTTTTCTCCTGATTTTGAATTGCAGGCAGATTATCAAGACCTTCAAGCTGAAAGCATCTTAAGAAATTATCCGTTGTTCCGTAAAGAAGCGGTCTGCCCGGAAGCTCAAGCCTCCCCTTTTCCTCTATAAGCCCCTTAGCCGCAAGACTTCCGACAACTCCGGAGCAGTCAACACCTCTTACCTGCTCTATAAAAGCCTTGGTGACAGGCTGATTGTACGCTATGACCGCCAGTACCTCCATTGCCGCCTGCGACAACGGAGCATTCCTTTTTATATCCATTACTCTTCGGATATATTCTCCGTACTCCCTTTTACTGCACATCTGATAGCTGTCCTCAAGCCTTACTATCTTTATTCCGTATTCCTCACTGCTGTATTCTCTTATCAGCTCGTCCAAAATAAGCTGCGTCTGCTTAGGCTTCTGTTCGAGTGCCCTGCTTATCGTTTCAAGCGGTACGGGAGCTCCGCTCGCAAACAGTATAGCCTGTACCGCACATTTAAGCTCAGTATTCTTCAACCGTATTTTCCTTTCTTATCAGTCTGACATCGGCATCGTCGCCATCGCCTTCTATACTTATCCTGCTGTTTTTTATAAGCTCCAGTACCGCAAGAAACGTCGCTACAAGCTCCGATTTCGGACTTCCCTCTTTAAAAAGATTTCTGTATTTTATCGGTGTTCCGTCCCAGAGCTGCCTTAAAACATATACTACCCTTGAGCTTACCGATACTATCTTTCTTTCTATAATTCCGCTGAAAGCCTCTCTCGGCGGCGGAAGCTTGCTTCTTCCCCTGCCTGCTGCCGCTGCAAATGCCTTTGCTATTTCCTGCGGCTGGTGAACCCTTGTATAAGTCATATCAAACTTTATCTTCGAGGGCTGCTTTACATAAATATCATATGTCACCCTTTTTGCAAGCTCAGCTGCCATTTTTCGGCACTCCTGATATTCTATAAGCTGCCCCTCAAGCTCTTTTTTCAGCTCCTGTGCTTCCTCGTGCTTTGGCAAAAGCGACACCGACTTTATATACACCAGCCTTGATGCCATTTCCAAAAATTCACTCGAAACTTCCATCTGTCCGCTTTGCATATCCTTTATCTGCTCCATATACTGCTCAAGCAGAACTGCTATCTCTATGTCGCATATATCCATTTTATGCTTCGCTATAAGCTGCAAAAGCATATCAAGCGGTCCTTCAAAATCACTTATCTTATATTGCAGTGCCGCCGAAGTATCATTTCCCATCTAACCTGTCTCCAAAAACACTTTTTTTATTTATATCACTCAGACAAAATCACCATAAAGTTTAGGTCAAGCCTTTTCAAAGGCTTGCGGGGCGAGGGCGGAGCCTCGTCAGAATTTTTAATTTTTAAGGGTGAAACCCTTAAACTACTACTTTACAGCATATTTAAAACAGGCGTAAACAGTAGGTTTGTAATTCCCAACAAACCGTTTGTGCATGCAGAAACAAGCATACTTAAAGGTCCTGTCAAAACTCCTGCCATTATCAGCACTATAAGTACTATGCTGAAAAATTGCTCATACTGATAAAATTTGTACATAATCCTGTCAGGAATAAAAGCAAAAAGTATCTTCGATCCGTCAAGCGGCGGTATCGGTATAAGGTTGAATACCGCAAGCGATACGTTCAGTGTTATGAAAAATGACATGAACACGTTATCTACCAAACTGTAAACCTCATACGGAACTATTCCCTTTATACCCAGAATAGCTATAATGTAGTAAAGTATACAGCCTATGAACGCACAGATTAAATTACTTACAGGTCCTGCCAGTGCTGTAATTGCCATTCCCGATTTCGGATTTTTAAAATTCCTCGGGTCAACGGGTACGGGCTTTGCCCAACCGAAGCCTATGAACAGTATCATAAGTGCTCCTATCGGGTCTATATGTGCCAGCGGATTGAAGCTTAATCTTCCGCTGTTCTTTGCCGTCCTGTCACCAAGCTTGTATGCAACAAGTCCGTGCGAAAGCTCATGTATCGGCATAACTATAAATACTACCATTACTATAGCAAGCACCTGCATCAACGCCTGCTCTATGGTCAGTCCTTCAAAAAGTAAGGTTCTTAACATACTTTATTCTACTCCTTATACTTTATTTTAATTGCCGCTTGTAAATAACCTTATAGCCTGCGGCTGCTCTCAAATGTGCGATTGCACAGTCAAAAGCAAAGCTTTTGACTGCCCTCAAAGCTTCGCTTTGAGGCAGCACGGCAGCTTTGCTGCCGTGCTTGCAATCGCACCGCCTGAGTAACGCTCAATCTTTATTATACTGCTCTTACATAGTATAATAACACATATTGGCAGAATTTTCAACGGAATAACAAAACTATGAAATTTTTTACTTTTTCAAAAAACTTGTACTTTTCCTGAAATATGCAGACTTTTTGAAATATCTTGTTTCAATTACAGAAGCAAATCAAAACTTTTCAAAGATTGCAAGGCTTGTTGATGAAAACAGAGCTGCAGTCATATTAAAAAAATGTTCCCCGCTATCTGATTGTTGAGTTCAGCCTAGCAGAAGAAGAACAGCTCGCTTCAAATGAAGATGTTATGGATATCTCGAAAAGTCTGATTGCCAAAAACAGATAGGCTTATGAGGTTCTTGCTTAATGATAATTTTTAATTGAAGAACAAATCATGGAACTACACAAGCAGCTTATTAAGAAACAGGCGGCTCTCATGGATTCCGTGATAAAGCATTACTTGACTCAGCTTATAGTGCAGCTTTTCAATGTTTTAACAATCAGGAGCTTTTCCCGACTATTCAGCAAAAAGCCGCACGTTTAGCTTTCGGCTTAATCAAAAATCATCCGTTTATAGACGGAAACAAATGAATCGGGACACTTGCTATGCTGATTCTGCTTGCACTTAACGGAATTGATTTATCTTACACGCAGGAAGAATTATATACCGTTATACTAAAAATCGCATCAGGAACAGCTGAACTTAAAGAATTAACCGACTGGATTTTAAACCATCAGATATGATAAAAACAAATTTTTGTCATATATCTTTTGAAAAACTTTTTGTATGCCGTTCAAATAATTTTTTAAAACTATTGCATTTCAAAAGCAAATCTGTTATTATATTATACGTTGTATTCATATAAAATAATAAATAAGCTCGGTTTAGCACTAAGGAGGTGCCGAAAATGGCAAAATGCGAAATTTGTGGCAAGGGCGTTACTTTTGGTATAAAGGTGTCACACTCACACAGAAGATCTAACAGAACATGGAAGCCTAACGTTCAGCGTGTAAAGGCTATTGTTGATGGCTCACCCAAGCACGTTTACGCTTGCACACGCTGCTTGCGTTCAGGTAAGGTAACAAGAGTTGTTGCTAATGCACCTGCCTCTGCAGAAGAATAATCTTAATATTTGCTTTTGGGACACTGCTTTTTCAGGCGGATGTCCCTTTGCTTTTGTATACAAAAGCACTGAAAAGCCCGAAATTCAGTTTGCCTGAATTTCGGGCTTTGCTGTTTTTGAATTTATGAAAATTTCGTACTGCGTGTTTCTTTGACAGCCTGAATATACAATATCATATAATACAATAATTTGTTAATATCGTTAAGCTCATAAGATTTAATTAGAGCGTGTTCACATAAAAAGAGCATCAAAAATCATTGCAAGCATAATTACAGACAGAAAAATAGAGTCCAGCTTATCATAGCGAGTACAAACC
>ONDU01000054.1 GCA_900316615.1 uncultured Eubacteriales bacterium | reverse complement strand
CAAAGACTTTACACTTGCGGGAATATTGACGCTTGTCAGGCTGTGACATCTCAGGAACATTCTTTCAGGAATATTCTGAATTGTATTCGGAAGAACAACCGTTTCAAGATTTTCACATTCGCTGAAAGTCCAGCCATCAATCTGTTTTACAGTGTCGGGAATTGTCATTGAAGTAAGATTGTTGCAGTTGGCAAAAGCATATTGACTTAATGTTTCCAGACTTGCAGGAAAATCAAAACTTTCAATACAGGAATGCTGCAAAGCATTTCCTATCTTGGTAGTACCTTCTTCAAAAGTGACGGTTTTCAGGTTAGGTGTTTCTACAAACCACATTCCGCCTATATCGGTAACATTCTTCGGAATGGTGACAGACGAAAGATTGTCACATCTTCCAAAGACCTGATAACCTATTTTTGTAACAGTTTCGGGAATGTTTATAGTAGTAAGAGCGTCACAGTTCCAGAACGCATAGTTATCAATCGTTTCTAATTTACTCGGCAGATTAACTTCACTCAGATATAAGCAGTCTTCAAAAGCACTGTTGGAAAGATACGTCATACTTTCGGGAAGTGTTATGGTTTTGATAGAAGATTTTCTTAACATCTGACCGATATTTGTAATACCGTTTTCCAGTGTTACGGTTTTAAGCGAAGTACAGTTTTCAAATAACATTATTCCAATTTCTGTGATACTGTTGGGAATAGTTATATTTTCCAAAGCAGTACCACAAAACGCATAATTCCAAATTTTTGTAACACTGTGTGGTATATTGACTGTTTTTAAACCTTTTGCGTTTAAAAATGCACTTTCACAGATTTCCGTTACGCTGTCCGGAATTGTAATACTTGTAATGCTGTCACATCTTTCAAAGCACCAGCCTTCAAGAACTGTTACGGTTTCGGGAATATTGACCTGAACTAAACTGTAACAATTCAGGAACAGTCTTTCTCTAAGCCTTGTTACGCCGTTCGGGATGTTGACAACCTGCAAATTTTCGCAGTTACAGAATGTCCAGCTTCCCATATCAGTTACCGTATCGGGAACTTCAACACCTACAATATTCTTACATTCTGCAAAAGCATAGTCACCGAGTGCGGTTACGGGCAGATTTTCAATTTTATTCGGAATTGTAACCTCTGTATCCGTACCCGTATACTTCAGGATTTTTACACCGTTGTTCTCAACAGAATACGTGAAGTCACCTGCGGATTTGCTTTCGGCAGTCTGAACCTGTGCATACGAGCTTTCCTGCGTTGTTTCGTATGACGCTGCTGTAACAGTACCGCCGGTTACAAAGATACTTTGCACCATAAGTGCGGTAAGTATCAAAGAAAGTACTTTCTTTGAGTAAATCATTATTCAAAACCTCCTTAATTTAAGAATATTTACCCAACTACAATTTGATTGTAACACATCATATCTGTATTTTCAATAGATTTACTGCTGATATAAAAAAAATTATGTGCATTATTTGTGTGAAATAATGTGATTTTGACAAATAATTAAAGGTTATGTTTTTTTAATCTTTTTTGCAGCGGATTATCATAAAAATACTATGATAACAAAAAACGGCATACCGAATGCCGTTTTTTAAGTATGCTTTGTTAAATTTAAGGCTGTCCTGCTGTGGCTTAGTTCAAAGCCTTTTTCAGAGCTTCTGCGTTATGCTCCATCATAGATATATAATTCTCACCCTTTTCAAACTGCTCCTTTGAAAGATTGTGACAGGAATAGAATGTTTCAACTTCCGTATTTGTAGCAGAGGCTACTGCTTCCGCAACCGCACCGCTGCTGAGTTCTATTTTCATAACTACAGGTATATTGTCATTATTTACCTTGTCAATCAAAAAAGCTATTGTTGAAGCACTCGGCTCGGTTTCATCTGAGCATCCGGGGAATGCAGCATAGCTTTTCAGCCCGTATTCCTTTGTAAAGTATATCAGAGGAAATCTGTCTCCGAATACAAGCTCTCTGCGTTTTGCTGTCTTTGTAATATTCCGAAAGCTTTTGTCCAAGCCGTTAAGCTTGTCAATATATGACTTAGTATTTTTTTTATAAAATTCTTCATTATCCTTGTCGGCACTGCATACTGCATCACTTATCGCATTTACCATCTTTACGGCATTTTTAGGTGATGTCCATATATGCTCATCTTTTTCAGGCTCATCGCTGTCTTCATATGTATCAGACTGCATGCCCTCAGTTTTTTCTTCGTCAAGAGTATCAACAAAATCAATAAGCCTTACTATGTGTGTATTCTCTGTATTAAGCGTCTCAAGTATGCCCTCTATCCATTCATCGCTTTCTCCGCCTATATATAAAAAAACATCAGCTTTTTCTATATCTATTATATCTCCCGGTGTCGGTTCATAGGTATGTGTTTCGACTCCCGGCTGTATCAGCATTTTTATATTTGCTTTATCTTTCGCTATCTCTCTGGAAAAATCATACTGAGGGAAATTTACCGCAACAATATTTATCTTTCCGTTATCATCGGGAAGGTCTTGTTCACATCCTGATAAGAACAATGTCACGCTCAAAATCAGTACTGACATAAGGCTTAAAAATTTTTTCAAAATATTTTCCCCCTATAAAAAATAGTTTAAAGCTCAGCTGCGGGCGATTGCAGCCCCCTCGCAGCTTTTGCTGCGAGGCATTCAAGTGTTTTAAGACACTTGAATATCAAAATACTTCGTATTTTGATGGCTGCAATCGCCCTTGCTTCTCTTTTATTCAATAATTCTTCTTATGGTATAGTAACCGCCTATATTTGTATCCCGCAGAACCATATAACCCTCGTCATATGCGTGTACCCTGCCGCCGTTTCCGTCGTAGATTGCAACATGTCCGGGATAGCACAATATATCACCTGCTTTTGCTTCTTCTATGCAGGGAACTTCCACTCCTGCAAGATAGAGGTCAGTACGTACTCCCCATAAATTAACACCAAATCTTTCATATACAGAGCATATAAAGCCTGAGCAGTCAACGCCCGAACATAAATCCGTGCCTCCCCATATGTACGGAATTCTTCCGACATACCTAAGCGATTCCTCAAGCACCGTATCCGCAGGAACCGGATTTACAGGAACATAAACCCTTTCACCGGGAGTATGCCTTACAATCGCCATTGTGTTTGCAGATGTGATTTTACACGCTGAGGAAAGATAAGTTCCGTCCGTTGTAGTGCATACAACATCGCACTCACCGTCACCGACTATAGTCACATTTCCTAAATCGTCAACCATAGCAACATTTTCATCGGTACTGTGCCATCTTACTGCCTTATTTGTAGTATTCTCGGGATATACCCAAGCTGTCAGCAATACCGATTCGGTTTGGGGTCCGTTGAAGTCATAAGCTTCATAGTCAACGTATACCTCTTTTGCTTTTACGACATTTTCAACATATACCTCACACTGAGCTGTTATATCATTTTCGGTAACACAGGTTATTATCGCTGTACCTTCTCCGACTGATTTTACAAGACCGTTCTCTACAACGGCAACGCTCTCATCGTCTGTTTTCCATACAAGCTTTTTTTCGGTAATTCCCTTGACGGGTGTCATCTTTGCGTTGAGCTTGAGGAGCTGTCCCACAGAAGTCATTTTATAGCTTTTTCTGTCCAGTGAAAGCTCTTTCGGGAAAACAGGCTCAGTAACACATACCGTAATACTTGCTTTTGTATCGTCTGCGGTATTAACACAGCTTACAACTGTCGTTCCCTTTGATACTGCCGTTATTTCTCCGTTTTTATTTACCTTTGCAATATTGCTGTTGTCAGATGTCCATTTAAGCCTGAGTTTTTCTTTTTTCATGCCGTCTGCAAGCTTTACGCAGTAGGTTTCCGAGGATTTCAACGCTATATTTTTATCTGCAAGCTTAAAGCTGCATTTCTTTTGTGCTTGCGTGGGTTTTTCTGTAGGCTTCTCTGTAGGCTTCTGTGCAGATTTTACCATGACTGAATTTTCGGATTTTTCCGCATCTGCGGAAACTGCACCTGACGATCTTTTTTCAGGTATCGCTGCCTTACTTACGGTTACCGCACCTGCTACAGCTGCGGTAAATGTGACCGCCAAAGCTATAAAAAGTATAGTAACAGCTTTTTGGTTTTTCCTTGAGACAATATATTTTATTTTGTTGACAATTTTCATATTCAACACCTTGTTTTCTTATATCTTATAAAAATATAACATACAAAGCATTTTTTATCAACAATTTTATGAATTTATTAAAACAGAGTTTACATTTTTGTAACCTTTTTCCTTTGCAAAGACGTAAGCTTCAGAAAAAATATTTTTCATATCATTCGGGATTTCAGATGTTAAAGTTATTTTTTCAAGGCTTACCGGGTGAACAAAGCTTATTTTACCGCAGTGCAGTGCCTGTCTTTCTATATATTTCAGAGAGCCGCCGTACATATCATCTCCTGCGAGCGGGTGACCTATATATGACATATGAACTCTTATCTGATGTGTTCTACCCGTTTCAAGAGCACATTCGACCATAGTATGACCGTTTGAAAACCTTATCGGCTTATAATGAGTGACGGCTTTTACACCTTCCGAAGCTCCTGCAGTACGCTGTATTGTATGTCCCTCCAGAATTGATATTGGTGCATCTACAGTACCGGGATTTTCGATAAGACCTTCACATACTGCCGTATAAAGCTTTTCGGTATTTTCGGCAAGCTGTGCCGCCGCATAGCTGTGCTTGGCTATAAGCACAAGTCCTGTTGTATCCTTATCCAGCCTGTTCAAAGCCCTGAAGCAAGTGTTAACGTCTTTTTCCGTTAAATAAAAGGCAACCCCGTTTGCAAGAGTATCGCATATATGATTATGCGTAGGGTGTACGGGCATATTGTAAGGCTTGTTTACAACCATAATATGCTCGTCCTCAAAGCGTATGTCCAGCGGCATTTCTATCGGAATTACTTTGTTTTCGTCCTGCGGAAGCTTTATTATTATAACATCGCCTGCATATATTTTGTCTGTTGCCTTTAAAAGCATTCCTTCCCTTGAAATACCCAAATAAGTTCTTTTAAGACTAGCCAGCAGTCTTGCGGATATTCTGCATCTCTTTTTTAGAAAATATTTAGCCTGTACACCGTGAAAGGCTTCGGGAACAGTGAATTTCAGTATTACTTCATTCATCTTTTATCACCACGGATTTTTTAGATATAGAACTGCTCCGATAATCAAAGCCTGCAATATAAAGATAAGAGGTATTCCAACCATAAATTTTTTCTTTTTGGTTTTGTGCCGTATTGTTTTCATGGTTATGTACATTCCTAAGGAACCGCCTAATGCCGAAATAATCAGAAGCGTACTTTCTTTCACTCTCCACGAATGCACAAGTGCTTTTTTCTTATCTGAAACAGTTACTGCCACTGCAACAATATTAATAAAAACAAGATA
The DNA here is from genome assembly GCA_900316615.1 of uncultured Eubacteriales bacterium. Taxonomy (GTDB): domain Bacteria; phylum Bacillota; class Clostridia; order Oscillospirales; family Acutalibacteraceae; genus CAG-964. Next base: position 3,293 of record ONDU01000054.1, on the reverse strand, counting down.
TACTGCAATAATTATTTTAACGGTCAATTTCAATCTCTCCAATCTTTTGATTTAAAAATCACAACATTCAAGGTAAGTTATTTATAAAAAGTTTGTATAAAATCTGAATAAAGACTGCACAAACAAAATATAAATCTAATAAGAAGAAAGTAAAAGTCAGGGAAAGGAACAGGATAATATGGTACTGAAAATAAAAGGAAATAGAATATGGCTTACTGCAATAGCAATACTTTTTGCGGTAACACTTACAACAACAGTAATTCACATATTCAAAAACGGTTCAAGTAAAGATGATATTCTGTCAACTACAGCGGCAAACGGAGCACAAAAAACAACCTCGGATACCTCAGATATTTTCAGAGTAAACATAAAGGGGATGCGTGGGGTATGGATACCTTTTATGTCTCTTGACACAAATCAGCACAGCGAAAGCTCCTTTAAAAATAACTTTGACAGCCTTGCTGAAACCGCCGTAAAAAATAAAATAAATACACTTATAGTACATGTAAGACCGTTTTCCGATGCACTTTATAATTCGGATATATTTCCATGCTCTCATATTCTTTCGGGGACTCAGGGAGAGACTGCGGAATACGATGCACTTAAATATATGATTGAAAAAACTCATGAAAAGGGAATGAAATTCCACGCATGGGTAAATCCTTACAGAATAAAAACAAGCGATACTCCTTCAAAATTATCCGATGACGGAATTTTAAGCAGACTGTCTGATGATGACATAATAGAGTATGACGGAGGAATATATATAAATCCGTCCTCAGAGAAGGGTCGCAGTATAATAATAGAGGGTGTAAAGGAAATAGTAAAAAATTATGACGTTGACGGTGTACAGTTCGATGATTACTTTTACCCCTCATCAGACAACAGCCTTGATATATCTTCATACAGGGAATATATGTCGGGACTTGATTCGGAAGCTGTTGCCTTAAGTCATTCGGAATGGAGAAAGGCACAGGTCAATATGCTTATAAGCAGTGTTTACAGTGCTGTAAAGCAAATGAAACCAAAAGTTGTATTCGGAGTTTCTCCGCAGGGTAACATAAGCAACTGTTCGGATATAGGTGCTGATGTGGGGCTATGGTGTCAGAATGAGGGCTATGCGGATTATATATGCCCGCAGGCTTATGTTAATTTTGAGCATTCCTTTCTTCCCTTTGATAAAATGCTTTCTCAGTGGAAAGAGCTTGCAGGAAACAACAAAACCTCACTTTGTGTCGGACTTGCTCTTTATAAGGCGAATAACGGAGATTACGACGGAGGAAGCTGGAAGAATAAAAACGATATTCTTAAACAAGAGGTTGAATACTGCCGTAAGAACGGTATAGATAATTTTATAATCTATGATATTGATTATCTCGATGACGACAATACCATGGAAGAAGTTCGGAATGTTGTATCAATATTCTGAAAATGTACTCTGACGGAAGCTTTCAGCACTGTATGCCCGAATTTCGTTATAAGAAATTCGGGCATACAGTATATGCGAAATTTTCTCGGGAAAATTTCGCATATGTCCCGTGCGTAAGCACGGGAGAGGCGATTGCAGCTGTAAAAAGCATAGCTTTTTACAGGAATTCAAAGCTTTGCTTTGAATTTCACACGGAAGCATTTGCTTCCGTGTGCTGCAATCGCCGACTGCGAAGCTGCGGCTTACGGCTGCAATATACCTGTGCAGCTTCCGTTTTCAACACCCGTAATTTTGACCTTACATATAAGGTTTGACAGATTATCTGTATTGTGAGGTTTGACAATAACCTTTGTATAATTCATTGTATGGCCCTCAAAGAAGCCGTTTTTAAGTCGTTCAAACAAAACAGCTTCCACTTTTCCTGTCTGACTTTCCAAAAATTTTCTTGTTGTTTTATCGGTAAGCTCAATCATACGGTTACAGCGTATATTCTTTACATTTTCAGGTATTTGATTTTCGGCTTTGTCTGCAGCTGTCCCGGGTCGCCTTGAATAAGCAAAAATATGAGCTTTGGCGAATTGTATCTTTTCAGCAAACGCAAGCGACTGTTCAAATTCAATCTGAGTTTCTCCGGGAAAACCGACCATAATATCGGTAGTTATTGAACAGTTATCGAAAGCCATTCTGAGATTTTGCACAATTTCAGAATATACCTGAGTTGTGTAGTGTCTGTTCATTCTTTTGAGAGTTGCATCACAGCCGCTCTGCAAAGAAAGATGAAACTGCGGACAAAGCTTAGGCAGCCTTGAAAGTCTTGCTATTGTATAGTTATCCATTCTTTCGGGTTCAAGCGAACCAAGACGAACACGCTCAATTCCCTCAACAGAACAGGCAGCTTCAACTGCATCTGCAAGATTTATTCCGAACTCCTGACCGTAAGCCGAAAGATTTATTCCTACCAGAACAACCTCTTTGAACCCTTTCATGCTCAGATGCGATAATTCATTGTAAATCTCAGGCAACGGCTTTGAGCGTACCCTTCCCCTTGCATACGGAATAATGCAATATGAACAAAAACGGTTGCAGCCGTCCTCTATTTTAACAAATGCACGAGTTCTCTCCGAAAAGCCTTCCAGTGACATATGTTCAAATTTTTCGCTGCTGTCATGTTTTTGAACATCAATAATACGTGTTCCCGTCATAAGGAATTTCTGAATTGACGGAACAACAGCATTTCTTGATTTATTTCCCAAAACCACATCAGCCTCGGCAAAACGAACATCATCGGGGAACGCCTGCGGCAGACAGCCTGTCAGAATAAGAACACACTGTGAATTTTCCCTTTTTATTCTGTGCATAAGCTTTACGGCTTTGCTGTCACTTGCAGCCGTTACCGTACATGAATTTACAATGACGATATCTGCGTCCTTGTGTGACTGAGAATATGTAAATCCGCTCTTCTCCAGCTTTTCGTGCATAGCCTGAGATTCGTATTGGTTAACCTTGCAGCCTAATGTAAATATGTGAAACGTCATAAAAAAACCTGCTTTTTCCAAATTTTACATAATATTTAAATATGTTGACAAATTATATGTATATATAAAAGAAACGTATCAACATTATGTAAGCTGATTGATTTTAGAGAAAATAAGTGATAAAATAAAGAATATTCATTTAGGAGGAACCATCTATGTATTTTACAACTATTTACATTCCTGACATTGCTACTGCAAGGAGGTTTGTTGATGTAATGGAAAGGTATCCCGATATACATATGTCTATAAAAAGCGATAATCTCGAGATTGACCCTCACTCCATTATGGGAGTACTCAGCCTTGACCTTAACAGGAAGCTGACACTGCAA
>ONDU01000056.1 GCA_900316615.1 uncultured Eubacteriales bacterium | reverse complement strand
GGAAGCGGTTGCCCTTACTGTTCCCACAATGCGATATTAGAGGGCTACAATGACCTTGCTTCCCAAAAGCCCGAACTTGCCGCCGAGTGGTCAGCCAGAAACGCACCTCTACTCCCTACACAAGTAACAGTCTTTGCTAACCGCAAGGCTTGGTGGAAGTATGAAGATTGCGGAAATGAATGGGAAGCCTTAATCTCCACAAGGTCAGACGGCAGCAGGTGTCCTTATTGCAGCGGATTGATATTAGTATTGTTAGCGACAGAGATTCATTTATCCCGTAATATCATCGAGAACAATGCTAAGAGCGGCATATTAGCCACCTTACGCTACTTACGCCAAAACTTACGCCAAACTGAACAGTGTTTATAACAAGTTATAATAACTTACGGTAAAACGGCAAAAACGAAAATAGCTTAATAATAGGTTATAACAGGTTATGAGAGGATATAAATCTGATGTTTTTTATATCCCGACCATGAAGCCGCTTGACAAATAATTTATATACCCCCCGAAAATTGCTTGATTATGCGATTTTCGGGGATTGCTGTTTTTTTCAGGAATGAATGCTTACATCAAAACTTATATCATTTTTTACAGAAACCAAACAGCTTAACAACACGGAAATCAATGTTTAGAATAAACACTCCTTCCATCGCCTGCGGCACTTCTCCTCCCTCCGAAATGGAGGCATAAAAGGCTCTCTCCCGTAGGGAGCTGTCAGCGAAGCTGGCTGATAGAGGATAAAATACACAAGGGTATTTTTCAAAACTGATTTCAGACATAAAGCATAATTAAAGAGAGTGCTTTTCAACCCCCTCTGCTTCAGTGCTTCTTTCGATTTGTGTATTGATTATAAACTGTCTATATTCTCTCTTAAAACTGAGGGCTGCCACAGAATTCTTCGTTCTGCGACAGCCCCTTTTTTGTTTTTTATTTGATATTATTGAATGTTATTGTAAGCTCAATGATTCCGTTTTCATCTGTAACAAGCTCCATATAGTATTTCTCGTTAATCTGTTTGTCTTCAGCTTCATAAATCAAAACTGTATTTCCGTTATCGTTTGTGGTTTCGCTTGTCGGAGCTCCGTATGTTTTTTTGATTTTTTCCACAGTGGAATCCCAGCCTATTTTATCGGGAAGATGAAGCACTACATCATTGCAGTCTCCCTTTATAAGCCTTAAAGAATAGTATTTGCATTTGGTATAGTCTACCGCAACATTCCTTTTATTGACTGCTGAAACATATGCTGTAAGACCTGACTTTGACTTATATTCTATGTTGTCTGCCGTATCATCTACCGCTATGTTTGAAAGTGCGTTTGTATCGGAAGAAATTGCAAAGCCTGCGTACTTCATCTGTGCATCGTCAAAAGAAAAACGAAGAACCTTTTCATTTAAAGTTATACTTCTTGATTTGAAGAAATTTTTTAAAGTACTTACCCTTGCAAGCTCTTTGTCCGGATTTATGTTAGTAGGTAATGTTGCAGCAGCTGTTGCGGATTGTTTTGTGCTGCCGCTTTTATATGATGACGGGCTTTTTTTAGATGAACAGCTTGTCATACATGTTACTGCCATTGCAAGACAAATAAAAGGAATAAAAATTTTTTTCATATATAATTCTCCTTAAAAAATTTTTTTATACTTACTGGTTTTTATTACAGATAAACTTCAATAAAAACCGAAAATTTCCCTCCAGCTTTACCGTTGTGGGAAATCTGAAGGGAAAAGATGTTATCTTGGTCTGAGTGCTCGTTTTAGCCACACGTCCGCAAAGTCCATGGCACTGTAAAGACCGCTTCTCTCACTTGATTTTAATACCTGCTTGCGGGGAGCTGCATCTGTAGCAGTACTCATAAGCTGTATTGCAACTTTATCGGCAATTTCAAGGTCATTTACCTTTTTCTTAGTCTTAATTTTTATGCGTACAACATACGGATCTGTCATATTTCCGTAATAAAGGACATCACCGCATCTTACCAGCGGCTTGTTTTTATACATAAAAAACTCATTTTTAGCCATAATTATTCAATCCTCCATTCGTAAAAATTAAAGCAACATCTTTCATCTTGTAGTAATGATAATTAATTCAGAATACAAAATACTTAAATACAACTGCTTTTTTATGATTGCTATTAATTATAACACACAACGTATTTTTAGTAAAGTAAATATTTATTTAATTTCAGGGGAAGCGATAATATAAAAGAATAATTTTCTAAAAATAGTTTGACTTATAAATTTTTATATGATATACTAATTCACGGAAAATAAATCGAGGTGTAACTCAGTTTGGTAGAGTGCTACGTTCGGGACGTAGATGCCGCAGGTTCAAGTCCTGTCACCTCGACCATTTGACGAAAACTGTCGGTTAACGCCGGCAGTTTTATTTTTGATATAACCTGACTTGCGGCTAAATATAATATATAGTCACAATGATTAACCGGGTGATATGATGCAAATCGTTCCTATGAGAGATTTAAAAGATACAGTAAAAATCGAATCACTATGCAGTCAGGAAAACGGTTCGGTTTTTGTTACCAAAAACGGCTACGGCAGATTGGTCGTTATGGATATTGAGTATTTTGAACAAACCGTACGCTTTATGAAAAGCAGGGTACTCATAACAGATTTTTGCTATGAGTACCCTGCTTTGTAGTATGTGATTAATAAAATGAATAAATAATATGTTTCGGCTCAAGTCTGGCTAAAGTCTGTTTTTTTGATTCGGTAAAGCCTTCGCAGAAAAAATCCGAGTACCTTTGGGTTATCAATAACAATAAATTTCATAAATCAGACCTCCGTCAACATTTAAAAGCAAAAAGTGAGACTACGCACAATATAACCGATGCAACCACAACCAGAACTCTGCACGGAAGCAATGTGCCTAAAAGCATACCTATACTGAGCATTAAAGCTCTGTTGCAGCGTTTTTTTCTGTGACGGTGCATATAAATCTCACCTCCGAAAGCTTTTAATACATAGTACGCAGCTTTCGGAAACAGGTTACAGATTATTTTTTGCAATTTTCAGAATATCAATGCTGTTTACTGCTCCGTCACCGTTTACATCTCCTGCTGCATACTGGGCGTCAGTTAACTGAGTGTCATTCATAAGGTATCGGCTGAGAAGCTTAGCATCATTACTGTTGGAATTGCCTTCGCCTGTAAGGTCACCCTTTACGGACAGGGTATAGGAGGTATATTCTCTGTTCTGAAGCTTTACCGACATTGTAAAGCCTGTTCCGAGCTTTCCACTTGTCTGTTCTGCGTTTCGGCTGTTAAAAAACGTCAGACTGTATGCATTGAAAGTAATATTTTTCCTGAATGACGCTATGGTTGTTCCGGAAGATATATCCCATATGATTTTCTTACCTTCGTCAACATTGTAGCTGTTTATTGAAAACTGAGGGTTATTGTTTTCATATGAGCCTGTGCTGCTTTTATGTATTCTGCTGTCTGTGTTGTCTGAAGAAGAGCTGTTACCTGTATTTGTCGTCTTGCCGCTGTTTGCAGATGAAGAACTGATGCTTCGGTTTTCGTTTTCTTTTTCAGGGTAAGAAAGCTCATTTATATTTATCACGTCAAGCTCGCCGTATTCCGACAAAACGTACAGATTTCCGTTCTGAGACAACATTTGTGCGTTTCCGCTGAAGCTTGTCTTATAAAGCTGATACTTATTACCTGACTTGTCATAGCCGTATATACTGCCTTTATAGTACTTGCAGTAGTAACCGTTTGCAAGACCGCCGTTTATCTTATTGCCCGTAATGCCTGTTGAAACCGATAGGCTTTCTGAGATGTCTGCAATTTCTCCGCCGTAATCAAAAATTATACCGTCACAGACAAATATATTCGGTCTCAGGTTGACAGTTGTCAGTATATGTGAGGGTATCTGATTTGAACCTGTGTCTGCACGATATACGTTATTCTGATAGAACAGATATAGATTGTTTCCCGAAAAATCGGATATATAATCCGTAGCTTCTCCCATATCGGCATTGAAGGAAAAAAGCTTTTCACCATAAATATTCATACATTCAAAGTGTGAGCCTTCATCGTCTGAGGAAAAATAAATCTTACCGCTGCATATACGGCACTTATATGATGAAGTGATATTTATTCTGCCCATATCATAGTTATAAAGAGTATCACGGCCGCACATATATTTATTTATGAAGGTGTTTCCGTTTTGCTGTGAAACAGCGTATACACAGCCGCCGCTTACCGTGACATACCTGACCTTTCCGTAAGCATTGAAGGTATAGCTGCTGCAGATACCGTTTTGTAAACGGCAGAATGATACCGTACCTCCCGAAAAGCTCAGAACATATATGCTTGTTCCGTCACTTTCTAGTGTAGAGCCTCCGTTGAGCATACCTATGCTGTAGGTTTGTACCGCAGACGCTTTTACGGCTGAAAGCTCCGTAATGTATATAAAAGCAACCGAGGCTGTAAAAATCAATACATAAATAAGAAGTTTTTTAAATTTTAAATATGAAACAGGTTTTATCATACTACCATAACCTTGTATATATAATAATGTTATTTTAGCATAATATTTATCTGCAAACTGTTTTTGTGCTTACGTATCACGGTGTGTAATACATAAAAATAGTTTAATTTTATGGATATAAGTTACAATTATTATTTAAAATGTTGACGTTGAACAGCAGTGTTGTTATAATTAATATATTGGATTATTGTTAAGTGTATTTTTATAACATAAATCACAATAAGCATATGCTTATTGTATCAAAGTATCTGTGTGCTGATACTATAGGGGAGGTGTGTATTTAATATAATTTCTGTTTTAGGGCAAGCTTTATTTTAGTTTATTACAAAAGGAGGAAAATTTTATGAAGATTGGAAAAACAAAAAGAATGTTAAGTCTGCTTTTATCGGTTATGATGCTGCTGTCAATGTTCTCTATGCTTTCTGTTACATCAGCTTCAGCAGATGATACTGTAACTTCCGCGTATATTGTTATGAAATCAACAATCACTAAATACGAGGATGCACTGGACGGCACAAAAACATTCTCGGTTACAAGCAGTGTTGAGTCACGCTCAAGTGATTATGTGTATATGTCCTCTCCAAGCGTTGAACAGCTGGAAACCTGTGAGCAGGACGCAATAAATTACGGTTATGCGTGGAATCACTGCTACAAGGTTACTTTCAGGGTTTATCCCAAGAGCGGATATGACATAAGCAACCTCAGGTACATCTATGTAAAGGACGGAAAGTGTTCTTATTATGCAGCACTTTCAAAGGGAAGCTACGACAGCGGTTTCTATCAGAACAGCGGTCAGAATTACGTTATTGCAAATATCATCTTTATCCCGTTTGAGGTTATGACTTATAAAAACGGCAGTATTGAATGGGACAGATTTTTCGGTCTTGAAAGAGCAAAATACAGATGTTATTTCAGTGCACCTTCAAGACACCTTACTGGTTATGAAATGGCTGCTACATTTTATGACGATATGACAAGAACCTTCAACGGCGAATATCCAGGCGGTGATATAGAGCCTACAGATACAGGCTTTTATTATTCTGTTCCCAGAACAAAGAGCTATACGGGTAAGTTCGGGTATTATAGTGTTTCCGGTCAGACCGCAGGTACAAAGACTATCCGCAGTGATGCTCTCAGAAAACGTTTTCTTGTTGCTGCAATGACGAAAGCTTGTACAGAAGGTACGCCGACCGTTACAAAAGCGGCTACCTGTACTGCAACAGGTACAAAAACAACCTCCTGTACAGTATGCGGCAAAACACTGAAAACCGAAACTATCAATGCATTGGGTCACAACTACTCCACACTGATTTCAACAACCCCTGCAACCTGTACTACGGGAACAAAGAGGGTTTACAAATGCACACGCTGCTCATCAACAAAAACCGTTACTTCAAATGACGCTTTGGGTCATGACTATTCCGTTTTACAGTCGGTAACTCCTGCAACCTGTACTACGGGAACAAAGAAGGTATTTAAATGCAGCCGCTGTTCAGCAACTCATACTGAAACCTACACCGATGCTTTAGGTCATAATTATGTATATGACAGCGAGCGTTCTACTCCTGCTACAGTTTATGAGGAGGGTAAGGAAATTTACCACTGCACACGCTGTGACGTTCATTACATTGCAAGCTACATTCCTAAAAAGACAGAGGATTCAGGCTTCCTGAAGGGCGGCTGTGCTTATCAGTTTGACGCTAACACGAACACACTTACAATTTCACCTGTATTCGGAAAAACATCTACAGGCGACTATACCTATAATGACAGCTCACTGCCTTGGAACAACGCTGCTTATAAGATGATGATTAAAAATCTTGTTATAAGTGACGGTATAACAGAAATAGGCAACAATGTTTTCAGCGGTACGTATATTACTGAGGTCAGCACTCCTGCCACAATGACAAGAATTGGTCACAGTGCATTTGCTTACTGCGACAGTCTTGAAAAAATCACTGTAAACGGTACAAACTGTATAATTGAATCCTATGCCTTCGATAGCTGTGAGGGTAAGACATTGGACTTCATCACCCTTAACGGTGTAAAATCTGTAGGATATGATGCTTTCTATGAGGTTGATTCATATCAGCTCAATCTTGGCAATATAGAATTTATTGAGGGTGCAGCATTCTGTCTCAATGAAACGGTAAGTGAAATCACTTTCCCCGCAAGTCTTAAGACAGTGGAAGAGAATTTTATTTCGGGCTGTGAATCACTCCAAAAGGTAACCTTCCTCAGCAAGGACTGTGTATTGTATCATGACCCCGATGATGACTGGGAGGGTCTTGGCGGTCAGAGTGATGACTGGGATATTCCGGAGAGTGCTGTTATCTATTGCTACAGCGGCTCACCTGTACATGAATATGCTGTAAAATACAACCACGCATATGAGCTTCTCAATCCCGAGGTTGAAAGCGTAAGCCTTAACAAGCATACTCTTACACTCGGCGTAGGTCAGGCTTATACTTTAAGACCTACCGTAGCTCCCGAGGGTGCGGAAACTACATTTACATGGAAATCAAGCAATAAGGATATTGCTACAGTTACTTCAAAGGGTAAGGTAACGGGTCGTGCAGTAGGCAAGGTGACTATAACAGTTACTACAGCAAACGGAAAAACCGATAAGTGTACTGTAGTTGTAAAGCCTGCTCCTACATCTATCGCACTTAACAAAACGGAAATGACATTGGGTGTAGGTCAGATGTATACTCTTCAGACAACTATGACACCCGAAAATGCCGCAACCTATCAGCAGTGGACTTCAAGTGACAAGACTATCGCCGTAGTAAACGACAAGGGCAGAGTTACAGGCAAAAAGGCAGGTACGGCAACCATAACCGTAAAAACAACTAACGGATATACGGCTTCTTGTGTCGTAACAGTAAAGAAAGCTCCTACAAGCGTAGCTCTCGACAAGACTGATATTACTATCGGAGTTTCTCAGAAAGAGACACTTACGGCAACTCTCACACCGACAAATTCCGCAACCTATTGTTCATGGTCAAGCAGTGATGACACTGTTGCTGCCGTAACCTCCGGCGGAGTTGTAACGGGTAAAAAGGTCGGTACGGCTGTAATTACGGTAAAGACTACCAACGGCAAGACAGCAACCTGTACTGTAACAGTAAAGAAAGCTCCTACAGCTGTTACACTTGATAAAACAGAGTTAAGCATTAAGGTAGGGGAAACCTATACACTCAAGAAAACTCTCACACCCTCAAATGCTGCAACATCTTATACCTACACAAGCAGCAAGACCGCTGTTGCTACTGTAACATCAAGCGGAAAAATAGTTGCTAAAAAGGCAGGTACTGCTGTAATTACCGTTACAACCCATAATGGTAAAACTGCAACCTGTACTGTTACCGTAAAGTAACTTCTTATTAAAGAACGTTGAAAATAAAAAGCTGGAGCGTGTTTGCATAAAAAGAGCGTCAAAAATCATAGCTAACATAATCACCGAAAGAAAAATGGAATCTAGTGTATCATAGCGTGTAAAAATTTTTCTGAAACGCTTGATTCTGAGAAAACAGCGTTCTGTATGATTTCTTTTTTAAAGTTCTTTATCATACTCCCAAGGAGCGTTACGGTTCTTCTTTGGAGGAACAACAACATAAAACCCGTGTTCTTTAGCTAAAGCACGGGTTTTATTATCTTCACAGGCTCTGTCCATGAGAAGTTTATGAGCAGCTTCCGATCATATTTTGAACGCCCGATACTCTGTTTACCGTTCGATTTGCGTACACCTGCTGCATCAGAATGAACTTTTATACTTGTACTGTCAATACAAAGCGTATCTGTTCGGACATCAATGATATTAAGGTTCTGCATTTCTTCAAAAATTCTCTGTATTGTTCCGTTTTTTGACCGCCTGTTGAATTTCATATAAATTGTGTGCCGTTTTCCGTATTTCTTTGGCAATGC
>ONDU01000052.1 GCA_900316615.1 uncultured Eubacteriales bacterium | reverse complement strand
ATCTCTACAGGTCGTGGTGAATAATTCGTGCTTTATTGCGTATTCAACGCCTTCCTGCGTGGTAATATCACAGCCGAGTATCTCATTACAGATATATGTCCCGTTTAGTTCCTTAACGCGATTCAAAAAACGGTCAGTCATCTGATTGGCACAGTTTCGACTGTCGAGATCGTCTTTATCGGCTTGACCGTATAGCATTCCGAGCACCATCAACGCTCCCGAACAAGCTCCGCACACTTCACCTTTTCTCATACCTGCGTTAAAGCAGTAGGCTATTTTTAATGCTTGTTCTTCCGTTAATCCGAGCTCATCTGCATATGCGGCAAGAACAGACTGCGAGCAATGAAATTTATCTTTGAAATAGGATAATGCTTTTTCTTCGTGTGTCATTTGGAGCCTCCTTGAAATTCCGATTTATCTTTCTATGATTATATCATTTCAGCCTGATTTTGTCTATACGTCAAATAAAAAAAGACCTTGATGAAAACTAATCCATCAAGGTCATAAATCGTAAACTATGCGATTGATTTTACCCTACACAACTTTCTGCACAAAATGGTGTAAGTTGGGTGTAAGGGTGTAAATTTTGATGTTATCAAACTTCAAAAAACCGCATAAATACTGGGCTTTTTGAGGGTTTACTTATCGAGGGTTTTCATTGTCGGGAATATTATTACATCTCTTATGGAAGCACTGTCAGTAAGGAGCATAACAAGACGGTCTATACCCATACCCATTCCTCCTGTAGGTGCCATACCGTATTCGAGCGACGTAAGAAAGTCCTCGTCTATCATATTTGCTTCTTCGTCGCCTGCCTCCCTGAGCTTTAACTGATGCTCAAATCTTCCTCTCTGGTCGATAGGGTCGTTAAGCTCTGTATAGGCATTTGCAAGCTCACGCTTTGTTACGAACAGCTCAAAACGTTCAACCAGCTCAGGCTGGTCGGGCTTACGCTTGGTAAGCGGTGATACCTCTACAGGATAATCAATTATGAATGTAGGCTGCTGAAGCTGTTCCTCGACATATTCTTCAAATGCAGAGTTGAGTATATTGCCCCATGTATCTGTCGGCTTTACTTCAAGATGAAGCTCCTTTGCAGCCTCCCTTGCTTTTTCTGTGTCGCCTGTGAATGCTCCGAAATCTACGCCCGAATACTGCTTTACAGCGTCGATCATCGTCATTCTCCTGAACGGCAGTGACAAGTCTACAGCTTCGCCCTGATATTCAATTTGATCTGTTCCGTTTACTGCAATACAAGCCTCGTTTATAAGCTTTTCGGTAAGAGCCATCATACCGTTATAATCTGTATAGGCTTCATAAAGCTCTATGGTGGTAAATTCCGGATTGTGCTTTACGTCCATACCCTCGTTACGGAAAAGTCTGCCTATTTCGTATACCTTCTCCATACCGCCTACGATAAGTCTTTTAAGGTACAGCTCTGGAGCAATACGCAGGTATAAATCCATATCCAAGGTATTGTGATGTGTTATAAACGGACGTGCAGCCGCACCGCCTGCTATAGTGTTGAGCACCGGCGTTTCAACCTCGATATATCCGCAGTCATCAAGCTGCTGACGTATCGTCTTTATGATTTTGCTTCTTGCTATAAATGTATCCTTTACCTCGGGATTAACCATAAGGTCAACGTAACGCTGGCGGTATCTCAGGTCTGTATCTTTAAGACCGTGATGCTTTTCGGGAAGCGGAAGCAGTGATTTTGAAAGAAGCTTTATTTCCTTTGCGTGTACTGAAACCTCGCCTCTGCGTGTCTTGAAAACAAAGCCCTTTACCTCTACTATGTCGCCTATATCCCATTTGGACATCTGTACCTTGTAAGTATCTTCACCTACGTCATTTATTCTTACATAGACCTGCATTCTGCCGCTTCTGTCAAAAACATCTATAAACGATGCCTTTCCCATATCCCGCCAGCTCATTATACGACCTGCTATGCATACATCTTTGTTTTCCATTTCCTCGAAGTTGTCAGTTATATCCTTTGCAAGAGTATCCCTGTCGCTTGTAGTTATCTTATACGGGTCGTTTCCGCTTTCCTGAAGGCTTTTAAGCTTATCCCTGCGTATCTGCAAAAGCTCGCTCAGCTCCTGCTGAGTGTTCTGTACGTCCTGTGTATTCTGTTCGCTCATTATTAAATCTCCTCTTTCTTCAGAACTTCAAGCACCTGATATTCTATAATCTTTCCCGAAGGTGTTTCTACGGGAACAATATCCCCGGGAGCTTTATCCAGAAGTGCCTTTCCTACAGGGGATTCATCTGAGAGCTTTCCTCTGAGTGGATCTGTTTCGTTGGAGCCTACTATCTCATATTCATATTCCTTGTTGTTCAGGAGATTTTTGACCTTAACTCCTGCTCCGATACGTACTCTTCCGGTGTCAATATCTTCTATTATAACTGCGTGCTTAAGCATTGCTTCTATCTCAGCGATTCTGCTTTCCAATACGGCCTGATCATTTTTTGCTTCGTCATACTCGGCATTCTCCGAGAGGTCACCGTAAGAACGTGCTATTTCTATTTTTTCGGCAATTTCGTCACGTTTAGTGGTTTTTAATTCATCCAGCTCTCTTTCAAGATTTTCTTTTCCTTTTTGAGTAAGTCTAACCTCTTTTTGCATAAAATATCATCCTTTACAGTTTTAGTGTAAATAAAATCCCATCTGCGTACACGAATTTAATTTTAACATTCAAGAATATTTATGTCAAGTAAGTTTTTGCTTTAAAAATTCTTACTTACAGCAATCCGCACAATAAAAAGCAAGGGAACAGTTACCTGTACCCTTGCCGATATAGCTAATATTAAATCCGAATTGATTATTTGATTGAACCGCTGAGATCAAAACCCTTTGTTGAATACTTAGCGTAGAAAGCACCTGACTTTAATGACTGGAACCAATCTACCTCTGATCTTGACTTTATCTCTGTAGCATAACCATTCTTTACTACCTGACTTTTTGATTTGCCATTCCAGTCTGTTGACAAGGACATTATCGAAACAGTATTAAACTGAGGTGCCCATACATTAACGGAGTATTTCTTATCGTCCTTCAACATATCACAGTAAACACCTGTGTTCCAGCTTCCTGCCTGAACTCTCCATCTGATTCTGTTATCATTGCTAAGGTAACGAACTGTTGTCTGATCGTTTTTGTTAAGTGTCAGTACATCATACTTAACGCTATTTGATCTGGCTGTGCTCTTAAAGTTTGTTGCCTTGCTGCAATACTTACCAGTGATATACTAACCTAATTTTGTATCGCTCTTAGCTGACCACTCGTATGCACCTGCTGAAACTACTGCCATTGAACTTAATACTGAAACTGCTGCCAATACTGTTGCTATTACTTTTTTCATGATAATCAATCTCCCCAGATTTAATTTAATATATTTTGTTTTATCCCTCTCTCTCAAGGACAACTGTATTCTAGCATCTTTTTTAAAAAATACAATATTCATATTTAACAAAGAAAACGCTTCAAAAATCCGTATTTTGCACACGCTGAAAATTTTGTACAAAATATGAACAGAATATTAAGCCGTATTAATAACTTTGATTAAAGTAAGTGCTGAAACATATTAAAAAATCATTAAATTTTAACATATTGCATAAAAATACCTGCGTTTTATCCCTGAGTTTCTGTATAATATTTATTATGTATAAGTAATGGTTAAAATTTCATATTTTTATTATGACTTTAATATAAAAGGGCGTAATTTTAACAATAAATTTAAAATATTAATAATTTGTACATAATCTTCCGCTTTTACAGCTTATCGCACAGGTTTATTAAATAATATAAATATACAATATTCGTATTTGTGTAAAAACAACAAAAAGCCGTATTTAAAATTTCCGTAATCAGAAAATAAATTTACAGAAAAAGCATCGACAATAAAAATCAGCTGTGCTATAATAACTCTAATTAATTTTTAGGAGATGATACATCTATGAAATCGAAAAAAATTCTATGCTGTATACTTGCTTCAATGATAATTGTAAGTACGACAGCCGGTGCAGCCCTGAGTGCTTCGGCAGCAGACAGCAATGTTGTTGCTGTAAGCGATGGTGTTGCAGAACAAAATCAGATTACAGCAGAAAATACCAGCTTTGTTGTAGGAACAGGCAATAACAAAAAGGTTGTTGTAAAGACAAATTCCGCTTCTCAGAATGTAAGTATTGCTGTCGGAGATGAAGTGATTGCTTCCAGCGAAACCTCGTCGCTTATTTCCATTCAGAACGGTGAAGTAACTGTCAGCTCCAAGCTGCTGCACGACATCAACGAGTTTGTTAAAAATTTAACTCTTGTTTTCGATGACGGCACGTTGGATATTACTGTTGTTGATTTTGTACATGATGAAGAAATACCTTATTCGGTTGTAATGCTCGATGACGGTAGTGGCTGTAGTGCGGGTGATATGGAAAAAGGCGATTCTGAAGAAATTTACAGTATGTTATTCAGCAACAATTCTCGTGGACAGTATACGATTTCTGTATATGAATGGGATGCAGACAACAATTTTGCTGTTGTCAAGAACAGTACTGTTTGGAATTATCAGAGTGAACATGAAGACTGGGTATCTGATGTAACAGTGGTCTATGATAAAAATGCAGACCAGATTACCCTTAACGTTGACCCTGAATATGATCCCAATGCACCTGTGGAACTTTCTTATTTTGAAAACTGGGGTTACTATATTGAGGATGATTGGTGTGCCGTTATTATGACCTATGACGGCACAGATGCAGAAGTTACCGTTCCCGAAACTATTGAAGATTTTCCTGTTATGAAAATCGGTGAAAATATCTTTAAAGACCATAAGGAAATTGTCAGCGTAAAGCTTCCTGAAACCGTAGATAATATCGGTGACAGTGCGTTTGAAAACTGTACATCACTTACCTCTGTAAATCTTCCTTCAAAATTGTATTCAATCAGCGGTAATTTATTCAAAGGCTGCTCATCTCTTACTGAAATAACTATTCCGGATATGGTTGAGTTTATGGGAGTGTCTGTTTTTGAAAACTGCACAAAGCTTACAAATGTTACTTTGTCTAAAAAGACAAGGGAGCTTTCCGATAATATTTTCAGAAACTGTAAAAGCCTTACGGAAATTACTGTTCCTGATTCAGTAAATTACATCGGACAAAAAGTATTTGAGAACTGTACGTCACTGAAAACTGTTGTTTTGCCGAAAAGTATTCAGTCATTAGGAACGGCTGCTTTCAAAAACTGTACCGCTCTGAGCGGGGAAATAACCTTGACAGATGTTGATGAAATACCTTCTTATGCATTCTACGGATGCCGCAGCCTTGAAAAAGTAACCTTTACCTCAAGTCAGAACGTTGTTGACGATGTAGCGTTGACTGTTGACGGAATGGCATTCGGAAACTGTAAGTCACTCAAAGAAGTTAATTTCCTGATGAAAGATTATGTAACAGTAAAAAAGACAGCTTTCTTTAACTGCATTAAGGTTAAGACTATCCATTATACAGGTGACCGCAGTAAGTGGAAGAGTAATGTAAAGACAGAGCTTTTAGGCAACCTGTTTTTCCAGACTGCAATGGTTTACTATGACAACGTAAATTATGCAGAGCTTGAAAAAGAGGAAATTATCGTAAATGTAGGCGAAGAATTTGCTCTTGCGTATCATTCTGCACCCTATTCCGGTGTGGAAGCAGAATTCAAGAGTATTACATGGGAAAGTACTAATCCTGATGTAGCGGAAGTAGACAGCGAAGGCAATGTAAACACCAAAGCAACAGGTACAGCAGATATTATTCTTACTTCAACAACCAAGAGCGGTTATACTCATCAGGCAATCTGTAAGGTAACGGCAGTAAAGCCTACAGAAAGCATTACTTTGAATAAGACTGCCGTAAATATCGGTGTTTCTCAGAAATATGCACTTGCAGCAACAGTAACACCCGATGGTGCTTCACAAGATATTAAATGGAGTACGAGTGAAAAATATATTGCAACGGTAGACCAGAACGGTGTTGTAACAGGTAAAAGAACGGGTACTGTAACTATCACAGCTAAAACGTGGGACGGTAAGAAAGTAACCTGTAAGGTAAATGTCAAGAGAGCTCCCGAAAGCATTCAGCTTGACAGGGAAACTCTTACAATGAATGCTCTCTCAACCTATCAGTTCACAAAAACACTGTCCGATAAAAACTCTGCAACCTCCTACAAATGGGAAAGCAGTAACCCTGATGTTGTAAAGGTATACAGCACAGGTAAAATAGTTTCCCTCCAGTCAGGAACAGCTGTTATAACGGTTACTACACACAATGGTAAAACCGCAAGCTGTACCGTAACAGTTAAATAACGTAAAACAAGGCAGGAATAAACAGATGAACAATGCGGTTATAAACGGAGAATTATCTGTGTTCTATCCCGATGGCTTTTCCGTTATGGAAGAAACCGAACTGAAAAAATTTTTTACGAAAATACACAACAGATGGGGTATATATAATAAAGATATTCATACGATAATTTCTTTTGCAAAAACAAAGGAAAGCACCTTGCTTTCCTTTGTTACCGATGCAAAATCAGTGGCAAAGGGCTTAGAAGCAAGATATAAAATATCCCTGAAAAATTATCAGCGAAAGGAAAGCTGCTGCGGAATAGTGCTGAAAAACAAGGCTTATACCTATTCCTTTACATATACCGCTGATGATGCTGACGTTAAACAGTGCGGAAGGCTGATAGTTTTCAAATTCGGGAAATGCTTTTATACAGTGTACTGTACGGCTCGTGAGGACTGTGCCTCACAGGGGTATCAGGCACTTGACGCTGTAATGGATAGTTTAAGAAAAGCGTAAAAATAAAGTTTTCTTTTTTGTATTTGTTCTTTCCCTTACGTTACTAAAAACAAGGAAGTATACCGCTCATTTATAAGAGCGGTATACTTCCTTATTCTATATTAAAGTATGAGAGCTGAAGGACTCTGCCCTCGACCTGCAAGCCTTTGAAAAGGCTTGACCCTTACATTCTCCAAGTCAGACGGAGCTTCTTCTGTAATCATGTGATATATTTCTGACCGCATTCAAGGCACGGTTTATATGACTCATATTATTAAAATATGAGAGAGATATTCTTACTGTACCCTGCTTCTGAGTTCCGAGTGCTTTGTGTGCCAGCGGTGCACAGTGTATTCCTGCCCTTACAGCTACGGAATATTTTTTGTCCAATATTTCCGCCGTATCCTCGCTTTGCATATCGCCTACGTTAAAGGACATTACAGGAGCGTTGTACAACGGCTTTGGCTCGGGTGTATAAAGCCTTATGCCGGGAATATCCTTCAAGCCGTCATAAAGTGCCTTGAGAAGAACAAATTCATGCTTATAAATATTTTCGATACCCTTGCTGCTTAAAAATTCTATGCCTGCTCTTAGAGAGCATATTCCGGGCAGATTGCACGTTCCGCTTTCAAGCTTATCGGGCATTGTATCAGGCTGTACAAGCTCAAGAGAGCCGCTTCCCGTACCGCCGCATACAAGCGGTGAAACAAGCTCAGGATTTTTTACGTACAGTATGCCTGTTCCCATTATACCCATAAGTCCCTTATGTCCTGCGGAAGCCATAAAATCAAGCTGCATTTCCTGTACGTCAATCGGAAGAGCTCCCGATGACTGTGCGGTATCTGCAAGCACCTTTATATCATACTGATGTGCCAGTGCCGTAAGTCTTCCTAGGGGAAGTATAGTTCCTGTTACGTTTGAAGCATGATTTACTATGAACAGCTTTGTTTTTTCATTTATGGCTTTTCGGAAATTATCAATAGTTTTATCAAAATCTCCGTGTTCAGCTTTTGCGACTGTGTAGGTTATACCCTGTGAAGCCATTCCGCTTAACGGTCTTAAAACAGAGTTATGCTCTAAATCCGAAACAACAACGTGGTCGCCCCGTTTCAAAAATCCCTTTATTACCGTGTTCAGTGCGTAAGTACAGTTCTGTGTAAAGCTTATATTTTCAACATTTTCCACATTATAAAGCCTTGCTGCTGCCTCTCTGCTGAGATATACCTGCTGTGCCGCATTCATTGACATTCTGTGACCGCTTCTTCCGGGATTTGCTCCGTACAGTCTTATACATCGGTTTACTTCGTTATATACCGATACGGGCTTGGGATAAGTTGTTGCGGCATTGTCAAGATAGACCATATTATAAAATCACCTCATTATTTATCTGCTGTTTTTTATTCATAAACCAAAGGCTGCATATTTTACAACACAGCCGTTTACTCATTCTATAATATCTTTATACCGTTTTCTTTTAAAATTTTTACCGCCCTGTCAAAGTCCCTGTTAACTATAAGACTATATCCGCAGCCCTTCTGTGCAGAATGCTTAGATGTTTTTGTTATATCGGCGTATATGCCGTTGTTTCTTAATACAGACTTCGCTTTCATAGCATATGTTATTGACTGAACCATTATAAACTGCCTTGCCATATATACGTCACCTCTTTTATATTTTTTAACGGCTCTTTTTAACATACTATGCCTGATTTGCTTTATTGTGAGTTTACTTTGTATTATAATAGCTTTATTTATGACGGCAAGGCTCAAATAAAAAGCTTTAAAGCACGTTATTTGAATTTGACGGCATCAAGGCTTCGGAAAAGCGGCTGCAGGAAAAATAAACACTCCTTCAACACAAAACGAATTATGTCAAAAGAGTGTTTTTACAATCAATCGAATTCTAACTCACTGCATACATCAGCAAATGATTTGTTATGAAACAGAGGAATAGGTGTTGTCAACAGAATAAGGAAATTTTTATGGGAAAAGAGCTAGACCCATTTATCATTAAAGATATGATATTTACCATAATACTCTATAATATAATACTGTTTTTATCCATACTTTTTCTTCAATTTGTCATAAACAGACTTCTTCCATATCGTCTGAATACTATCTACCATTGTCCTCTCTTTATCAGTCAAGTTAGCGAACTATTGGTTTGTCAGTTTTAGAGAACGAGTCCCAAAGTTCCTGAGATAAGGCTGTATACTCTACTCCGTTCGGCTCAGGGTGATAGTGAATTCCAAATCCGCAGTGGCTGCATTTTAATCCTGCCATAAGTTCTCCTGCTTAATTCAATATACTTTCTATTTCAGGGAA
>ONDU01000095.1 GCA_900316615.1 uncultured Eubacteriales bacterium | reverse complement strand
TCCCCTGCAATATGCAAGGGTAAATCAAATTAACGTTAAGTTATCACATAAAAATATATTGTATAGGACGGTGATGTTTTGTGAGTGAATGGAAAGAATATCAACTTGGAGATTTGATAACATTTCAAAGAGGTCACGATTTACCTAAAACAAAGATGCAAAAAGGAGAATACCCTGTCGTTGGTTCAAACGGTATTATAGGATACCACAATGAATATACGACAGAAGCTCCAAGTATTACAATAGGACGAAGTGGTAATGTTGGCAACCCCTTTCTATACAACGGAAAGTCGTGGTCGCATAATACTACTCTTTATATCAAAGAGTATAAGAATGTTGAGCCGATTTTCATTTACTATTTTCTTCATACTCTTGATTTAGGTAATTATGCCGGTGGCAGTGCTGTTCCTACTCTAAATCGAAATCATATCCATACAATTAACGTATATGTGCCTGTAGAGGTCGAGGAGCAAAAACAGATTGCCACTATTCTTTCATCAATAGACGATAAGATAGAGCTGAATACAGCAATAAATGAAAATTTAGAGCAGCAGGCACAGGCAATTTTTAAGTCTTGGTTTGTGGACAATCCTAACGATAATAGAATAACCTGTCGTGCTGACGAATATTTTGACATCTCTATTGGAAAAACTCCTCCCAGAAAAGAACATCATTGGTTTTCAAACAATTCTGATGATATGGTCTGGGTATCTATATCTGATATGGGTAACTGCGGAACATTTATTGAAAACAGTTCGGAATATTTAACTAAAGAAGCTGTAAAAAAATTTAACGTAAAAACAGTTCCAGAAAACACCGTAATTTTGAGTTTTAAGCTGACAGTAGGTAGAGTTGCAATCACCGCAAACACTCTCACCACAAATGAAGCTATAGCCCATTTTAAGACAGATAACAAGAGAATAGTTGAATACCTTTTCTGCTATTTGAAACAATTCGACTATCAATCACTTGGAAGCACATCCTCTATCGCCACAGCAGTCAATTCAAAAATAATAAAAGGAATGCCTTTTATTATTCCAACAAATGATGAAATTACAAATTACCATAAACTTGTTTCACCAATGTTTTTAGAAATACTAAAAAATCAACGTGAAAGCCAACGCCTTGCCGCCCTACGTGATACCCTGCTCCCTAAGCTGATGAACGGCGAAATAGATGTGTCAAAGGTACGGATTTAAGCCGCTGAATTTTTATTTTATATGCAGCAATGCCCGCTCAGAATACACTGAACGGGCATTTACTGTGATTATATTGAAAGAAAGGTATTTACATTGCCTGCTTCTGCTGTGTACAGAAGTATGAGCCTACATAGTAGTTGCGTACTGTACCGTAGTTGTCACGCAAGCCTACAAGGAAGCAGTAACCGTAAACCATATCATATACCCTCTTGAAGCTTACGCAGATGTTTTCGCTGTCGCCTGAAAATGCGATTGCCTTCTTTACTGCGTCGCCCTCGGATATACCTACAAGCTTTTCGTTTTCGCTTTTCTGAGGAACATAATGAGCGTCTGTTCTTGTAACGTTGAGATTTTCGTCAACTGTAAGTACCATAGGAACCTTTACCCACTGATCCTGCATATTTACGTACTGAAGCACTGCGTTTACTGTTCCGGGCTTTATTCCCTTTACCTTGAATGTGTATTTGTAGTCACTGAAATCATAATCACAGCTTACCTGTACGTTAAGGCTGTCAATGCTGTATGTCCAGTCGTAGCCGTAGCTTGCTGCTCCGTGACATTCATATGTGAAGTCCGTATTTTTCTTTGTATTGTCTGTTTTTGTGATTGTGTTTTCAGCTGTCTTGTAAACCTCTGAGGGATCATCAAGTACAATACCGTTTGCAAGACTTACTTTAAGATTACTGTCAACTACTGCCTCAAAAGCTTTTGTCTGCCACTGATTGTTTGTATCAACATACATAAGCCTTATGTTTGCTCTGCCGGGTTTTACTCCCTTTATTGTGAAATCGTATCTGTTAATGCTGTAATCATAATCACAGCTTACCTTTACATTTAAGCTGTCTATACCGTAATTCCAGTCGTAGTTACTTGCATCGGAAGCAAATTCATAAAAATGGAGATCTTTTCCTTTGCTAAGGAAGTTCCTTGCTATATTCTGTGAGGAAACTGAACTGCCTGCTCTGAATGATGAATCATTTGCAAATACAGAAATTGCTGTTGCACTTGATGCTGCACATACCAATGCGAGAGCTGCTGCTGTAACCTTTACCTTCATGTTTTTCATAAC
>ONDU01000069.1 GCA_900316615.1 uncultured Eubacteriales bacterium | reverse complement strand
GGAAATACCGCCGATATACATATGAACGTAACTATAATAAGACTTAATATTTTCTTCACTGCTGCCCCTCCTATCAAAGAAACCATATCAGATACATAATTGCAAGGGAAATTGCTCCGAACACTCCCGTAAGTCCGAGAAGCCATCTTGCAAAAGCTCCCTTGTCCATAGGAAGATTTCCGACAAATTTTCCTGTCTGTCCGTTCATTGCAAATGTGTATTTCTGTCCGTTCCAGTCTGTGTTCAATATCCATACAGGGTAAAGTGCATATTTTGCCTTATTGTTAAAAAGTCTTATTCCGCTGCTTTCAACCGTAACTGTATTAAAGCCTGTTACCGTATCCTGAAAGGCTTTTTCCGTACTTGCCTTTATTCTCTGATTAGCTCTTTCAACTGTTTCGCTGTCGCTTACGTCATATCTGTTTGCAAGGTATCCTGACAGATACGCTGTCTGAAAGCTTACCGCCTCTGATATGTTGTAAGGCTCAAGTGATTCCATAAGGTCGTCTGCCATCTGTGAAGCTCCGTCCTCGGGAACTGCTTCAAATTCCAGCGTACCCTCTCTGTTTACAGCAAAAAAGCTTGTTTCGGTATATCTGTAGTTGCCGCTTTTCCACGTTCTTACCCTGGTAGCCTTGTACCTTATGTTAGCATCTGCCTTTGCATCAAAAAGCCAGAAAGGTACATATACTCCTTTTACCTCTTCTATATGGTTCTGCGTTCTGAAAAGCTTCGGCAAAAGCTTCTTGCCTTTCAGATGCTTTCCTAGTGCTTCAACTGCTGCGTTCTTGTCAAGCTTGAACGGTATAACCATATCAGGCTTTAAATCTCCGCTGAACTTTCCTGCCAGAACTATCGGACTTTCACAATACGGACAGTGAGTTGCTGCCGTAGTCTGGTCATCACATACTATCTCTGCACCGCATGAATCGCAGTGATAAACAGACATATGAGAGGTTTCACTCTCCTGCCACTCATTTGCCGAAGCCTGCATATTCCAGTTCATATCGTCTGCGGGCTGATTTCTGAGAAGATTATCGTATTCTCTAAGTGTTTCAGCTTCAAATGTATTGTCACAGTACGGACATTTCATTTTCTGCTCGGATATATTAAATTCCAGTTCTCCGCCGCAGCACGGACATTTGTATTCTATTGTACTTGGCATAACAATAACATCTCCTTTTATATTTATATTTTATTATTTTTTGTTTACTTAAAAACCTCCCTGAAAATTATATCAGCTATACTTTAATTTGTAAATGCCTAAGCTTAATATTTCGGAAATCGACTTTGCCCTCCCTCAGTCAGATTCCAAGCCTCAATATTAATCCGACCTCTGAGAAAGCTTTGTTCCCTCAACCTTAGGCAGATTCCATCGGAAGCGTGCAGCAAGAATCCTGAGCAGAACAATAGCTGCAAATCCGCACAGTATACCTGTTTGCTCATCAATGCCGTAAAGTGCAAATACTCCCGTAACAACTGCTCCCAAGATAGAAGCAAGTGCATACACATGCTTTTTAAAAACCTCAGGCACACGGCTGGCAAGAACATCACGGATAACGCCCCCTCCTACGCCTGTGATAACCCCCAGAAAGACCATAAGAAAAAGATTGTCACCATATCCCTCAACAGTAGCAACGGCAGCTCCGTCTACGGTAAAGGCGGCAACTCCCAAGGTATCAAAGCAGAACATAACCATATCGTAAGCCGCTGCAATCTTATCCGGCAAACGAGGGTGAAAACACATAACTGAAAAGCATACCAATCCCGCTGCGGCAGAAAGTGCCACGTAACAGGGATTTAAAAATGCCTGAGGAGGCAGATGTCCGACAATTATATCACGCAGGATACCTCCGCCTGTAGCTGTAACGATAGCCAGCACCGTAACGCCGAATATATCCATTTTCCGTTTAATTCCCACCAATGCTCCCGAAACAGCAAAGGACAGCGTACCCATAATATCAAATATCAACAATAAAATCTGCAAGCATAAACCCTCCTTTGAAAGTGGTTTTCATATACATTGTAACACAGCAGTTAATACAAATTCAAGTTAATATGTTAAATGCATATAAAGTTAACATAATAACATATAATGGTTGTAATATGCAACAATAGACAAATTTGTCCTGATATGCTAAAATAGAGACAATGTATGAAACTGATATTCATGCTTATTATCTAAGGAGGAAACATCATGAAAGAAAACAAGCAAAAAACTTCTATTGGCTGGAAAGTACTTTCAGGTATATTGGCGGCTGCACTGATAACTGTATCGTGCCTGTACGGCTTTGGAGTCGGAACAAGCAATTCAAAAAATGTAAATGGCAACACAGCAGCCATTACAGCAACATCTCAGTCAAATTCCGGAAATAATTCTGCAAATGCACTTTCTCTGTGGAATGACGGAGCAAAGCTTAAAGCTCAGCTTACAGACTACATAAAAGCAGTAACAACAGCGGGCAGCAAGGATTTTATTCCTGTTGAGAACCGTATAGCAGTTTTTGATTTTGACGGAACACTTTTCTGTGAAACCGACCCTGTTTATTTTGACTACAGACTTTTCTACCACAGAGTAACAGAAGATGCGTCTTATAAGGACAAGGCAACTGATACAGAAAAAGAAACAGCTGCAAAAATAAAGACGATGATGGAAACAGGCGAGTCTGCAAAGGGCTTGGAAACCGACCATGGCAAAGGCGTTGCTTCCGCATTTTCCGGAATGACCGTTGATGAATTTTACGCATATGTAAAGGATTTCAGAAACCAGCCTATGACAAGCTACAACAATATGAAAAACGGCGAAGCATTCTATAAGCCTATGCTTCAGGTTGTGGATTATCTTCAGGATAACGGCTTCACGGTTTACATCGTAAGCGGTACGGACAGACTTATCGTAAGAGGTGTAGTAGAGGATTCTGAAATGAAGCTCCCTGCACGTCAGATAATCGGCTCTGATGAAACACTTGTTTCCGATCACCAGAACGGCGAGGACGGTCTTACATATCAGTACACAAACAACGACAAGCTTATTCTTGGCGGCGATTTTCTTATTAAGAATCTCAAGATGAATAAGGTAAGCGTTATCGAACAGGAAATAGGTCAGCAGCCTGTACTTTCGTTCGGTAACAGCTCAGGCGACAGCAGTATGGCAAACTTTGTTATAACAAATAATAAGTACAAGAGTGCAGCTTATATGCTTTGCTGTGATGATTTGAAGCGTGAAAACGGAAATACCGAAAAAGCCGAAAAAATGAAAAAATCCTGTGAGGAAAACGGCTGGACGGCAATTTCAATGAAAGATGACTGGAAAACAATCTATGGTGACAGCGTTACCAAAAAATAAGCATAAAAAATAAAAGCAATCAAGGTTAAAGGATAAATTGAATATGAAGAAATTCGGAATTATAGCAATGGCTGTATCTGTTATCAGCCTTTGTATTTCAGTGATTTGTATGGTGTTCACGTTTCAAAACAGTGTTCAGCCAAAATCAGACAGCGATACTACAACTCAGTTTGTAATGTATGTCGGCACCAATGATAAAGATACATATAAACCCGAACATACCAATGAAGAAGCTAAAGACATTGTAGATAAAATCTGTCTTAAACACTTTGAAGGCTACACGCTTCAGGAGGCAACAGGCTCATGGACAGATGAAAAAAAGAATATCACCCATGAATATACACTTGTCTGTTATTTTGACGATACAAACAAGGAAACTGTCTATAAAGCAGCAGACGAAATAATAAAGGAATTGAATCAAAATACCGTGCTTATTGAACAGGATAATATCAGGACAGAATACTATTCGGGTAAATAATCTTTGCGATTAAAAAAGGAGAAATAAGTATGGATTTCTTAACACATAAAGTATATGCTGACGATTTTCAGATGGAATATCTGCAATTTGGTCACGGTAAGAATACACTTGTTATATTACCAGGATTAAGCGTACAAAGTGTCATTCCCCTTGCCCCTATGATTGTTAAAAGGTATGAAATATTCACAGAGGATTTTACTGTATATATCCTTGACCGCCGTTTAACAGTACCGCCTGTATATTCTATTCACGATATGGCGGAGGATACGGTCAAGGTACTGAAGCAGCTAAAGCTGAAAGATATTTCTCTTTTCGGAACTTCACAGGGCGGTATGATTGCTATGACAATAGCCGCAGAATATCCCGAGCTTGTCAAGAATTTAGTTCTTTGTTCAACAGCTATGCGTGTTGATGAAAAACGCTTTTCGGTTATTGACGAATGGATAGGGCTTGCCAAAAAACAAGACTGTTACAGACTATATTTATCTATGGGAGAAAATATTTTTCCGAAACAGTATTTTGAAAAAATTAAAGATGCTTTCTGTTATGCTTCCAAAACCGTTACCAACGATGAACTGAACCGGTTTATTGTTCTTGCCAAGAGTATTCGGAATTTCAATATCGAAGATAAATTTTCAAATATTACCTGTCCTGTTTTTCTTGCAAATGACGAAAAAGACAATGTCTTTGGAAAAGAGCCGACTTTGGAAATGGAGAATGCACTCCGTTCTAATCCGCATCTTCAGGTTGAATGGTACAACGGATTTGGTCATGTCTTATATGATACTGCACCCGACTTCCAAAGTAAAATGTATAAATTTTTGATAACGCACAATTCTTAATCTGCATATAAGATGAAAGAGGCTGTCTCAAAACTTAGCGTTTTGAGACAGCTTCTTTTTTATTTTCTGTGTCAGACTTATGCTGTTTTCCATATATTTTGTAAATTGCAGCATAAATTTAAAAAAGGTAATAAAGCTTTAAAAATAATTTAAAGTTGCTTTTATGACATAATTTTTTTTAAGCCTGTGAGATAATTTAGAAAAGAGGAGGTGAGGTATAATAGTCAGGACAATTTATGTAGACATACTGATAGGCATTAATATTATAGTAAATTATTTCATACTGTTTTCTTCAGCGAAGTTCCGCAAGCTTAATCCCAAAAAATCAAGACTTGTATTTGGAAGTATTTTCGGAGCGTTATGCTCACTGATGATATTACTCCCCGATATGCCTTTCGGTGTGAGCTGGATTATCAAGCTGGCAGTTTCGCTTATAATAGTGCTTATATCATTCGGGTATGTAAATCTAAGGGGACTTATAAAGAACACGGCAGTATTTTTTATGATAAGCTTCTGTTTCTGCGGATTTATGTTATTTGTATGGTTCATATTTACTCCGAAAGGAATGGTAGTTAGAAATTCCGTTGTATATTTCAGCATATCGCCTGTGGTGATGATAATAACCACTGTAATATGCTATGCGGTAATAAGCGTACTGACCAGAATAACAGAAAGACCCCCGCCGAAAAACGAGATATGCAGAATAAGAGTGATAAACAACAATCATTACAGCGAATTTTACGGAAAGAGCGATACAGGAAACACTCTTTGTGAGCCGTTCAGCAATATACCTGTAATAGTTGTCAATGAAAGTGCTGTAAAGGAAACAGCGGAGGAAGAGTTTAAAAAGCTTATGTATATGAAAGAGCCTGAGTGTATGTTAAAGGGAAAATACCGTCTGATACCTTTTCATTCGGTGGGCGGCAGCGGACTTTTACCGGCATTTATACCGGACGAGGTATATATAAACAATGTATGCTGCTGTAAGAGAGTATATATAGCAGTGTGCAGGAACACAATTCTCGAAGGAGAGATAAAGGCAATGGTTAATCCCGAAATAATTGAAGCAGTAAAGGATGATTGTGATGATAGCTGTAAAATTATATAGCTTAATATTGAATATCAGGGAAAGGCTTTTCGGCTGCAACGGAATATACTACATAAACGGCTCGCAGACATTGCCGCCGCCGCTGAAAAAGACGGAAGAGGAAATAGTAATGGAAAGGATAACAGACGGTGACGATAC
>ONDU01000050.1 GCA_900316615.1 uncultured Eubacteriales bacterium | reverse complement strand
TTTTCTTTTGCATTTTTATTATTGCATAGTTTCATGCTGTTGTAATTCTTTTTTTAATTAGAATTATATTTTTTGATTAAATCAGTGTTTCCCTAACTAAGGCGATTGCAGACGCTCGTGAACGTGAGTTCACGAGCATAAGCATTGCTGTAAGCAATGCTTATAATCAAAATACGAAGTATTTTGATGTCTGCAATCGCCTGTATT
The DNA here is from genome assembly GCA_900316615.1 of uncultured Eubacteriales bacterium. Classification (GTDB taxonomy): domain Bacteria; phylum Bacillota; class Clostridia; order Oscillospirales; family Acutalibacteraceae; genus CAG-964. Next base: position 9,435 of record ONDU01000050.1, on the reverse strand, counting down.
TGTACTCAGAAAGCTGAAATTATTTTAAGGCAATACTGCATTTTGAAAGGAAATTTTTTGTTATGATGATAAATATGACAGCTCCATGTATGCTGGGAGTTGAAGGAATAGTTGCTCAGGAATTAAGATTTCTCGGAGCAGAGAATGTCAGAGCCGAAAACGGCAGGGTCAATTTTTGCGGAGATTTTGACATTATGGCAAGAACAAACATATGCTCACGCTACAGCGAGCGAATTCTTATAGAAATGGGCAGATTTACCGCAAAAACCTTTGAAGAGCTTTTTCAGGGTGTAAAGTCTTTAGAATGGGAAAGATGGATAGGAAAATGCGATAAATTCCCCGTAAAGGGCAGAAGCCTGAGTTCTCAGCTCAGCAGTGTACCTGCGTGTCAGAAAATAATAAAAAAAGCCGTAGCCGAAAGATTAAAGAGTAAATATAAAGTCAGCTGGCTTGAGGAAAGCGGAGAGCTTTTTCAGATACAGTTTCTTATAATAAAAAACAATGTACTGATTATGATAGATACATCAGGAAACGGACTTCATAAAAGAGGCTACAGAGAAATTTCAACGGAAGCACCGATAAAGGAAACTCTCTCAGCGGTTATGGCTGATTTATCGCACGTACACAGCAACAGCATTGTAGCAGACCCTTTCTGCGGTTCGGGAACAAACCTTATTGAAGCGGCTATGAAGGCTATGAATATAGCACCCGGGAAAAACCGTGATTTTACCTTTAAGCACTGGAGCTGCTTCGATAAAAGGATATGGAATTTGGAAATTGAAAGGGCTTTATCTGAGGAAAGAAAAAACTCCGACTTCAGAGGCTTCGGATACGATATAGACGAAAAAGCTTTGAAAATAGCTGAAGAAAACGCAGTCAAGGCAGGAATTGACGGTTATATCAGATTTGAAAGGCGTGATATAAGGGATTTTTCGTGCGAATTTGAAAAATGTATAATAATAACAAACCCTCCATACGGTGAAAGGCTTCTTGACGTTGAGCAGGCTCAGGAGCTTTATAAAATAATGGGAGAAAGGTTCATAAAAAGAAACGGCTTAAGCTATACAATAATAACTCCCGACGAAGATTTTGAGCATATTTTCGGCAGGAGAGCCGACAAAAGACGCAAGCTTTACAACGGCATGATAAAATGTCAGGTGTATATTTACTTTAAAGATTAATTATTGCCATTCACCCTGTTTATGTATTCCAGACAGCCGCAGTATATGGAAAATGCGATTCTTTTCTGATATTCTTCATTTTTAAGCTTTTGAAGCTCTGCATTATTTGACAAAAAACCGCACTCGACTATTACGGAAGGCTGGTTGCAGTTGTACAAAAGATATATGTCTTTTGTTGCCGCCTTTTTTTCACGCTTATTATCAGGTTGAAGCATACCTGTAATTGATAATCTTATACACTCTGCAAGCATTTCGCTTTTGGAATTGTTTGCAGAAAAAAACAATTGGCTTCCGTTGTATTTTTCCTTGCCGAACTTATTTTGATGTATGCTTACAGCTATTGAATTGCTGTCCTGATTGAACATTTTAAGCCTGTTTTTCATATCAGATACCTTTTTGGAGCGTAATGTATCATTTCCTTCGTCATATATTGCTATGTCGGATTTTCTGGTCATAACTGTCTTTATGCCTGAATATCGGCATATAGCATCAAGCTGTGATGCTATTTTTAGGTTTATATCTTTTTCGTTTGTACCGTCGGGGGCTACTGCTCCTCCGTCCTCTCCTCCATGACCCGGGTCAATGACTATAACAGGCAGATAACTCTGAGGCTGTACGCTTACGTTTACCGACTTCGTACACCCTATAAGTAAAAATATAATCGCGGCAATACCTATAACTGATAAAACCGATATTTTTATAAGTTCCTTTTTTGTCATTACCATAAACAGACACTCCCGTTTTGTTTTTATGTTCTTTTCTATTAAATTACTATGCCTGTTATGCGTAAAATATCATTAAAAAATTTTGACGCATTTTTCAAAATATTGACAACCGTATATAAGTATGCTATACTTTCATTGTAAATAATGTGATACACACAGAGTAGAGGTTTGTGCGTTGCCTAAGGCTAAGTGCTTGACAGACGGGGAGTTGCTGCTGAGACGAATGGATTTTCTTTCCTGCGGTTCAAACCTTGCATCCCGCTGTCTGACATGGTTTGGAAATCATATATTATGCGGAGATGTATTTAAGCATCTCCGATTTTTATTTTCCTGTACAAACCAACTCACGCATACCAAAGGATATTTCTGTTGTATTTCAGTAATTAGGAGGTCTTTTTGTGAACCGTATACTTAATAAAAAATCAGATACTTCAAACAATAGTTCGGATTATTTTAATTTTACACCTGTGCAGGTTTTAACTTTCGGAGCTGTATTTATGGCTTTGCGTGTAGTTTTAGGATTTCTCGAAATAAATATAGGTGATTCATATAGAATTTCCTTTGCACTTATTCCTGTAACATTAGCCTCTTATATGCTAGGTCCTGTTACAGGAGGTATAATAGGTGCCTGCGGAGATTTAATTACTCTTTTATTTAATTCTACAGGTGCAATAAATTTCGGTATTCTTTTTGCGAAAACTCTTTGGGGCGTAATTATGGGACTTTTCCTTTACAGGAAAAAAATTACTGTTACAAGAGCAATAATTTCAAACGCAGCAGCTATATTTATATGCAATATTATTATAACTACAATAAGCTTATGCATAGCCTACGGATATCCGTTAAACGTTATAATTGTTGCTCGAATTATAACAAACCTTATAATATTTGTTCCTTATGTTGCAGCTACATATTACTTTGCACAGCTTGCAGAAAAAATATACGGAAGCATGAATAAACAATATAAGAAGCATGAATAAACAATATAAAATGTAAATATTTATTCGTCAGGCTGTTTATTATAGCTTTGGCAGACAGAGGTGCGGCTCAGCAAAATTCTGAGCCGCACCTCTGTCTGCAATCGTCTGTACAGATTTCAGCCTGCAATTTCAATAAGCTCCGTCAGGCTATAGCCCTCATGTAAAGCCATATTAACAGCCATTCCTATAAACCTTGAGCTTTTTTCGATTACCGTATCTATTTCTCTCGGAGTTACAAACATATTTTTCTTTTCCGTTAAATTTGTGTTATCAATTTTTTTATCCCTTAGAATATCACATACAAGGGTATATGCATTGACTACAGTCGGAACGCCTATGGCTATAACAGGAATCCCCAGAAATTTTTCCTTAATCTCGATACGCCTGTTTCCTATTCCTGCACCCGGAGATATTCCTGTATTTGATATTTGAAGCGTACAGCCAAGTCTTTCCGTTCGTCTTGAAGCAAGTGCGTCTATAGCTATAACGGCTGACGGCTTTATTTTTTGTACCGTACTTAAAATAAGCTCTCCTGCTTCTATTCCCGTTTGTCCCAGCACTCCCGGAGCTATTACCGCTGTGCTTCTTAATCCTTGCAGACCTGAATAAGCTGATATTTCACTTTTTATATGTCTTGTAGCAATTATATATTTTGTGCTTTGAGGGCCCAGTGCATCGGGAGTTATTCTGTAATTTCCAAGTCCTGCTACAAGTACTGTACCTTCATCAGGCAGAAGCTCCCTGATATATCTGCCTATGATTTCAGCTTTACTTCCGTTACCCGAAAATATTTCAGGCATTGAAGAAAATTCTGCTGTAATGTAAGCTCCTTTGTCCTTTCCGAAAATTTCGGAAGCCTTTTCCGTAATTATATTTATCCTCGTAACGTGCATTCCGTCAAAGGACTTTTCTGTAACCTCTGCTCCGTCTATATTGTTACCTGCAAATTCCCGTGCTTCCAGTGCCAAATCTGTGTTTATATTCATATCTCAAATCCTCCGCTTTTATTAAATATCTTTCCACCTGAAATTTAAAATAATACGAAAATTTAATCAGAATATAATTGCAATTTTTCCTGATATGTGATTAAATAACTACAAGGTATTATTTCAGAAAGGGGAATACGTATGAAAATAAAAATGGGTTTTAATGAATACCGTGAAGAAGATGAAGCAATAATCGGAAGTACTTCGGAAGCTGCCTGCGAAAATAAAGCTGTAAAATCAGTTGTACAGGTCAGATTTCCGTCTAAGGGACGTTCGTACTCTTACTATAACGACAAATTTGATTTACAGGAGGGAGATATAGTATTTGTAGACGGTAAGCTTGAAGGAATCAGGGGAATTGTAACAGATGTAAAACGTTCATTTAAAATAAATCTCTCAGATTACAAACGTGTTATTTCTGTTGCCAATACCGAGGTTAAGGGAGAACTGTTTTTCGGAGGCTCAAATCTTATTGCTTTTGAAAAAAATGTGATACCCTATGAAAAGGTTCGCGGCTGGTTTATGCCTCCTGAAAATGAAGAAGATATAGTATCAGGATATGATGACACAGGCTTTATTTTAGGCGACTGGAAAAGCTTCGATGCAAAACCTGAGGTTATAGAAAAGGGTCTGGAATATTATACCGATGATAAAGTTATTTATCTGTGCGTTGAAAATAATTTCGGAAAAGCAATCGTTGAAGGTAGCAGAATGTATGAGGTTACATTTGAATATTCATCAGGTGAAATAAAAAATCTTACCTGCAGCTGTTTTTGCAGCTACCACTGCAAGCACGAAATCGCAGTGCTTATGCAGTTGAAAGAAACCATCGACTTTACCGAAAAATATAAAGCTTCAGAATGCAGTAATATTGATTACTTCGCAGCAATAAACAAGTTTCTGCTTTTATCATACGCAGCAGGCGGAAGAAAAAATAAAAGCATTATCTTTAAATAACGCTCAGAACACGGGGCGGCGATTGCAGACCACTGTCGAACCTTGTTCGACAGTTACCCAAAAGAGAAAATCTCTTTTGGGTAGTCACAAGCTTTGCTTGTGACTGTCTGCAATCGCCGCCCCCGGGTTTGTTCTGTTTTTTAAGCTCTCAGTGACATTATCTTGTCTATTATCTTTACGGCACACTGCTCCTTGCTCATAATAGGCAGTTCCTCAGCTGAGGATTTTGTTATCAGCGTTATTACGTTTGTATCAGTCGCAAAGCCTGCACCCTCGGTTTTAAGATTGTTTGCAACTATCATATCTATATTTTTACTCTCCAGCTTTTTTCGGGAGTTTTCGAGCATATTTTCGGTCTCCATACTGAAGCCGCATATAAACTGACCTGCTTTTTTTCTGCTTCCGATGCTCTTTAAAATATCCTTTGTTTTTTTCAGCTCTATTACGGAAAAATCTGAGGATTTTTTTATTTTATTCTCCGCAGTATTGACAGGAGTATAATCTGCCACAGCGGCAGCCTTGATTACAATATCGGCTTCTTCAAAATTTTCTGTTACTTTCTGATACATATCCTCAGAACTTTTTATCTTTATAGTATTAACAAAGCTGATGTCCTCCAATGCCGTTTCCCCTGTTATCAGGGTAACGTCCGCACCTCTGAGCATAGCTGTTTTCGCTATGGCGTACCCCATTTTTCCTGTAGAATGGTTCGATATAAAACGAACGGGATCTATTGCTTCTTTGGTAGCTCCTGCCGTAACCAGAACCTTTAAGCCTTTCAAATCATGTTCAAATGCAAGTTCTTTTTCTACGTATTTGTAAAGCTGTGCAGGCTCAGGCATTTTTCCTTTTCCTGTACTTCCGCAAGCCATATAACCCTCGGCAGGCTCTATTATAATATACCCCAGTTCTTTCAGAATATTTATATTTCTTTGGACAACAGGGTTTTCGTACATATTTACGTTCATTGACGGAGCTATCGCAACAGGACATTTGCATGCAAGAACAGTTGAGGTTATCATATCATCTGCTATTCCGTGGGAAAGCTTTCCTAAAATATCTGCACTTGCAGGCGATATGAGAACATAATCAGCTTTTTCCGCAAGACTTATATGGTGAATTTCAATAGGATAAGTCCTTTCAAAAGTATCTGTTATACAGGGATTTTTCGTGAGTGCCTCAAAGGTTTGCACTGTTATAAAATTTTCTGCATTTTTTGTCATAAGAACATTGACATTACAGCCTTGTTTGGCAAGCATACTTACGAGATTAGGCATTTTATATGCGGCAATTCCCCCTGTTACGCAGACAAGTATATTTTTTCCTCTAAGCATAATATTATAAACACTTCCTTATTTAATTACAGCTTTTATTTTCCTTTTTTACGTCTGTGAGTAGATATAACAACAGATGTAACTATTATAACTCCGATTATTATTGACATCCACAAGCCGAGTGCAACAAACAAATTACCCTCGCCCGTATCGGCTATTGAAAATCTTTCAAGGAAAGGAGGATCTGTGTAGGTTTCCGTAAGAACCTCTGGCTCATATATCTCTGTCTGTTCTTCTGTGGGAGGCTCATATGAATATTCATAATTTTCGTCAGGCTCGTCCTCGTCAAAATTATCAAATTTATACTGCGGAATATCATAAGTACTCTGTTCGGTACTTTCTTCGGGTTCCGTAGCAAAATTATAGTAAGGCTTGTCATCGTAATCATATGTATCATCGCCGTAATAATCAACCGCTGATGTTGGGCTCTCATATGGATCTGTCTCAGTCGGAGCTTCGGTAGAAACAGTATCACTACTTGAAGATGATGAACTGTTATTATTATCCCTGAAGCTGTCTATGGCACTGCTTATGCCGTCTATAAAGTTGTTTATATAGTCCTCAGGTGCAGCTGATACTGTAACAGAAGAACAGCATACCATTATTATAAACACCGAAGAAAATAAAAAAATTATCTTTGATTTTCTTTTCATTACAATTCCCCAATATTACATTAATTTAAACATACTTCTTTTCTTTAGGTATTATTATATTCTTAAATCTTTCTTTGTCTATGGCATAATATAAAATTTACAATTTTTTAAAGTTACCGCAAAGCCGGTGCGATTGCAGACCACGGCGGCGAATGCCGCCGTGAAAATTCAAGGCTTAGCCTTGAATTTGTAAAAAGCGAACGCTTTTTACGTCTGCAATCGCCGTATGAGCGTAATCATTTTTTGTTTTCGTTAAGAACCTGAGCTATAACGTTGCCGAGCATATTCCCCGTATACTTAGCTTCTGAGAGAGTATTGCTTTCCGTACCTACCTCTATAAGCAGAGAACCATTGTTAATGAACATATTGTAGGTAAAATCTCCGAAATAAAGCGGTCTTGTCATACCGGGATAAAGTGTTTCGGCTTTTTGCTGAAGCTTTAGTGCGAATTTCAGGTTTTCCTTCCAGTGTCCGAAGCCGTACTCATTTTCGGGATCATACCCGCTCATAATCATAATTTGTGCAGCTTTTTTCCCGTTGTATGTAAACACAGGCTTGTATTTGCCTCTTTCGTCGTCGTAGCCTATAGCATCTCTGTGTATATCAAGAGTAACTTTTATGTCCGGGTATTTTTCCATATATTTATATACAGTCTGCTCGCTTCTGTCGTAAGAGCCTGTATACGTTCTGTCATGTATCTCTGTTGCATGTATGGCAGGTATTCCTTTTTTTTCAAGAACCTTTACTATTTCGTCACCGACGGCAACAACGCTTCGTTCAGGGTCTTCGCTTCTGAAGGAATAGTCGGTAAAGTAATATCCGTTATCGTTTATAAGATAAGCTTCGGTTGTGTGAGTATGATATATAAGCACCTGCGGGCTTTTTTTATCCGAGCTGACTTCAAATCCCAAATCGGACGAAAGCAGTTCTTCATATTCTATGGTATAGTCGGTTGTATTTTTAACGGAAAAGTTATCATAGCCATATCCTGAGCTTCCTATATGCTGTTCTATAACAGGAAGCTTATCTCCGCTGTACTTTGCTTCGTCATCATACGGTTCATTTGAAGCTGTGTAGGATACCTCTCCGCTGACGGAATTTTTATCTGATGAATTGTCCTGCACGTTGGATTTTGAAGCGGGAGCCTGTGCCGTTCTTTTTTCTCCTTCCGTATCCTTAGAATTTCTGCCCTGCGGCATTGAAAATGATGATGCAAGAATTTTTATTGACAGCCCTCCGTTTAAATCGTTTATTCTTCCGACGGTACATATCAAGGCTATTACGAAAAGTACCGACGAAAGTGCGGCTGCAAATAAATTTATTATTTTGTTGCCGTTTATTTTTTCCATTAAGTATGCCCCCGCATCAGTATCTATATATCAGATATATGCTGACTGGGGGTATATTATGTTAAAAGCTTTCAGAATGATTGTCAGTCCTCAAAATCGTTCTTATCATAGCCGAAGCTTCTCAGAAGTCCCTGTTTGTTTCTCCAGTCCTCCTTGACCTTTACCCACATTTTAAGATTGACCTTACAGTTAAAAAAGTTTTCCATATCCTGTCTTGCAAACGTACCTATCTTTTTCAGCATCGAACCTTGCTTTCCTATAATTATTCCCTTGTGGCTGTCGCGTTCGCAATATATAACGGCATCAATATCAATAATATTGCTTTCATCTCTTGTTCTCATTCTTTCTATTACAACGGCTGTTCCGTGAGGTATTTCCTTATCAAGCAGCCTTAGCAGTTTTTCCCTTATCATTTCTGCGGCGAGAACTCTTTCGGGCTGGTCTGTAAGCGTATCCTCATCAAAAAGATGTCCGCCTTCCTGCGAAAGCTTTTTAAGCTCATTCTTAAGGTCTTCTATACCGCTTCCGTTTTGTGCCGATACAGGAACTATAGCTTCAAAATCCATCATTTCACCGTATCTTGCAAGCTGAAGCATAAGCTTTGTCTTATCATTCACCGTATCTATCTTGTTTATTGCCAGAACAGCGGGAATATCCATAGCCTTGAATTTTTCGATAAGCTTTATTTCCGTATCACGAATATCCTCGCAGGCCTCAGTTACCATAAGACAGGCATCTACACCCGAAACAGAAGCATTTACCGAGCGTATCATATATTTGCCAAGCTCATTTTTAGGCTTGTGTATTCCGGGGGTATCTATAAAAACAAGCTGCACCTCGTTTTCTGTAAGAACTCCCATAATTCTTGTTCTGGTTGTCTGAGGCTTGCTCGAAACTATTGCAAGCTTCTGACCGAGCATTCTGTTAAGAAGAGATGATTTGCCTACATTCGGTCGCCCTACTATTGCTATAAATGCAGATTTCTCATTTGTATTTATTTCCTTCATTTTTATCACCGTTCCCTAAAAAATAATGGCATAACTGCTCCTGAGTGTTTACAGGAACAATTATACCACACAATAAAATTTTTTCAAATACCGATGTTACAACAAATAATAAAGCAGATTTAAGTATTTTCGCCGTCCGGGTTATGTAATGAGTTTTCGCTTATTTCATCGTTTTCGAGAGGTGTATTAAGAGCGACTGCCTCCTTGAAATTTTCCACAAGACCCTTGGGACCAACCACGATAAATATGGTGCTGAACAGCAT
>ONDU01000048.1 GCA_900316615.1 uncultured Eubacteriales bacterium | reverse complement strand
AACAGCACCCGAAAGCATAGAGCTTGACAAGACAGACGTTACACTGGCAGTGGGTCAGAGCTGTAATCTCACAGCAACGCTTACACCTGCTGACGCATATACCTATTGTACTTGGAGCAGCAGTGATACAGCAGTAGCAACCGTTACCTCCGCAGGAAAGGTAGCTGCAAAGGGAAGCGGTACAGCCATAATTACAGTAAAAACCTCAAACGGAAAAACAGCAGAATGCAAGGTAACAGTAGGAACAGCACCTGAAAGCATAGAGCTTGACAAGACCGAGGTTACACTGGCAGTAGGTCAGAGCTGTAAGCTCACAGCAACGCTTACGCCTGATGACGCATATACAGTATGCGTATGGAGCAGCAGTGATACAGCAGTAGCAACCGTTACATCATCGGGAAAGGTTGCAGCAAGGGGAAGCGGTACAGCCATAATTACAGTAAAGACCTCAAACGGAAAAACGGCAGAATGCAAGGTAACGGTAGGAACAGCACCTGATGACATCATAATTTCATAATATTATCAAATTCAAATAATCTATGAAAAACGTAAATCAGTAAATCCGTAAATTAAAAATTAAAAACAAAAAACGCAAAAACAAGCAACAGGTGTGACGGCTGCTGCTTGTTTTTGCTTTATAAAATCAACTTAAAAGAAAAGGAACGCTTATTTAATCTCACAAATCCAGCCCTTGGGAGCTTCGATTGTGCCCATCTGTATGCCCGTGAGCGTATCGTAAAGCTTCTGAGTAATTGTACCCATTTTCTCCATACCGCTGGGGAAGCATATTTCTCTGCCATGGTCTACAATCTTTCCTACAGGAGAAAGAACCGCAGCCGTACCGCAAAGACAGCACTCTGCAAAATCTGTGAGTTCATCGAGGTAAACCTCTCTCTGCTCAACCTCAAGACCGAGATAGTTTTCTGCTACATACATAAGAGAACGTCTTGTTATTGAGGGAAGTATACTGTCCGACTTGGGAGTTACTACCTTATTGTCCTTGCTTATGAAGAGGAAATTAGCACCGCCTGTTTCCTCAACCTTGGTTCTTGTTGCGGGGTCGAGGTAGAGGTTTTCATCGAAGCCCTCCCTGTGGGCGGAAACTATAGCGTGAAGGCTCATAGCATAGTTAAGACCTGCTTTTACATTGCCTGTTCCTCTGGGAGCTGCACGGTCGAAGTCGCTTACTCTTATTGTTATAGGCTTTGCACCGCCCTTGAAGTAAGGGCCTACAGGCGTTGTAAATATTCTGAACTGATACTCGTCGGCAGGCTTAACACCTATAACAGGATTAATGCCGAACATATAAGGTCTGATATAAAGTGTTGCACCTGAGCCGTAGGGAGGAACGTAAGCCTCATTAGCCTTGACGGTCTTTACAACAGCCTCAACGAATTTGTCAACGGGATACTGAGGCATTTCAAGTCTTGCACACGTATCGAACATTCTCTGAGCGTTGAGGTCGGGGCGGAAGCAGACAATTCTTCCGTCAGCCGTTGTATAAGCCTTGAGACCCTCAAAGCAGGTCTGAGCGTACTGCAATACGCAGGCACATTCGCTCATTGTAATCATATCGTCTTCAATGAGTGCACCCTCGTCCCATTTATTGTCCTTGAAGGTAGAAACAAATCTCTTGTCAGTTTTTCTGTAACCGAAGCCCATATTGGCCCAGTCCAAATTTTTCTTTTCCATATATGTAATCTCCTTTTAAAGCCCGCCGCAGGGTCTGAAGCCTGACAGGCGGTCTGAGTGATTAAAAACCGTATCAAAGCCGTTTTTATAGAATGCAGTTTTAACACTGTATTCCGATAAAGCCGACACCGATTTTTATTATACTCTTTTTTTATTGATATTTCTATACCTTGTAAAAATTTTTTTATAAAAACTTATATAAAATTTATCGGAAATTTTGACCAATATAAACATTTTTATATTTTCCGAGTAAAAAACATTAGGAGCAGTATATGATAATGAAAGAAATTTACATATATACTGCCCGTGTATAATTTATCTGTTATTTTTTTTGCGTGTATTGCGTGTATATTGATTATCTTTCCGTAAGGTGCAGGCAGCTGTGCCGTATATTATTTAAATTTAACCTGACGAGTGAGTCCGAGATATTCTTCTGCGGAAAACAGGCAGTTTGCACCGTCTGAGGCTGCGGTGATAACCTGACGCAGTTTTTTTGTTCGTACATCGCCTGCGGCAAATATACCGCTTTCAGATGTTTTTCCGTTCTCATCAGCTACAACATATCCGTTGTTATCAAGCTCGACCAAATCCTTCAGCAACTCTGAGCTGGGAGTACTTCCCACAGCTACAAATACTCCGTCAACAGGTATTTCTTTTTCCCTGTTTTCCTGTATGATTTTCACGGCAGCAACCTTTTTTTCTCCCTTAATCTCAGTTATGTCTGCATTAAGTATAAATTCTACATTGGGCAAAGCTTTTACTTTTTCCTGCAAAGCCTTGTTTGCACGCAATTCGTTTCTTCTGTGGATTATATATACCTTCTGAGCAAATTTTGAAAGCAGTAACGCATCACCCAGTGCCGTATCTCCGCCGCCTGCTACGGCTGTGGTTTTCTTTCTGTAGAAAGCACCGTCGCATACCGCACAGTAAGATACACCCTTTCCCGTATATTCAGCTTCGCCTTTAACATTGAGCTTTCGTCTTTCAGTACCCAACGCATATATTACGGTTCTTCCTTCAAAGCTTTTGCCGTCATCTAAGCTTACGCTGTAGTATATTCCGTTTTCGTCGGATTTTTTTGTAATTGCTGTTACCTTGCCCTCATAAAATTCAGCACCAAGCTCGTCAGCATGCTTTCTGAACTTAACTCCCATACTGTAGCCGTTTTCTCCGTACATACCAAGATAATTGTCTACCCTTTCGCTTTCGGTAATCTGACCTGCTCCGCGGTAAACCTTTTCAATAACTAAAGCACTTATTCTTGCACGCTGTGCATAAACCGCCGCCGACAGTCCCGCAGGACCGCTTCCTAAAATCAAGCAGTCATACATATTAAAAGACCTCCGTATTTTTTATTTCTTTTCAGATTTCACAATAAATTTTACAATACCGGAAATTATTATTCAATACTGGATTTATATTTTGCGGAAATTAAAAAATAATTCACAGAAGCTTGAATATGAATTTTGTAAAAATTTCTTTACGGCACTTGAAAATAAGATTATAATGTGCTAAAATATATAAGCATTTCGCACGTTGCCGCTCGCTGTCGGGTGCTGTCAAGCCATTTACAGTCGGACGCAGAAAATGAGCACAACGGAGGATTTTTAACCTAAGGAGGATTTTTACAATGGCAGTAGTATCAATGAAACAACTTTTGGAAGCAGGCGTTCACTTCGGTCACCAGACAAGAAGATGGAACCCCAAGATGGCTGAGTACATCTTCACGGAGAGAAACGGTATCTATATTATCGACCTCCAGAAGACGGTAAAGAAGCTTGAGGAAGCATATGCATTTGTACGTGAGCTTTCAATGGACGGCAAGAGCGTTCTCTTTGTAGGAACAAAGAAGCAGGCTCAGGATTCCGTAAAGGAAGAGGCTGAGAGAGCAGGAGCTTTCTACGTAAACGCAAGATGGCTCGGCGGTATGATGACAAACTTTACTACTATTCAGAGAAGAATTAACAGACTTAAACAGCTCCGTGCTATGGAGGCTGACGGAACATTTGAGCTTTTACCCAAGAAAGAGGTTACTAAGCTGAACCTTGAAATTGAAAAGCTTGAGAAGTTTATGGGCGGTATCAAAGAGATGAAAGAGATGCCCGGTGCATTGTTCATAGTTGACCCCCGCAAGGAAAGAATAGCTGTAGCAGAGGCTAAGAAGCTCGGTATTCCTATAGTAGCTATCGTAGATACAAACTGTGACCCTGACGAGATTGACTACGTTATACCCGGTAATGATGACGCAATCCGTGCAGTTAAGCTTATCGCAGGAACTATTGCAAACGCTATAATCGAAGGCAATGAGGGCAGAATGGGTGCCGCTGCTGAGGATAATGATGCTGAGGCTGTTGAAGAAGCTGCCGAAGAAGCTGCTGAATAACATTTTACAGTAATAAAATAATACAACAATCAGATTACGGGGATTTTTTTATCCCTGTAATTTGTTTGGCTGAATATATTAAAAAAGTGAATATTAATTATGAGAGGATTGATATAAATGGCATTTACAGCTAAAGACGTTAAGGCTTTAAGAGAAAAGACAGGCTGCGGTATGATGGACTGCAAAAAGGCTCTTACAGAAGCTGACGGAGATATGGACAAGGCAGTTGACTTTCTCAGAGAGCAGGGTCTTGCTAAGCAGGAGAAGAAGAGCGGCAGAATAGCTGCTGAGGGTGTTGCTTTCGCAAAGACAAATGCAGAGGGTACAGTAGGTGTTGTAATCGAAGTAAACGCAGAAACAGACTTCGTTGCAAAGAATGCAGATTTTCAGGCTTTTGTTGAAACCTGTGCAAATACTGTTATGGAGCAGAATCCCGCAGATGTAGAGGCACTTCTTGCATGTGTTGCAGCAGGCTCTACAGATACGGTTGACGCTTTGCTCAAGGATAAAATCCTTACAATCGGAGAGAATATAAAAATCCGCAGATTTGTTCGCTACGAGGGTAATGTTATATCATATATCCACGCAGCAGGCAGAATCGGAGTTATCGTTAACTTTGATACAGATGTTGCTGATAAGGACGGCTTCAAGACATATGCAAAGGATATTGCTATGCAGATTGCAGCTATCAACCCCAGCTTCCTCGACAGAGCTTCCGTTTCCGCTGAAACACTTGAGCATGAGAAGAAGATTATGACCGAGCAGGTTATAAACGAGGGTAAGCCCGCAGCTATCGCTGAGAAAATCGTTATGGGTAAAATCGGCAAGTTCTATAAGGAAAACTGCCTTGTTGAGCAGGTATTTGTAAAGGACAGCAGCCTTACAGTTACTCAGTATACAAACAACACTGCAAAAGAGCTTGGCGGATATATCAAGATTGTTGACTTTGTTCGTTATGAGAAAGGCGAGGGTCTCGAAAAGAGAGAGGATAACTTTGCTGACGAAGTTGCTTCTATGGTAAAATAATTTAAAACTGAAGTTTTATTTCATAAATTGCGGCTGAACAAAGTACAGCCGCAATTTTTACTTTCGCCTTCGCCTCTGTCGGAGAAGAATTTATGAGTAAACAGCATTTTATTTATACTTTCGGCATAAGAATATAAGCATACAGAATATTTTAAAAGGCAGAAAAATATAATTATTTGTTAAAAGCAGAAAAACTCAAGGCTGGTTATTGACAAATTTTTTTCTTAGGTATATACTTTAGTCACAGACAGCAATGACGCTGTAGGTTGGCGGTTTCGCTGTACCTACGGCGTTCTTATTTTAGTGTTAAGAAAAAATATCACATTAAGACAGGAGAGCTTACAATGGTAAAGATACCCGAGCTTTTTGGCAGTATGGTTTTTGACGATGCTACCATGAAAGAAAGACTTCCGAAAGAAACATACAAGGCACTGAAAAAAACAATCAAGGACGGTGCACCGCTTGATATAAATGTAGCCAATATAGTTGCAAATGCTATGAAGGACTGGGCGATAGAAAAAGGTGCAACACACTATACACACTGGTTTCAGCCGATGACAGGAATTACTGCCGAAAAGCACGACAGCTTTATAAATCCTACCGATGACGGCAAGGTAATTATGGAATTTTCAGGCAAGGAGCTTATCAAGGGTGAGCCTGATGCTTCATCATTTCCCTCGGGCGGAATAAGAGCAACCTTTGAAGCAAGAGGCTATACCGCATGGGATCCCACTTCTTATGCATTTGTAAAAAATGATACTCTCTGCATTCCCACAGCATTCTGCTCATATACGGGTGAAGCTCTTGACAAGAAAACTCCCCTTCTGCGTTCAATGGAGAGAATAAGCGATGAAGCCGTAAGAATTCTCAGAGTACTCGGCGACACAGAAACCACAAGGGTAGTAACAACAGTAGGCCCCGAACAGGAATATTTCCTCATTGACGAAGAACTCTATAACAAAAGAAAAGACCTGATATATACAGGAAGAACCCTTTTCGGAGCTAAAGCCCCCAAGGGTCAGGAAATGGAGGATCATTACTTCGGTTCAATCAAGCCCAGAGTTATGGCTTATATGCAGGATTTGGACGAAGAACTCTGGAAGCTGGGAATATACTCAAAAACAAGACATAATGAGGTTGCTCCGGCACAGCACGAAATGGCTCCCATATTCACTACAACGAACCTCGCAACAGACCATAACCAGCTTACAATGGAGGTTATGAAAAGAGTTGCTCATAAGCACGGACTTGTATGCCTTTTGCACGAAAAACCCTTTGCAGGAGTAAACGGAAGCGGTAAGCATAATAACTGGTCGCTTTCCACAAACACAGGAAGAAACCTGCTTAAACCCGGTAAAGACCCTATCCGCAACACAGAATTTCTCATATTCCTTGCGGCTATAATGAAAGGCGTTTATGAATATCAGGATTTGCTCAGAGTTTCAGTGGCAAGTGCAGGAAATGACCACAGATTGGGTGCAAATGAAGCTCCCCCTGCAATTATTTCTATGTTTATCGGTGATGACCTTGAAGCAGTTATGAATGCAATCATTGACGGTAAGTCCGTAATCAACAACGAAGCAGGAAATATGGATTTGGGAGTAGGTGTTTTGCCTGATTTCAAGAAAGATACAACAGACCGTAACCGTACATCACCTTTTGCATTCACAGGAAATAAGTTTGAATTTCGTTCTCTGGGTTCATCACTCAATATCGCCTGCCCCAATATTATGCTAAATACCATAGTTGCAGAGGAACTCAGCCAATTTGCCGATGAGCTTGAACCTGTAGAGGATAAGCAGGCAGCGGTAAAGGCACTTATAAGGGAGACCTTTACAAAATACAAGGATATAGTATTTAATGGTGACAACTACTCGGAAGAGTGGGTCGCAGAGGCGAAAAGAAGAGGCTTGCTCAATCTGCGTTCTATGCCTGTTGCTATGCCGCACTTTATTGCTGAAAAGAACGTAAAGCTTTTTACAAAGCATAATGTTCATACCCGCAGAGAAATGTTCTCAAGATACGAAATTCAGCAGGAGGAGTACGGAAAGGTTATCAACATAGAAGCTCTTACCATGATAGAAATGGCAAGAAGGGACATTTTCCCTGCGGTTTCATCATATGTTCATGAGCTTGTTGATGCATGCAACGCAAAAAAGGCATTGAGTGCTTCAATTCCCTGCGATGCAGAGCTTGTTTTGATTGAAAAGCTTTCCAAGCTGTTGTGCTGTTTCCATAAAAAAATAGAAGTACTCGAAGAAAAGGTCAATGAAGCAAAAGGAATAAAAGACGTTGCCGAAAGAGCCCTCTTCTATGGAGAAGAAGTATTCAATGCTATGAATGAACTCAGAGCGGTAGGCGATGAAATGGAAGTTTCAACCGCAGCTGATTACTGGCCTTATCCCTCATACGGTGAGCTGCTTTACGGAGTGAGATAATCCCGATATAAGTCAGTCAGTTCACTGCTCAGTTAAAAAACACGATTAATTCTCATCTGTATTCAGTGACGAGATGAATTAAGCAGGTGAGGGTAAGCTGCCTTTATTAAAATTATATTCTCAGCCGCCAAATGGGACATTTACCCAATTTGGCGGCATTATTTCTTGCTATACAATGCCTGTAAAAGCAAAAATAGCCATAATTATTTTAAATGATTATAAATATATCGTTAAAAAGTCGGATATGGACTTGAAAAAGCCGAGGTAATTATCTATAATTAAGTTATAACATTTTTGTAACTTTTCAGACTGAAGCTGCTGAAAAGTTAAATATGTTGATATTTTAAGGAGGATAATTTCAATGCCAAAGCAAGCATTAAGAAGGCTTATCGCTTTAGTATGCACGGCAACGCTTATGAGCTCCTTGCTTGTGCCTGCGGCGAATGCCTTTGACAACGAACCCGATGTGACTTCCGATATTTGCGTTGAGGAAAGTACACAAGCCGATTATTCGGCAGCAGAGGATAACGCTTTATCGAAAAACGAAAAAAATGATATTGAGCAGAACTCTGAAAAATTCGGAGAGGAAACGGAGGAAAAATCCGATAGTAACCGTTCTGAAACTGACAAGGCTTCCGATAAAAAATTCGGTTCCAACAAGGATTTTGTTACTGTACCTATGGAAAGCTCAACGGAGAAAACGCAGATTGAAATGGGTGTTGGTGAAAATTACAGGTTTGTACCGAAACATGGCAGCACCGGCGGATACAGATGGACAACTACAAATTCAAAGGTTCTTTCTGTAGATATGCAAGGCAACGTAAAGGCAGAAGCAAAAGGCTCTGCCAGTGTTATATGCAAGACAAATGACGGAGAAACTTTTGTATGTGCTGTTAACGTGGGAGAAGCTCCCTCAATTGTATCTATCGGTCAGTCATACCTTACGTTGGGTGTGGGGGAGAGCCATAAATTTAACGGAATCATTAATGCAGGGGCAAGTGCTTACCGAAAGGCTTACTGCTCGTCCAGTTCAATCGGTTTCCCGATTACACAGCTGACAGGGGAAGCTTCGGCAAAAAAAGAGGGACGTTATGCCGCAGTATTTTTCACATACAACAAAATGCAGAGCAAATGTGTTGTTCTTGTAAAGAAAGCACCGACCTCACTTTCATTCAATTCAGACAGAATAAATATGTATGAGGGAAAAACATTTACCTTAAATCCCACATTCCCTACAGGCAGTTATTCAAGTACTCTTGATATATCATCATCAGATGAATCGGTTGCTTCCGTAAAGCTCAGTACAGACAACAAGCTTATAGTAACAGCACATAAAACCGGTACGGCAACGGTAACCGCAACTACCTACAACGGAAAAACAGCCTCATGTACCGTAAATGTAACAAAAGAAACAGTAAATCTTTCAATTTCAGCAACAGCAACCTCTATTCTCAGCGGAAATCACGCATACATAAAAGCTGATGTATCTCCCGCATCTGCACAGGTAAGCTATTCTTCCTCAAACACGGCTGTAGCAACCGTAGACCAGTACGGAGTTGTAAAGGGAATAAGCGGAGGAAATGCCGTTATAACTGTTACGGCAGGAAAAACAAAAAAAACCTGTAACATATCCGTTTCCTCCTATTCTTCAGACACATATCTTATGTACTCATACTACAATCTGAACAACGGAAAAACACTTTATTTAAAGTCGAGCGGCTCAAGCTTTTCTTCCTCTGATACATCTGTTGCAACGGTAAATCAGAAAGGCTTCGTAACAGCCAAAAAACAAGGTGTAGCCATAATTACAGCCAATTATGCAGGCTCAAGCCGAACCTGTGCAGTAAGAGTTCTTGGCTCAGACCCTATAAGATTCAGCTATTCCTCACCTAACTCGGCTTCAAGGAATGAACGTGTGGAGCTTATAGCGATTACCGATAAGGCACGTACATCTGTTAAGTTCGATATAAAAACAGGAAGCACTGTCCATACGGTTTACGCAGAGTCAAAGACTGATGACTGCTCGGGCAAAAGATATATCTGGAAGGGCTATTATACCTTTACTTCCGCGGGAGAATATCCTGTAACAGCATACTCAATGTATCAGAACAACGGCAGGTATGCAACCTGTGACGCAGGAAAAAGTACGGTTTTTGTAACTGATGTTACCTCGGGAAATATTGTTTCCTACGGCAGACGCAGACCCAGTGACGAGGCTCTCAGGCTCAATGCAAACTTTGAGGGCTATTTACCGCAGGTTTCCGATGACCCTCTTGTATATGATACTCCCACTGTAGGTCATGGATATGTCGTAACAAACGGAGAGGAATTTTATAATGATATGTCGCAGGACGAAGCATATGCATTTATGGTAAGCGTGGTTAATGACAGCGTTTATTCTTCTTCCGTGAACAACTTTATGATTAACCACGGCATAAAGTTCAATCAGCAGCAGTTTGACGCACTTGTGCTTTTCGTTTATAACTTAGGGCCGGGTGTTCTGTATGACGATGATGTTGAGGAGGCTCTTTCTGACTGCTGGCACAACGGAGAAAGAAATCTTGACTATGCCGACTATTACGATGTAAAATATGCTATTATAAGACGGCATCATGCAGGAGGCTCTTGTATATGGGGACTTCTTTACAGACGAATTGACGAGCTTGAAATATTCTTCTACGGCGAATACGAAAGGGACGGCTGGAACAATAAACACAATATGAGCTATCCTTGGAACTGTGTCTGAAAAATACGGATCTGTCGCAGAACACAAAATTCTGGGACAGACCTCAGCTTTAAGCAAGAATATAAGTACTGTATCACAGAAATAAAGATT
>ONDU01000019.1 GCA_900316615.1 uncultured Eubacteriales bacterium | reverse complement strand
TATAGCTGATTAACTTGAAATAGGGAAAGATATGAGCTATAATAAAAAACATGAGTAAAAGTAAAGATTTAAGAGAAGCTGCGGCAAAATATTATATAGCAGGACATAAATTGGTGGAAACGGCCGAAATATTCGGAGTAAGCAAATCAGCAGTGAGCAGTTGGGTGAAACAATATAAAGAAACAGGTGACTTATCTAATAAACCTTTGAACAGAGGATTTAAAAAAATAGACCCTGAAAAACTCATTGAGTATGTAAAAGAACATCCTGATGCAACTCAGAAAGAAATGGCAGAATTTTTTAATTGTTCAATAACAGCGATATGGAAAGCTTTGAAAAGATATGGAATAACGCGAAAAAAAAGACAACATCATATAAAGAACAGAAAGCAGAACAGGTGAATAAATATCTTGAAGAGATTAAAGATATTCCTACTGATGAAATTGTTTATATAGATGAAACAGGAATAAGTACTTGTATTTACAGAGAATATGGATATGCTCCGAGAGGAGAAAAAGTATATGCCAAAATTTCCGGAAAAAAATTTCAACGAACCAACATTGTTTCAGGAAAAATCGGCAATAAAATAATAGCACCAATGCAGTATAACGGAACCACAGATTCCGTATTATTCGAATTCTGGTTTGAAAACTGTTTACTTCCTTCGCTCGGAAAAGAACGGATAATTGTTATGGATAATGCCGCATTTCATCGAAAAAGCGAACTTCGTCATCTGGCACAGAAGCAACAATGTAAGGTGATATTTCTTCCTCCGTATTCTCCAGAATTAAATCCTATAGAAAAATTGTGGGCTTATCTGAAAAAATACCTGAAATTCAATCTTTCTTCTTTTAGTTCTCTAAATGATGCTATCCATTCCTTTTTTAAAGTTAAATAACTATAATAGGCATTTACGAGAAATATAACAAAAAGTCAGCATTCATTTCAGAGTGCTGACTTTTATTTTACCTATAATTAATACTACTTTACTGTTACGGTGCAAACCGCTGTTTTTCCGTTATACGTTTTTCCTGTTATTTGTACACTTCCTTTTGATTTTGCGGTAATGACTCCGCTGCCGCTTACGGTAGCTATGGATTTATTAGGTGAATTGTATGTTACCATTCTTGCGTATTCGCCGTTTTTAAACTGACTTTCAAGATAAAATGATTCACCTTGTTTTAGTGTGATACTTGTTTTGTTGAAAGTAAGTGATGTCGGTGCATTTCTGACAGTAACACGACAAGTAGCCTTTTGTCCGTTGTAAGTAGTAATGCTGACAATCGCTGTTCCTATAGATTTTGCCGTTACAATTCCGCCGTCACTGACAGTAGCTACTTCAGGTTTACTGGACGAAAAAGTTAAAACTCTTGACGCTTCATCGTTGGCAAGACTACCCTCAAGATAGAATGTTTCACCCAAACCCATAATACTGTTTTTACGGTTAATAGAAATACTTGTCGGTGCGTTTTTAACAGTTACACGGCATTTAGCTGTTTTACCGTTATTCGTTGTGGCAGTAATAATGGCAGTACCCGCTGATTTTGCTTTCATATTTCCGTTGCTGTCTACTGTTGCAACAGATGTTTTACTTGAAGTATAGGTTACCTTAGCCGATGTTCCTTTATCGGTTTTACAGCTAAAATTAAAAGTTTCTCCTACACCTACTATCAAACTGCTTTTATTAAGGGAAATACTATCGGGGTTTTCGTCAGAAGAAGCGACAACCGTAACTTTGCAAGATGTGTTTTTTCCGTCCGCTGTTTTTAAAGTTATACTAGCAGTTCCCTCACTTTTTGCTGATATTTTTCCTTTTGAAGTTACTGTGGCAACTGCTTTATTACTGCTTTTCCAAGTTAATTTATCATAAGCTTTGGGAAGAACTGTTGCCGAAAGTGTATAAGTTTGTCCTACCTCTAATGTTATTTTATTTTTATTCAATGAAATAATAGGACAATCATAATGTATGGTTGCATTTGTCAGATAATCATTTCCATAAGATATTACTATATCTTTCCATTCATTTTTGGTTCCTGTATAATATATATCCGTTAAATTTGTACAATATCCAAAGGCATTGTTGTCTATACTAGTAACATTTTTTGATATAACTAAATTGGTTAAAGCGTTACAATCATAAAATGTATATTTGCATATATTAGTAATGCTATCAGGTATATTTATGTTTGTTAAACTGCTACAACCGTAAAATGCCCCAGTGGCTATATATTTAACATTATTAGGTATGGTTACACTAGTCAAATTATTACAATTTTCAAATGCACTTTCACCTATGTTAGTTACGCTATTTGGAATAACGATACTCTTCAAATTATTTCCCTCTTTAAATGCAGAGGATGCAATTTTAGTTACAGGTAACCCGCCTATTGTTGAAGGAATTATTACAGTTTTTTCTTTATTTCCATATTCTGATATAGTTACGCTTCCATTTTCAATTTTATATTTTATATTGCTAACTGTTATAGTTGCATCAATGATTGATAGTTTATTACAATTAGAAAAAGCATTTTTTCCTACATTTATTAAATTTCCTGAGAAAACTATACTCCTTAAATTATTACAATTATAGAAAGCATTATCCTCGATATTGGATATATTACTTCCTATATAAATTGTTTCTAAATTTGAACAATTTTTAAAAGCATTATTTCCAATAGCAGTTACTGGATATCCATCAATATTATTGGGAATACAAATACACTTACTATTACCATTATATTGGGTAATAGTAACTTGTTTATTTGCAATATTATATTTTATATCTTTAATATAACTAGGTGAAATAATCTGTACTATCTCATCAATATATCTTTTTTGGGCTTCTTCTGTTATCAGGCTATAATCAATATATCCATAATTACTACTAGTATATCTTTGAATAAATTCATTAACAATACTGTAAGGAGTTTCAGTGTTCGTTAACGCAATTCCCTGTACTTTTCCTGTTGATGTAATACTAATGTGAGAACCTTCGTAAGGATTCTTTTTCCACTTTAAAGCATATAAAGTTCGTGTACTATGATAAGGATCTTCAAGGATATCATTAGCATCTATATAAAGTGTGTCGCCTATACAATGATCACTAAAAGTTGTTTCATAACTTGTCCAGCCACTATTTCCACTAATTAACAAAAGATTTGCATTAAAATCATTACCATTAAAATTTTTAGAAGGAATATCGTATGAGTATAAATTAGATCCGCTCATAACTGGAGTCATTTTTTCTTGACTGGTTTGCCATGAGTAGATATAATCACCATTACTTTCCCAAACGTGGCAGTAAAATGATTTATTGTATGTACTTAGAGTTTGTGTGCTTTCAAAATATATTTTACCTTTAGTTGGTAATTTTTCATTTATAAATCCAGCTTCAGAAGACGGTTCTGTTGGAGGTTCTGTTGGCAACTGTGTAGGAACAGTGGTTGGACTTTGTGTTGGAGTTTCAGAAAATATACAATGGAAATTAGCTTTCAGTGTAGTAGGATTAAAAGTGATAACCACTGCAAATGTATTATTCTCAATAAAGCCTGTAGCTTCTCGATCAACATTTAAAGCAACACCTCTATCGTTGTATGATACATTCCATGTACCATCTTGAGAAACCATATACTTGAAATGTTTCATCCATTTATCTTTCGTTACTGGAATTTTCACATAATAAAGATTATTTTTTTCGTCTTTTATAAGTTGATATTGAGGCATGTTAGGTGTCCAAGCTGGGTCGAATAGATTAGCATCACCAACTGCAAAGTAGGTATGTTCTATATCGATAACAGATGTATTTGCAGAAACCTGAAAAAAATGTATCATTGGGAATATTATTAAAATACATAAAGTTGCTATTAATCTTTTTTTCATTGTTTAATTATCCTTTTTAATTTTTTTATGTATCAAATTGACATATTATCAAAGGGCTTCGATAGCGGCTTTTATCATAGCGATTTTCTCACGTTCCTTTGCAGCCTGCTGTTTAACCTTTTCTACAACATTTGCGGGAGCTTTTCCGATAAAGCCCTGATTGTTAAGCTTACCCTCAGACTGAGCAAGCATTTTTTCTGTTTTTGCAAGCTCTCTGTTAAGGCGTTTAAGCTCTTCTTCCTTGTCAACGAGCTCACTCATGGGAATGTATATCTTAGCCTCTGACGTTACTACGGTAACAGCACCGTCTATGTCGTAGCTGTCGCCTATCTCAACCTCACTTGCAGACGCAAGCTTACAGATAAACTGTGAACCTCTTTTGAATATGTCCTTGAGCTGAGAAGCAATATATACCTTTGCTTTCCTTGATGGCGGAACATTCATTTCAGAGCGTCTTGTACGGATTGCTCTTATAGCGTTCATAACAACTTCCATTTCCTCTCTTGCTTCGGGGAAATCGTAAGCGGCATTGAATTCAGGATACGTACAATACATAATTGTATCACCCTCGTGAGGTAATGTCTGCCATATTTCCTCGGTTATAAACGGCATAAAGGGGTGGAGAAGTCTTAAAGCCCTGTCAAGAACCCATACAAGTACCTGACGTGCGTTCTGTGCGGAGGCATCGTTGTTTTGAAGTCTTGATTTTGCAAGCTCGATATACCAGTCGCAGTAGTAATCCCAGATGAAATCGAAAACCTTTTTAACGGCAGTTCCAAGCTCAAATTTATCAAGATTTTCAGTAATTTCTTTTGCCGTATTGTTAAGGGTGCTGATAATCCACTTATCCTCTGTTTCCAATGTATCAGGGAGTTTATTTTCAACGTTGTAGTCATCAATGTTCATATGAACAAAACGTGATGCATTCCAGAGCTTGTTTGCAAAGTTACTGCTTGCTTCTACTCTTGTATCGTAGAAACGCATATCATTACCGGGAGCGTTTCCTGTTGCGAGTGTCAGTCTTAAAGCGTCAGCACCGTACTTGTCTATAATTTCCAGCGGGTCTATTCCGTTTCCGAGGGATTTACTCATTTTTCTTCCCTGACTGTCACGAACCAGACCATGTATAAGAACAGTGTCGAAAGGAGCTTTTCCGGTATGTGCTATTCCTGAGAACATCATTCTCATAACCCAGAAGGGTATAATATCGTAGCCTGTTACGAGCGTGTTTGTAGGATAGAAATAATCAAGTTCGTCAGTATTTTCAGGCCAGCCGAGTGTGGAAAAAGGCCATAGTGCAGAACTGAACCATGTATCAAGTGTATCAGGGTCTTGTCGCATGGGTTTTCCGCATTTAGGGCATACTGCTTTATCATCTTTGGTAACAACAAGTTCGCCACAGTCATCGCAGTAAAAGGCAGGTATCTGATGTCCCCACCACAACTGACGTGATATACACCAGTCACGGATATTTTCAAGCCAGTGGAAATATGTTTTCTCAAAATGAGAGGGTACAAACTTTGTTTCACCGTTCTTTACAGCGTCTATGGCAGGCTGTGCAAGAGGCTTCATTTTTACGAACCACTGCTTCGATACTCTCGGCTCTACGGTAGTTCCGCAGCGGTAGCACGTTCCGACATTATGGCTGTAATCCTCTACCTTTATAAGAGCACCCTCTGCTTCCAAATCCTTTACGATAGCTTTTCTTGCCTCGTATCTGTCCATACCTGCGTATTTGGGATAGTCGTCAACTATTTTTGCGTCATCTGTCATTACGTTGATAACGGGCAGATTGTGACGCAGACCTACCTCAAAGTCGTTAGGGTCATGTGCAGGGGTTATTTTTACAACACCTGTTCCGAAATCCATTTCAACGTATTCGTCCGCTATTATGGGTATCTGACGGTGAACTATGGGAAGCGTGAGAGTTTTTCCTACCATATCCTTGTAGCGTTCATCATCGGGATTTACTGCTACAGCCGTATCACCGAGTAATGTTTCAGGTCGTGTTGTTGCAAGATCTATATATCCGCTTCCGTCTGTAAGAGGATATCTCAGATGCCAGAAATGTCCTGCCTGATCTTCATAATTAACCTCTGCATCGGAAATTGATGTAAGACAGTGAGGACACCAGTTTATTATTCTTTCTCCTCGGTATATCAGACCTTCATTATAAAGCTTTATGAAAACTTCTTTTACGGCTTTGCTGCAGCCTTCGTCCATAGTGAAGCGTTCACGCTGCCAGTCGCAGCTGCTTCCCATTTTTTTTAGCTGGTCGCAAATTCTTCCGCCGTATTCCTTTTTCCAGAGCCACGCTCTTTCCAAAAATTTTTCTCTGCCTAAATCTTCTTTTGTAAGTCCCTCTTTACGCATAGCTTCAACAATTTTTGCTTCGGTTGCTATAGATGCGTGGTCTGTTCCGGGAAGCCAAAGGGTACAGCAGCCCTGCATTCTTCTGTAACGGATTAAAATATCCTGAAGTGTATTGTCAAGTGCGTGTCCCATATGAAGCTGTCCCGTAATGTTCGGAGGGGGCATAACTATCGTATATGGCTTTTTTTCCCTGTCTATCTCTGAATGAAAATAATTGTTTTCTATCCAGAAGCTGTATATTTTATCTTCAACCTCACGCGGGTTATATGATTTAGCAAGTTCCTTTGCCAACTTCTATCTCTCCTTGTCTTTGGTTTATTATAACCTGAGTTTTCTTATCTGAATTTAAGAGCTTAAAATTAAATGTACAACGTTAATTATCCCATTCTTACTCTGTTTTGTCAATCTATTCTTTTCAGTTGTATATGCTGAATCAAGTACAGGCTTGCGGCTTCGCTCCTGCTGCGATTGCAGACGGTCAAAAGCAAAGCTTTTGACCAAATGAAAGCTTTTAAGCTTTCATTTCACGGCAGTATGCCGTGGTCTGCAATCGCAGCATTGTATGTACAGAGCTTTAAGCTCTGTTTATTTATAAGGGGTTTGTTCTGCTTTCTTTATTCTTTCTATAAGTTTTGGAATTGCTGTTTCAAAATCTACTCCGTACCAGTGATATTCCTTATTTTTTAAGGTTGCTTTTATGCAGTCTACGGTGAAGTCAACCGCAAGTTTAAGAGCATTTTCTCTTGTTATATCAAGCATAAGTGCTCCCGTAAATGCAGATGCGAATACATCACCTGTTCCGTAAAAGCTGTTCGGCAGTTTTTCAGAATAATATTCAAAAAAGCTTTTTGTTTCGGAATTATAGGACATTACCCCAAGCTTGTCCTCTTCAAAGCTTACACCTGTCAGAACGCAGTATTTGCAGCCCTGCAGGCTCAATTCAATAAGAACTTTTTTGATAAAATCTTTGTCGTAGCTTTCACCGATATATGGAATATCCAGCATATAACAGGCTTCCGTAATATTAGGAACTATTATATCCGCCTTAGAGCAAAGCTCAGCCATTTTTACAGCAAAATTCCTGTCAAAGCCCTTGTAAAGCTCACCGTAATCAGCCATGGCAGGGTCGGCAATAATGATATTTTTATCGGTTTTGAATTTATCAAAAATTTTTCCTACAGCGTCTATCTGTTCGTATGAGCCGATATAACCTGTATATATGGCATCAAAATCAATGTTCTGTTTTTTAAGCATATGGGTTATGCGTTCCGTTTCGTCTGTCAAATCGTAGAAGGTAAAATCAGAAAAAGCGGTGTGACATGAAAGTACGGCTGTAGGTATTACACATGCTTCTGACCCCATTGCAGATATTACGGGCAGTGCTACAGTGAGAGAGCATTTACCAACGCAGGAAATATCCTGAACAGAAAGTATTCGTTTCATCGTTTGTCTCCTTGTATTATACTTAGCCGGGTCTATTTTGGTTTACGCTCACGCTAAGGCGGCGATTGCAGATGCTTGTGAACTCGTTCACAAGCCAAAGAAGTGCATTATGCACTTCTTTGAACAAAATACTTGTATTTTGTTATCTGCAATCGCCTCTGCTGACGGAAGTCTGTAAGAAATTTATTCTGCGTCAAAGAAAGCCTTTATTACTCTGAGAATTTCATCGGAAGCAACGTACTTGAATTTCTCAAAATCCATATAATCGTTTGTGTCAATGGTATCGGAAATTGCCCTTAATATAACAAAAGGAACATCATTTCTGTAGCATACCTGACCTATTGAAGCACCCTCCATTTCACAGCAGAGAGCGTTGAAATACTCACCTATTTCAAGTCTTGCAGCCTTGCCGGATATAAACTGGTCACCTGAGGCAACAGTACCTCTGTAAACACTGATATTGTTTAGTGAGCGGCACTCGTCCTCGAGCTTGTCAGCGAGAGCTTTATCCGCCAATAACTCGGTTATTATGGATTCATCGCTGAACTGAATTGCACCTCTGGGATATTCCATAAGATTTTGCTGTCCTTCATCAAGAATGCTCATTGAGTCGTGATGAACAACCCTGTCGGAAATTACTATATCACATATACGCAGTTTTCTGTCCAGAGCACCTGCAACGCCTGTGTTGATTATCTTATCGGGATTATACATTAAAATCATAGTCTGCGTACACATAGCGGCGTTAACCTTTCCTATGCCGCACTGAGCAAGTACGCATTTGTTTCCGTTTATATCTCCCTTATAGAACGTCATTTTGCTTATAACCTGTTCCTCTATGTTGCTCATAAGACTTTTTATACCTGCAATTTCAACGTCCAAAGCTCCTATAATTCCTATCATAATTTTAATACACTCCTTTGTTTTTATGCGTTTCCTGTAATGTACATAATGATTGATAAGGCTGCAAGCGGTGCAGTCTCAGCTCTTAGTACACGCTTTCCGAGAGTAGCAGCTGTTCCGCCCTTAGCTTTGATTTTTTCCACTTCGCTTTTTTCAAAACCGCCCTCTGAGCCTATGAATATATTTATTCTGTCAAAGTTACGGGTTATTATATTTCCTACACGTTCTCCGCCGCATTCATAGAAAATTATATTGCAGTCGTTTTCGCACAGATTTTCTGCGGCTTCGCTGAACGTGATAACAGGCATAACCTCCGGAATAATTCCCCTGCGTGACTGCTGTGCAGCCTGAAGTGCAATCTTATTCCAACGCTGAAGC
Organism: uncultured Eubacteriales bacterium; assembly: GCA_900316615.1. Lineage (GTDB taxonomy): Bacteria > Bacillota > Clostridia > Oscillospirales > Acutalibacteraceae > CAG-964. The sequence goes on along the minus strand of ONDU01000019.1, from coordinate 11,444 downwards.
TTTTTGACTGATGATTTTTCATCGGGTCTTGATATACACCTTGCAGAGATAACCGGAACTATTGAGCTTACCCCCAGTTCCACAGCCTTCTGAATGATAAAATCCATTTTATCACTCTTAGGCAAGGACTGATAAAGAGTGATATGTACATCAGGTTCGTTTTCACAGCGGAATTTTTTTTCAGCTCTGACCTCTACGCATCCGCCCGAAAAGCTTTCTATAATACAGGAGTACTGAATACCGTCACTGTCAACGAGAGTCAAAGCCTCCCCGATTTTCATTCGCAGGGATTTTTCTATATGTACGGCATTTTCACCCGTAATAATATGATGCTGTCCCTCAAAGGGTTCCGTAAAAAACCACGCCAAACGCTGTCACCTCAATCAATGTCATGCACCCTGTTTACATATTCGCTCAGACTGCGATTGCAGACGGCAAAAGCGTATGCTTTTGCCTAAATTCAGGAGGCTTCGCCTGAATTTACGTTTCGGACAAATGTCCGAAACGGTCTGCAATCGCTGTGTTTTCCGTACAATCTACAGGAAAGAAAATTATCGCATATGTATTTCAAGGCACAATATAACATTATAAATTTGTTATACGCTAAGAATATCATTTTAGACGTGTAAAATCAAGGTTTGATGACATATTTTTCATAAACGGACTGTTATAGGAATAAAAAATAATTGACAGTTTTATACTTTGGTTGTAAAATTTAATGAGTAGTAAAATAAAAATGAGTTGCTTCTTTATTTACATATTTGCTTAGAAGCTGAAGAATATTTTGATTTTAAAAGAGAGGTGAAGAAAATGGACGCAGGAAGTGGTAATAGTACGGCTCCTGAACCTTTATCAGGCTTAACGGCAAAATATACTATGCTTTTTGCGTTTATTTGCCTGAGCTGAAATTACTGATGGTTTTTGCCGTATTTACTATACTTCTAATGCTTTTCCGTTCATATGCGGGAACAACTTCTTAAATTCAGGTTAGGAGGAAAAGTAATTTATGGATAATACTTTTACAGCTCCGATGATACAGGCGGTAGAGCTTCTGTTGGAGCAGAAAAAATATGTAACAATAAGAGATGTATTCTCAACAATGCAGGCGGCGGATATTGCAGCATTGTTTGATGCTCTTGATGACAGTAAGCTGCCGCTGCTTTTCCGTCTGCTGCCAAAGGAGCTTGCGGCGGAAACATTTGTAGAGATGGACGAAGAGGCTCAGGAGCTTCTTATACAAGGCTTCAGCGATACTGAGCTGAAAGAGGTTGTTGATGAACTGTATGTTGACGATATGGTTGACATTGTGGAGGAAATGCCTGCCAACGTAGTAAAAAGGATATTACGCTCGGCAGACAGCGAAACAAGAAAGGCTATAAACGAGATACTGAAATATCCTGATGACAGTGCAGGAAGTATCATGACAACCGAGTATGTGACGCTCAGACCCAATATGACAGTAGAGGACGCTATTAAACGCATACGGCGTACAGGTCTGGACAAGGAAACAATATATACAAGCTATGTAATAAGTGATAACCGTAAGCTTGTAGGCTTGCTTTCAATGAAAACGCTGCTTTTGAGTGATGACGATGATGTTGTAAAGGATATTATGGAAACGAATGTAATATCCGTAAAAACGCTGGACGATCAGGAAGAGGTTGCTAATTATTTTAAAAAGTATGATTTTCTTGCAATGCCTGTAGTTGACAATGAGTACCGCCTTGTAGGAATAGTAACCGTAGATGACGCAATAGACGTTATGGAGGACGAGGTTACAGAGGATATGGAAATGATGGCGGCTATTACTCCTACAGACAAGCCTTATCTGAAAACGGGAGTTTTTGAAACTTGGTATAAGCGTATACCATGGCTTTTGCTGCTTATGATTTCGGCAACCTTTACGGGAATGATTATAACAGGCTTTGAAGAAGCACTGGCTTCGCAGGTTATTCTTACGGCGTTTATACCAATGCTTATGGATACGGGAGGAAATTCGGGAAGTCAGGCATCTGTGACGGTAATAAGAGGAATTTCTCTTGATGAAATTCAGTTTAAGGATATATTCAGGGTTGTGTGGAAGGAAGCGAGAGTGGCTCTTTTATGCGGAGCTACGCTTGCATTGGCAAATTTTGTAAAGCTTATGGTATTTGACCGTGTAAGTATGGAGATTGCCATGGTTGTCTGTATGACGCTTGTTATAACTGTTTTATGTGCAAAGATTATAGGCTGTGTATTGCCGATGCTTGCGAAAAAAATCGGGTTTGACCCTGCGGTTATGGCAAGTCCGTTTATTACAACGGCGGTTGATGCGATTTCGCTTATGGTTTACTTTAACATAGCGTCGGTAGTGCTGAGATTATAGATTATGGCGGGCTGAGTGCCTTGTGTGGGCGATTGCAGACCCCTGCGAACAGGTTCGCAGGGAAATTCAAGGGAGTACCCTTGAATTAGGCAAAAGCATAGCTTTTGCCGTCTGCAATCGCCTGTTTCAGCTAAGCCGTGGGTTTGAAAATAAAAAATTAAAATATAGTGTGAAAGGAAAGTTTATATGAAAATTTTGACCTGTGAGCAGACAAGAATTATAGAAAAGAATCAGACCGAAAGAGGTTCATCGTATTTTCAGCTTATGAACAATGCGGGAGTTCAGGTAGGAAAGGCACTGATTTCGCAGCTTGGAGCGGAAAAGGGAAGTAAGGTGGCGGTATTGTGCGGAAAGGGGAATAACGGAGGCGACGGATTTATTGCGGCACAGTATCTGAAATCCCGAGGTATAGAAGCATATGCACTGCTGGTAGACGGAGAGCCGAGAACCGAAGACAGCATCAGGGCTATGGAGCAGGCACTGAGCGAGGGTGTCCGAGTTATGAGAATATGGGAACACGAGCAAAGGGTAAAGGATATAATATCGACGGCAGATTACGTTATTGACGCAGTGTACGGAATAGGCTTCAGGGGAGCGTTGAACAGGCGTATAAAGCCTGTTGCAGACCTTGTAAACAGCACACACAGCAGGGTGCTGAGCGTAGATTTGCCGAGCGGAGTAAACTGTGATGACGGTTCTGTTGAGAACACAGCCTTCAGGGCAGATGTTACGGTATCATTTTCGACACTTAAACCCTGCCATGTACTCTATCCTGCAATGGACTACTGCGGAAGAACATCGGTTGCACAGGTAGGAATAAACAGCGGAGTAATTTATGACAGCGAGTGTCTGACCGAAACAATATCGGGAAAGAAGTTAAGCCGCCTTATGCCGAAAAAGAGCGTATCAGCAAACAAGGGGAGCGTGGGAACTCTGAGTGTTGTATGCGGAAGCTACGGAATGGCAGGGGCGGCTCAGATGTGTATACAGTCAGCATTGAGAAGCGGTACAGGTATGGTAAAAGGTATAGTTCCAAGCAGTATTTATCCTGTTCTGGCAGGAAATATTCCGCAGGCAGTATTTCTGCCCTGCGAAAAGCCTGATAACGAAATCATAGAGCAGGGTATGCAAAAATCGAATGCGGTTGTCATAGGCTGCGGAATGGGAAATACACCGCAGACCAGAGATGCTGTTGAATTTATAATAAAGAGCAGTAATATTCCGATAGTAATTGATGCGGACGGAATAAATGCAATAGCAAGCGAGCCTGAGCTTTTAACCGAAGCCAATGCTCCGATTATAATTACCCCTCACCCCGGAGAAATGGCAAGGCTTCTTAATACCTCTGTAAGCATAATTCAGAATAACAGGCTTACGGCTGCGGTGGAGTTTTCAAAAAAATATAAGGTTATTACCGTACTCAAGGGAGCTTATACCGTTGTGGCACACCCTAACGGAAAATCGCTGGTAAATCCTACGGGAAACAACGGAATGGCTAAGGCAGGCAGCGGAGATGTGCTTGCAGGTATGATAGGAAGCTTTTTATCCGTCGGAATGGAGCCTTTTAATGCGGCACTGAGCGGAGTATACTGTCACGGATATGCAGGAGATTTGGCAGAAAAACAATTCGGAAATATAAGTATGCTTGCAACGGATATAATTGATATGCTTCCAGCTGCACTCAGAACGATATATTGATGTAAGCCTGATACAATAAGTTACTTAACAGCGTTTTTATAAATATTAAAGTACTCAGCTTTTTCAACCTCAGTAACCAAGTCTACGTTATATTTGAAGTCGTTTTTAGCTATATCGTAGGTAAAGCCCTCTTTATAGAAAATTACTTCTGCGTAGGTTTCTCCCTCCGTGTCTATACAGCTTGCGTGTGTGCTGATTTTATTTTTGACAAACCCGGGATACAAGGCACAAAGCACAGCAAGAGAATCACAGTTCATAACATCCTCCGAACCGTTTTCTTTATAGAACTCACGGATTTTTCCGAAGGACTTCGCAACGAACTCACCGGTTTTATTAAGTGCCGTAAGCTCCTCAAACTGGCTGTCTGTCCACATAGCTTCTCCGCCGCACATATCCAGACCTATTACCGTAACAGGAATTTCCGAGTCAAGCATAATCTTATATGCCTGAGCATCTGCATAGACGTTGAACTCTGCCACAGGAGAAGCATTTCCTTCTCCAAGTCCTGCCGTACCCATAGACCAGATCATCTTAACCTTTTTCATCGTTTCGTAATCCTTTTTTATGGCTTTTGCGATATTGGTAGCAGGGCCTAGTGCTATTATCTCTATTTCTCCGGGATTTTTTTTGACAGTGTCAAGAATAAAGTCAACGGCATCACCGTTCTCAGCCTTTTTCTTAGGGTGAATTAAATCAGCCTCACCCATTCCGTCGCTGCCGAAAACACTGAATGCGGTTTTTACCGTACCGTCATATGTATCCGCAGAGCCTTTGTAAACAGGTGCATCGCAGTCTGCCAGATCCAGTGCCACAAGAGCATTTTTAGTGCTCTGTTCCAGGTCAACATTGCCTACAAGAACAGTAACTCCTTTGATTTCAACATTCTTTTGCTTTGCTGCAAATATAAGGGCAGACGCATCATCGGCACCTGTATCTGTATCAATGATGATTTTTCTGCGTTCCTGAGAAATATCGGCTTGTGAATTGTCAGAGACAGCTGCCGATGTACTTTTTTCGGTTGCCGCAGTATTTTGTGTACTGCCGCCGCAGCCGCAGACCGAACAGCACATAATTGCCGATAATGAAGCACATATAATAGATTTTAAGATTTTTTTCGTCTGCATATTTTATTGACTCCTTTAGAATTAAAATAAAATACCGTGAAGCATTATAGCTTGAACGCTTCAACAGCTTCACGGTTTTCTCTTTTTAAGCAAGTGAAGTATGATTATTTTTGTTTTTTATAAGCTTCACTATGTAAATGAAAAACAGTATAGCCGCAAACAACGCACCTGCGGGGCAGGCGATTGAAGCGGAAAGCCTGAAGCCCTCCTGTGCAGTCAGAATATAAGTCATACTTACAGCTGACATAAATGCAGCAGGAAGTGCTGTCAGCAGAGAACCGAAACGATACCTGCCCTTTTTCAGAAGATATGCGGTAGATAACCACAAAGCAATCATAGCAAGCGTCTGGTTGCTCCACGAGAAGTATCTCCATATAGTCTGAAAGCCGTTTCCGTCAGTAATCGCAACCCATGTGAACAAGCCTCCTGCCGCAAGCAGCGGAACTGTTATAAGCATACGGTTTTTTATCGGCTTCTGGTCAAGCTTAAAGGTTTCGGCAAGAATAAGTCTTGCACTGCGGAATGCCGTATCGCCCGAGGTAACGGGGCATACAATAACACCTGCCACAGCGAGAATACCTCCGAACACACCGAGTACGCCTGTGGAAATATCATAGACCACGTTGGAGGCTCCGCTTTTCAAAGCCTCGCTGAGCATTTGTGTCGTACCGTAAAATGACACTCCCGCAGCAGCCCATACCAATGCAATAACGGCTTCGCTTATCATAGCACCGTAAAAAACCTTTCTGCCCTCTTTCTCGGAGGTGATACATTTTGCTACCATAGGAGACTGCGTTGCGTGAAAACCCGATACTGCACCGCAGGCAACGGTTATAAACATATACGGCCATACGGGTGTACCGTCAGGGTGCAGGTTATTCAGAGAAATTTCGGGAATGGTGTATTTCCCGCCAGAAAAGATAATGCCTCCGATAACTGCCGCCGCCATTACAATAAGAAGTACACCGAATACAGGGTACAGCTTGCCGATGAGCTTGTCTATCGGAAGCAGTGTTGCCAGCATATAGTACGCTAAAATGACAACCGTCCAGAATATGCCGTTCATCCAGTCGGGTGTGAGCTTTTCGAGAAGTCCTGCCGGACTGGTTACAAATACCGCACCGCAGAGCACAAGCAGAATAACGGAAAATATCCTCATAATCCATTTTGCAGCTTTTCCCAGATATTGTCCCGACAATTCTGCAACAGAAGCTCCTCCGTGACGTGAGCTTATCATACCCGACATATAATCGTGTACTGCACCGCCTAAAATCGAGCCGAATACAATCCACAAAAATACAACGGGTCCGAATACAGCACCCATCAATGCACCGAAGATAGGCCCCGTACCTGCAATATTCAGTAATTGCACCAGAAAGGCTTTCCAGGTTTTCATCGGTACACAGTCCACGCCGTCATTTACGGCAACGGCAGGTGTCTCACGGTCATCAGGTGAGAAGATTTTTTCCGTAACCCTTCCGTACAAAAGATAGCCGGCAATAAGAACAACAAAAGATACCAACAGCGAAATCATATTATCACTCCTTAAATTCTTTTATATATTTTTGTTTTTTTAAATAAAAAATTCACTTTGTTTTTAATTGAGTATATCAAATAATTCAAATATTGTCTATACTGTTTAAGCATCTTGTTTAAGGACGCTGTACTTGAAAATCCTCCGGTGACTTTTCCGCAGAACCCTGCAAGCCTTTAAAAAGACCTGCTCTGAAATTTATGCTTTCTGTTAACCTGCGTCTGACAGATAAAATATAAAAGCTGAAAAATAATTTGTATAAGTTATATATTAACCTTTCTAAAATTTGGTGAAATTGTTAGTATATTGTAAATTGAAAAAAACAGCTTAATAAGCTATAATTGAAGCAGTTAAATGAGAATAAAAAATATTCAATTAAATGCAGACTGTGTATTAACAGGGGGGAATAAGATGTTTTTTCTTTGTAAATGGGACAAGCTTCCCGAATATATGAAAAATGACGAGGTAAGAAAATATTACGATATACTGAGTAAGAAAAAGCTTGCACTGTTTTTAAAAAGACTGCTCGATATAATAATTTCCTGCGTACTTATAATAATTCTTATAATACCTATGGCGGTAATAGCAATAATTGTGAAATGCGACTCAAAAGGGCCGGTACTGTTCAGGCAGGTAAGGGTTACGACCTGCGGAAAGCGTTTCAGGATATTTAAATTCCGAACAATGGTAGAGGGAGCAGAGAATTTAGGCGGACTTATAACAGAGGCTAATGATAAGAGAGTTACCAAGATAGGCGAAAAAATGAGGAAATACAGAATAGATGAATTTCCTCAGGTATTCAATGTGCTTATGGGTGATATGAGCTTTGTGGGAACACGTCCCGAGGTTGAGAAGTATGTGAAAAAATATACCCCCGAAATGTATGCAACACTGCTGACACCTGCGGGAATAACATCTATGGCAAGCATAAGCTACAAGGATAACGATGAATTTTTCACAGATCCGAAGCTTGTGGATAAAAATTATGTGGAGATTATACTTCCCGAAAAAATGAAGCTCGACTTGGATTATTACAGACGCTTCAATGCATTTTATGATTTGGTAGTTATGTTCAGGACGGTTGGCAGTGTTCTGCACTGATGGTGGATTATGTCTGATATAAAGCTGAATTTTTTCTCAAAAATTTTTCTTAATATATCCGTATTCAGGGTAACGTACTTTTTTTTGCTGTTTATGTGTTCATTTTTTTATGCAGATGTTTTCATAAACAATATAAAGCCGTTTTTCCTGCTGTGGGGCTTATACCTGATATATATATATCAGATAAAGCCACGCAGATATTACAGGGGTATGTATTTCAGATGGCTGGCGGCGTTTTTGTTTTGCGGCATAGTAACGGCATGCATACATATTATGGATAATTTTGTTCCTAATATGATTTTGCTGGGACACGTTGCGGTATGTTTTTTTGTATTTTACAGTATGCATACCGAGAGCAACAAGCGAAGAAAAGCAAGAGAGCTTTATGCGGTTTCACTTATAATACTTACGGCGACTACGGCGGCAATGATACTGAGCTTTGTTTCGCTTTTATTCGGAGAGCAGAATACGGAATTTTTCGGTAACCGCTACCATATGGTTATATTTGAGAACCGTTTTACGGGAATTTTTATAAATCCCAATCTTCTTGCCTTTTACGGAGTAACTGCAATTTTTTTTGCGGACGTTCTCTGCAAGAGCGATTTGTACAGCGAGGGGGATATACCCAAAAGGCTTCCCAAGGCTTTTTTTATAGTATGTGTTGTAATAAATGTTATAGGTATATTTCTGAGTGATTCAAACGGTTCGCTTTTACTGCTTGCGAGCTATGCGGTGGGAAATCTGATTTATATTATTTTCGGATTTTTCAAGAGGCTCAGCTTTAAGGGACTGATAATAGGGGTTACTGCGGTAATTCTTGCTATGGTTATTTTAACGGGAGCCCTGCTTGGCCTGAGAATTTTTTCCAACCGTGCGGTTTCCGCTGCACTCAGTGCAGGAAATGCAGTTTCACAGAGCGAAGCAATAAACCCCTATCAGAAAGACGGAGGAAGCGGTCATAAGGATATGGATATAAGCGTTGTAACCTTTGCCCACGAAAACGAAAATCTTGACAGCGGAAGAATAGAGCTTTTAAAAAAGGCTGTAGTGGTTTTTTACAATAATCCCATATTCGGAGTAGGCAAGGAAAACATACTTATTTATGGTGAAAGGCTTATGCCAAAGGGCTTTAAATACAGTGATTTGCATAACGGCTATCTTACAATACTGGTAAGCAACGGGCTTGTAGGATTTATACTGTTTGCGGTTTTTGCGGTTTCTCTTGGCAGGGATTGTCTTAAATCTGTATTTCTTGAAAAGAAGGATTTAAAAAGAAGTCCGTTTTTATGTATGTTTGCGTTTGTGTTTGCATATGCATTGTATTCGGTTGTAGAAAAGACGGTTTTGCTTGAGCAGACATATATGGTTGTCACCTTATGGTATGTTCTGGGCTATCTTAGCTGTTATATGAAGAGATACGACCACAGCGAAGAAAAGATTTCATTTGTAAGTCTGTTTGGAAACAAGGGGAATACAGAGGAAAAGACGGAAGCTGTTCCCGAATTTGACAAATAATATATATCAAAGACAAAAACAAGAGCATCGGTGAAGCATTATAACTCACTGATGCTCTTGTTCGGTGTAATTATGGCAAAATCCTAAAGGCTTTTTACGGAATATGTAACGTTAAGGGTCTCCGCATAATCTTTCAGCAGCAGACAGTCACCGTTTACGTTTATAGTTTTAAGATTATCGCAGAATATGATGGCATTGGGGTTTATGTCGGAAACTGTATCGGGAAGTGTTATTGAACTAAGCTTTGCACATTTGCAGAATGAAGCGAAGCCTATGCTGCTTACATCTCCGCAGATTTTTATATTTTCAACAGAACTGTTATAGGCGAAAGCATAGTCAGGTATAACCTGTATATTTTTGGAAAGCGTAATTTCTTTAAGATTGTTGCAAAAGGAAAAAGCGTTATTAAATATTTTATTTACCGAATCAGGCATAGAGTAGGTGGTATCGGATTTGTTTTCGGGATAAGCCATAAGGCTTGACATATCCGAGGTGTACAGAACGCCTTCTTTTGACCTGTAATTTGAATTATCCTCGCAGCTTATTTTCTCAAGAAATCTGCTGTTATAAAAAGCGAGGGTACTTATATTGGTAACGGTATACGGAACTGAAACCGTGTGTACAGCGGCTTTGTTTTTTGAATTTTCAAAGCAGCGTGCTTCTATTGATGTAACAGGAAGGCTTTCGATAGTAAGAGGTACAACTACGCTTGCTTCAGTGCCGTTGTATTTTGTTATTGTTACAGTATTGTTTTCGGTTATGTATGTAAAGTCCTGAAATGTGTATTCTTTGGCAGATTTTTCCGAATCCGAGCCGATGACAGACAATGATACGGAACTGCTGCCTTGGGATTTTTTCTCTATTTCGTAGGAGCAGGCATTTAATGCGATAAGATATGAACCTGCTGCCAGAGCACTCAGAGTATAAGCGATAACTTTATCAATCCTAGTCATAAAACTCTCTCCGTAAAGAATGGTACTTGTTAAATTATATCATAAAAACTCATAATTGTTAATGAATAAAGTGTAAATTAAGTCAGAATTTAAGAATTGCCGCAGGCTGAAAAAGATAATTTTGATTAAGGCAACGCTGCATGAATACTGCCTGATATATACATGTCGGAGAGGAACGCAGACTGCGATTGCAGACGACAAAAGCTTACGCTTTTGTCAAATTGCCGGTTATAACAAGTTATAACCGACAATTTCGCTTCGGACGAAGTCCAAAGCGGTCTGCAATCGCCAACGTGCGTATCAATAGTTTTCTGCCTTTACTTCAAAGAAGCTTTGAGGGTGACTACAGACAGGACATACCTCCGGAGCTTCCAAGCCTACAACAATATGTCCGCAGTTACGGCATTCCCACACAGTTACGCCGCTCTTTTTGAATACCTCCATAGCTTCTATATTATGGAGCAAGGCTCTGTATCTGTCCTCGTGCATTTTTTCGATAGCACCAACACCTCTGAACTGAGCTGCAAGCTCAGGAAAGCCCTCTTCCTCAGCGTCCTTAGCCATACGCTCGTACATATCTGTCCATTCATAGTTTTCACCCTCGGCAGCGTGAAGAAGATTTGCCGGAGTATCTCCAAGTTCGCCGAGAGCCTTGAACCAAAGCTTAGCGTGTTCCTTTTCGTTTTCTGCGGTTTTAAGGAACAGAGCCGCAATCTGTTCGTATCCGGCTTTTTTGGCAACAGACGCAAAGTAGGTATATTTGTTTCTTGCCTGAGATTCTCCTGCAAAAGCCTCCCAAAGATTTTTTTCTGTTTTAGTTCCCGAATATTTGTTTTCAGCCATAGATTTTTTGCTCCTTTCATAATTTGGGGTTATTATTTACCAAAAAAATATTTTTATGATTACAAAATGTTTATATCATAAAATATTGAATAATTTATTAAATCATATATATAATATTTATAACGTGATTTGTGCAGATTGACATATAAAGCTGAAAATCATAATTATGATATTGTTTTAATTGATAAAACAGTAAAAAATATGAAAAATGCATTGACAAAGAAAAGATAAAGTAATATAATAACAAAGCTGTCGAAAAAAGGCAGTGGCAAGTCAACATAAATAAAGAGGAAAGCAAGTAGATTTTCGTA
>ONDU01000003.1:41768-54251 GCA_900316615.1 uncultured Eubacteriales bacterium | reverse complement strand
TTCGACTTCCTCGAAATACTCCGTTATTCCATTTCTTTTCATGTATTTACTATACACGATATTACATTATTTTGTCAATTTCGAAAATTGATTTCCGTGATAAAATGCTGAGGCTTATGGACAAGATTGAATTTTTTTGTTATCATAAATGCAGATAATTTTTTGAGGTACATAATTATGACAGGCGATTTTGTTACGGTTACTAAAGTAATTGCTATTATTCATCGAATAGATGATATAGAAGATAAACGGGTAGTATGACCTGATAATTATATGTTTACACAAGAAGAAATACTTGAAAGGATTTCGTTTCAAGAGCAGTTTTTTCAAATTGAAATAATAGTATAGATTTTCATTTTTAAAGTGATTATAACTCGGAGATGATGAGCATGAAACTAATACCACTAAACAAACAAAGTCGAAAAGAGCAGAAAAAATATCATGCCCGAAGCCGCCGTGACTGGAACGGCTTGAAGCCAGCTACCAGAGTGGTAAAGAGCAAAAAGGTTTACGACAGAAAGAAAATGCAGAGGACTAATATCGAACAAGACTGATAATAAGGAAGTGTATTATATATGGCTGAAATAAAGCTGATACCTTTGCAGCCTGATGACAGGGAACAGTTCATACTCGACAATCAGAAGGCATTCAGTTATGGTGCGTTGGAGGAATTTGGACTGCGTGATAACCATTTTGAGGAGGACGGAGAAATAATCTCCCATAAAACAATAGAGCAGAGTATTGACTGTGGTACAGCTTACCGTATTGTGTGCAACGGAGAAAAACTCGGAGGTGTTATTTTGAAAATCAACGGTGATTACGGCGAGCTGGAAATACTGTTTGTTTCTCCGAAGTCGCACAGCAAAGGTATAGGTTACTCCGCTTGGTGTGAGGTCGAAAGAATGTATCCGCAGGTCAGGGTCTGGAGTACGATAACACCGTATTTTGAAACACGGAATATTCATTTCTATGTCAATCGCTGCGGATTTCATATCGTTGAATTTTATAACAGCCGCCATCCGTTAGGAAACGAGCCGAACGACGGCTTTGATGAACAGTTTCCTGACGGAATGTTTAGGTTTGAGAAGACAGTATAAGAGGAAAAAGCATGAGTCTGTTAGATTATGAATTTGGTCTGGAATACGATGTAATGCTTTCAGCGTGGGGTGAAGGTGTACTCAGTGAAAGCAGCTTGCCTGATTTTCAGCAGCCGGATGTGATATTAAAAAAATATAAAAAAGAATACCGCAGAATGCCTGAGAGCATTTCTCTTTATATACAGGATCCTATGGATTTCGGATACGACTACGGCTATACCGGAGTTGCTTCAGCATTTTTGGAAAAACTCGAAACGCTCAAGGAACTCAATAATAATACGATGATACGCAGTACATTCGACTCCTTTGCGGAGAGCTTCGCTCGTGAGAACAAGCTTCGTTTCAGACATTCTGATTTCGTTTTCGCTGAATATGAATTGGAATATGCTCCCGAATCGACACGGCTGATTATGCAGTTCAGGCGTGACGGAAGCGTGGTTATAAAGGAAGATGTAAGCTCACCCGGAACATCAGCTTCCAATACACTTGGCGGCAGCTTTTATCATAAGCTGAACAAGGAGTTTCACAAAACAAATGACGCTGAAGAGATAGCGGATATGTTCAGCAAAGGCTTGCGTGACGCTATTCTCAAAGACGGCAGATTATCGGATTTTATTGCCAAAGCGAAAACGCATAATTTGTTTACGGGTAATCACCGTTGAAATAAAGAGGAAAGTATTGTGAGTTTATTTTAAGTTATTCAAACTTCTGCCGATAGTTCTGTTTTGTCAATATATGTGAACACGCTCCGGATTAAAGTACTTGAAAATAAGCGGTTATATAGTGTATAATATAGTCGCTTGGAATTTTTTTATTATAACCTGAACAAGAGGTGCATAAAAATTGAAATATGCTTTACTTAAAATGAGCGTTATGGATATTTCGGAAAAATTTGTTATACTGGACTATAACATATATATCAAGTGTAAGGGTACAAGGGAATATGAAAAATATACGCTGATAGGCGTTCTGGAAAGTGACTACCGTTCTTCGGAGTTGCTTGAAATCTTTTCTGACAGTGCCGAAAGAAGAGTTATGTACTATAAGAGCAAGCTTGACAAGATAGCGAGAATAATAAAAAGCAGCGATTATTGATTTTTATTATTTATAATATTAAAGAAATAATGAAAGGCAGATTTTTGATTTATGGATAAGAGAATAGAAAGATTTTTTAACGGAATGAAGGACAAAAAGGTGGCTTTTTGCGGTATAGGAAGAAGTAATCTTCCGCTGATAAAGCTTTTTAAAAAGTACGGTGCAAGCGTAATTGCCTGTGACAGAAGAGGAAGAGAGCAGCTTGGAGAAAATGCGGATATAGCAGAGCAGTCGGGAGCAATTCTGAGTTTGGGAGAGGACTATCTGAAAAACCTTGATATAGATATAGTATTCAGAACACCCGGAATGAAGTATTATATGCCTGAGCTTGTCCAAATGAGAAACAGGGGTGTAGTTGTTACTTCTGAAATGGAACTGTTTTTTGATTTGTGTCCCTGTAAGATATATGCTGTTACAGGAAGCGACGGAAAAACAACCACTACATCAATCATATGCGAAATACTTAAAAAAAGCGGTAAAAAGATTCATTTAGGAGGAAATATAGGAACTCCCCTGCTTCCTCTTATAGAAACCATAGATTATGATGACGTTGCTGTAGTAGAGCTTTCAAGCTTTCAGCTCATATCAATGAGAAAATCTCCTGATGTAGCGGTAGTAACAAATCTTGCACCCAATCATCTGGATATACACAAGGATATGGACGAATATGTTGACGCAAAGAAAAATATTTTCCTGCATCAAAGTGCATTTTCAAAAGTAATACTAAACAGGGATAACAGTATTACAGACGGCTTTGAAAAAGACTGCAGGGGAAGAGTTCTTAAGTTTTCAAGGAAGCATAAGATAATAAACGGAGTTTATCTCAATTACAGCGGTGATATAATTTTTGCGGACAACGGAATTGAAACTAAAATTATGAACAAAAACCGTATAAAAATTCCCGGTATGCATAATGTGGAAAATTATATGGCTGCGATAGCGGCGGTGTGGGGCGATGCAGGTATTGACGATATTGTCAGCGTTGCCGAAAGCTTCTCCGGTGTTGAGCATCGTGCTGAATTTGTGCGTGAAATAGACGGTGTTAAATATTACAACGATTCGATAGCTTCAAGTCCTACAAGAACCGCACTGGGAACTCTTTCACTTTATGATTTCAAGATTATACTTATAGCAGGCGGCTACGATAAGAAAATTCCTTATGCTCCGCTCGGCCCTGTTATAGTCGATAAGGTAAAGTATCTTATTATTATGGGGGCTACAGCTCCTAAAATAAAGGAGGCTGTTCTTAATGCAGAAAATTACAGCGAGGGCAATCCTGTTATAATAGAGGTAAGCAATATGGAAGAGGCTGTTATGAAAGCCAGAGAGGTTGCCGTAAGCGGTGATATTGTTTCTATGTCACCTGCAAGTGCAAGCTTCGACCTTTATAAAAGCTTTGACGAGAGAGGAAAACACTTTAAAAAAATAGTAAATTCATTGTAAAAATAGTTAGCAGCAAATGTGCTGAGGCGATTGCAGGTAAAAAGACGTATGTCTTTTTACGGACAAAGCACAAAGTGCTTTGTCAAAGCAGGGCAGAGAAATCTGCCCTGCTTCTGCAATCGCCGCCTGAGTTAAGATGTATACTGTTTAATTATCTAAAATGAGAAGGAGCTGATATTTTGGAAGAACTGCTTAATAAATTATGCAGTACATATACCGTATCCGGAAGTGAGATTGAAAGTTTTGAAATTATAAAGGATTTATTTGATGAAGATACGGATATAACTGTTGATGCAATCGGAAATATTATTATGAGTATAGGAAACAAAGACGGCAAAGATGTTATTATGCTTGACGCACATAACGATACTATAGGTTTTGCAGTTACGTTTATAGATGAAAACGGTTTTTTGAAGCTTGCAGGCTGTGGAGGAATAGACAGAAGGGTTCTTTTGGGAAGCAGAGTAAACGTACTTGGCAGGAAACATATCAGAGGTATAGTATGCTGTATGCCGCCGCACCTTTCGGACGGAGGAGAAGATAAAGCTCCTGATGTTGACGGAATATATGTTGACACGGGTCTTGCAAAATCAGAGCTTGAAAAATATGTATCTGAAGGTGATAAGGTTGCATTGTATGCAAAGCCTGAAAGACTTATAGGAAGAAGATTTAAAGCGGCAGGTCTTGATAATAAGGCGGGAGCAGCTGTTCTGATAAGAACGGCACAGCTTTTGAAAAACAGAAAAATAAACAGCTGCGTAAAGATAGTTTTCAGCAGTCAGGAGGAAACAGGCTTGGCAGGAAGCAGAACGGCAGGCGTTTCCGTTAAACCGAACTGTGCACTGGTTGTAGATGTAAGCTTTGCAAAACAGCCTGGGGTATCGGAGGAGAAAAGCGGAAAGCTTTCGGAAGGAGCTATGCTGGGGTTATCACCTGTACTTGACAAAGGTCTTTACAAAGAGCTTGAAGCAATCTGTAAAAAAAATAGTATACCGTATCAGAAAGAGATTATGGGAGGTTCCACAGGAACAAATGCTGATGTAATAAGCGTATCAGGTGAGGGTATAAAAACTGCACTTGTAAGTATTCCGCTAAGGAATATGCACACACAGGCTGAAACGGTAGATCTTGATGATTTGGAAAATACTGCGAGGCTTATTGCTGAATTTATAGAAAGCAGAGGTGTTGTTTCAAATGGATAAAAGGTTACTGAAAGAACTGTCTGAACTCAGCGGAATTTCAGGGGACGAGGGCTTGGTAAGAGATTTTATAATATCTGAAATAAAGGATACCAATGCAGATATCCGCACCGATAATATGGGAAACCTTATTGTATTCAAAAAAGGAAGGAAAACACCTGAAAGAAAGCTTTTAATATCGGCTCATATGGACGAGGTAGGCTTTATTGTAACGTTCATAACAGAGGACGGCTTTATAAAATTTGATGAAGTGGGAGGAATAGACAGGCGTGTTGTTTTAGGAAAAAGCGTAAAGATAAGAAATAACGTAAGAGGAGTTATTACGGCAAGACCTATGCATTTGCTTTCAGGCGAGCAGCGTGACAGCATACCTAAGCTTGATGAGATGTATATAGATATAGGTGCGTCAAGCAGGGAAGAAGCTGAACAATACGTAAGTCTTGGTGACAGCGTAACCTTTGAAAGCGAATTTTTATGGAAGGATAATATAATAACGGGAAAAGCCATAGATGACAGGGCAGGCTGTGCGGTTATGATAGATATGATAAAGTCCGAGCTTGAGTATGATACGTATTTTTCATTCGTAGTTCAGGAAGAGGTAGGATTAAGGGGAGCAAAATGTGCCGCTTACAGCGTAAGTCCTGATTTTTCCATAGTTGTGGAGTCAACGACCGCAGCGGATATTCCCAATATTCCCAATGATAAAAAAGTATGCCTTGTAGGTGAGGGTGCAGTAATATCTTTTATGGACAGAAGAACGATATATGACAGACAGCTTTTTGAGGAAGCTCTGAAATGCGGCGGTGACGAAATAAAAGTACAGGTTAAGAAAGCTGTTGCAGGAGGTAATGACGCAGGTTCTATACAGACAGCAGGAAACGGAGTAAGGGTTCTTGCAGTATCACTGCCTTGCAGATACCTGCATTCTTCATACAGTCTTATATCTGCCGAGGATTTAAGAGCAGTTGAAGAGATTGTAAAAAGAATGTCTGTAAAAATACTGGGTAATATGATATGATATACCTGAGTGATATAAAAGATCCTGTAATAAAAAAATATATGTCTGAGGAGTGCGGCAATGTATTTTCCGTAAGAGTTAAATCACTTATCAAGGCGTACGGGGGATATGAAAGGCTTATTGACATATGGTATCAGAAAAACAGATTTGACAATGTGAGTGCATATATTGTAAAATATTCCGGAGAGTTTATTGCGGATATTTTGGATTTTGCTGATACGGAAGAAATCACAGATATGTGTTCTCTTGCGGGCGGAGCAGTTCTTTTGTGCAAAGCAGAAAATGAAAATTTTTGCAGCGGAATTGTTATGAAGCTTGAAAAGCCTGCTGATATTGCTTGTAATTATAAAGCAGCAGATGATGTGAACCTGAAAGATTATTATGCTCTTTTAAAAAGCAGAAGTAATTCAGAATTTTCTGTAAATGAATTTAAAGATTTTTACGTTGACCTTAATCACAGAATAAGGAAGAGCTGTGCAGCGATAAAAGGTATCTACCAAAGCGGCGGTGTGCTTGTGAGCGGCTGTACTGCCTCTGCAATATACGGAAATTCCGCAGTAATTGCAGGCGTTGCAACAAAACGTGAATTTGAAAACAGAGGTCTTGCATCATATGCAGTGTCAGAGTTATGCAAAACTCTTGAAAGCAGCGGTATCTGTAATATTTATCTTCAACGACATAAAGATAAAAACTATAATTTTTATCATAAGATTGGTTTTGAAGATACGGGATTATTCTATCAGATTAATTTGAACCCGTAATAAAGGAGTAAAATTTATGAATATACCTTTCCATAAAATAGATTCAAGAATATTGAGTGCTGCCGATAAGGCTATGGAGCTTATAAAACCGACTTTTGCCGAGATAGAGGAAATACAGGATTACAATACTCAGAAGATGCTTTACGCTTTTCAGAAAGCAGGCATAGGAGAAAGTCATTTTTCAACCTCTACGGGCTACGGCTTTGATGACAGAGGAAGAGAAGCACTTGACAGAATATATGCAGAGGTGTTTGATGCAGAGGACGCTCTTGTAAGACATAATTTTATATGCGGAACTCACGCACTTACCGTGGCACTTTTCGGAATGCTCAGACCCGGCGACAAAATGCTTTCGGTAACGGGTACACCTTATGATACGCTTCAAAGTGTAATAGGATTATCAGGAAACTATTCAGGCTCGCTTAAGGATTTCGGAATAATATATGACGAAGTAAGTCTTGATAAAAACGGAAAGCCTGACTATGAACAGATAGAAAAAGCTGTAACACCTGATTTGAAAATGGTGTACATACAACGCTCAAGAGGGTATGAGTTAAGACCGTCACTGCTGATTGATGAAATAGCCCAAATAGCGGATATAGCGAGAAAAAAAGCTCCCGGTACAATTATAATGCTCGACAACTGCTACGGCGAGTTTACGGAAAAAGAACAGCCGTTGTCAAACGGAGTTGATATAATGGCAGGCTCGCTTATAAAGAATCCAGGCGGCGGAATAGCTCCTACAGGCGGTTATATAGCAGGAAGAGCGGATTTGGTGGAGCAGTGTTCATACAGGCTTACTACTCCGGGAATAGGAAGAGAGCAGGGAGCTACTTTAGGTGTGAACAGAGAACTTTTTCTCGGAGCATTCAACGCACCTCATGCAACAGGTGAGGCTTTGAAAACAGCTGTATTTGCTTCGGCATTGTTTGAAATTCTCGGATTTGACACAACTCCCAAGTATAACGAAAAACGCGGTGATATAATACAGCTTTTAAATCTTAATTCCACGGAGGCATTAATTGCGTTCTGTGAGGGAATTCAGAAGGGAGGAGCAGTAGACAGCTTTGTTAAGCCTCAGCCATCGCCTATGCCGGGATATGAGAGTAATGTTATAATGGCTGCAGGAGCATTTACTTTAGGTTCTACAATAGAGCTTTCGGCAGATGCACCGCTTAGAGAGCCGTACTCAGTCTGGATGCAGGGAGGACTTACATTTCACAGTGCAAGGATAGGAGTTCTTCTTGCTGCACAGACTATGCTTGAAAAAGGTCTTATTAAAAATTTTAAATGATAAATAAGGGAAATTTTATTATGAAAAAAATATTTTGTGTTTTATTATCAACTTTATTTGCTACAGGATGTTTGTGCGGCTGTGGCAACAATTCTGCTGTGTCAGAAAATAATAAAAAGAATACATCTTCTGTTTTAAATACGGAAAATAATTCTGCTGAAAATAAGGATTCAATATATCAGGTAGCACTTCTACAGTCGCTTGTTCAGGGAAACTATGACGGCGTTGTTACAGTAAAAGAGCTAAAAAAACACGGCGATTTCGGAATAGGAACATTTGAGGGCGTAAACGGAGAAATGATTTTTCTTGACGGTGTTATGTATCAGGCTGTAAGTGACGGAAGTATTAAATTAGCTTCTGATGATACCACGGTTCCGTTCGCAGACGTAACTTATTTTGAAAGTGATATAAAATCAGAGTTAAGTGATATTAAAAGTTTTAATGATATGACGGACATGCTTGATAAGCTTGTTGAGAAAAACGGTAAAAACAATTTTTATGCTGTAAAGCTTACGGGGACATTTTCCAAAATTCAGGTGAGAAGCGAATATCCTCAGAAAAAGCCCTATAAGCCTCTTGCAAAGGTTATGGAAACAGATCAGACAATCTTCGATTTTGAAAATGTAAAGGGTACGGCTGTAGGACTGTACTGTCCCGATTATATGAGCGGACTTAATACAAGCGGCTGGCATCTGCATTTTATAACCGAAGATAAGAAAAATGGCGGTCATATTCTTAAATTATCGGCAGATAAATTGACTGCCGAAATGGATTTGACGGGAGAATTTAAGTTTGTAGTTCCTAACGAAAAAAGCTTTCAGGATATGAGCCTTGCCGATAATGTAAACAAAGATATAGAAAAAGTAGAAAAAAATGATTGACGATAAACTGTTCTTAGCCATAAATTTTTGTGATTTCCTTGTTAAAATTAGAGTTGTATGCTATAATCAAACGATATGAGAAGCCTAGGCTTTGGATTGTTTATGAAAATATATGATTTTCATAGTTCTTTATGCGATTGCAGACCACGGCGGCGAATGCCGCCGTGAAATTCAGGCATACTGCCTGAATTTGTTCAAAAGCAAAGCTTTTGAACGTCTGCAATCGCTGCCTTAGTGTAGTTTCAGGCTTATGTTTTGATTTGAATTGTACTGTTTTTATGCGGAGGCAGTGATGGTTGTGTTGGGAATAGATCCGGGTTATGCGATAGTCGGATGGGGAGTTGTTTATTTTTCAGGGAATATATATAAGCCCTTGGGGTTTGGTGCAGTTACTACTGAACCCGAAATGAAATTCAGCAAAAGACTGGAATATATACATTCCGCTATGAGCAGACTTATGTTAAAAAGCAAGCCTGATGCTGTTGCCATAGAAAAGCTGTATTTTCAGAATAATCAGAAAACAGCAATAGATGTTGCACAGGCAAGAGGAGTTATACTGCTTGCGGCAGAACAGCATGATATATCTGTATTTGAGTATACACCGCTTCAGATAAAAACAGTTGTAACAGGATACGGAAAAGCGAAAAAGCCTCAGGTAATGGAAATGACAAGACGGCTTTTGAAGCTTGAAAAAGTACCGAAGCCTGATGATACGGCAGACGCTTTGGCTGTAGCACTGTGCCATATTCAGGCGAACGGTTCTGGTATAAGACGTATTTTATCACAGGGGAGATACTGAAATTATGTTTTACAGCATCAGAGGAAGGCTTATATTTAAAAGTGAGAGCTTTGTTGTAATAGAATGTGCCGGAGTAGGATACAGATGTTACACCTCACAGAATACAATGAATAAAATAGGAAGTATAAACAGTCAGGCAGTTCTTTATACTCAGCTTGTAGTAAGAGAGGACGCTATGGAGCTTTACGGCTTTTACAATATAAGAGAGCTTGAACTTTTCAAGCTTCTTTGTACAGTAAGCGGAGTAGGAGCAAAAATGGCAGTTTCCATACTTTCTGTTCTGCCCGAGGAAAGACTTGTGCTTGCAGTTGTTACGTCCGATACCGCCTCAATTTCTCAGGCACAGGGAGTAGGCAGAAAAAAAGCGGAAAGAATAGTTCTTGAGCTTAAGGACAGGATAAATACGTTTGAGGATATGCTTCCTTCGGGAAATACCGATTATCAGATAGGTGTGGCAGATACAGCTGCAGTAAAGGTATCAGCAGGAAACATCAGTAAGGCTGTTGAGGCACTGGGAGTATTGGGATATACACAAAATGAGGTTATGCCGATACTTATTACGATGGATTCTTCACAGGCTGTTGAAAAACTGATAAGCGGTGTTCTTAAGGAAATGGGAAAACGTTGAGGAGATTGGTTGATATATGGATTTTGACAACATAGATTTTGAAAACAGAATAGTCGATCCTGAAGAACTGCCAAGCGACTTTGCAGAAGCGGATAATCCGCTTCGCCCCCGAACCTTGGACGACTACATAGGTCAGGAAAAAGTAAAGGAAAACCTGGCGGTTTATATTCAGGCAGCAGTTCAAAGACACGAAACTTTAGATCACGTACTTCTGTACGGACCGCCCGGTCTGGGAAAAACAACGCTTGCAGGAATAATAGCCAACGAAATGGGTGTAAGTATGAGGGTGACATCAGGTCCTGCAATAGAAAAGCCGGGAGATTTGGCTTCAATTCTTACAAATCTGAATGACGGTGATGTCCTTTTTATTGATGAGATACACCGTCTCAACAGACAGGTTGAAGAAATACTTTATTCTGCTATGGAAGATTTTGCCATAGATATTATAACAGGAAAGGGTCAGATGGCAGCTTCATATCATTTGCCCCTTCCCAGGTTTACGCTTGTAGGAGCAACAACAAGAGCTGGTCAGATTTCAGCTCCGCTTAGAGACAGGTTCGGAGTTGTTCTAAGGCTGGAGCTTTATACTCCGGAGGAGCTTGGCAGAATAGTTACAAGAAGTGCAGGTATTTTGGAAATGCCTATAGATTATGACGGAGCACTGGAAATAGCCTCACGTTCAAGGGGAACTCCACGTATAGCGAACAGACTTCTGAAAAGAGTAAGAGATTACGCACAGGTTATGAGCGACGGCTTCATAACCTGTGCGACGGCACAGCTTGCACTGGACAAAATGGAAATTGATGAGCTTGGTCTTGATGCAAACGACAGGCGTATGATAGAAGCTATGGTTAAATATTACCGTGGAGGACCTGTAGGAGTGGAAACACTCGCCGCTACTATAGGTGAGGAAGCTGTTACTATAGAGGACGTTTATGAGCCGTATCTTATGCAGATTGGATTTATAAACAGAACACCGAGAGGCAGATGTGTAACGGAAAATGCCTGTAAGCATCTCGGACTTGCATTCCCTGTTTAAAGCTTTATAATAGCACATAACGGCAAAAGGGACAGGGCGATTTCAGCTGCCGCAGTAAAGCTGCGGCAGGTCAGGCTGCTGTGCAGCCTGAGTGTCACGAATGTATTTATTCGTGACACTGAAATCGCATATTCTGACTTTACATTAAACTATAGAGAGTATTTTAGCAAAAACAATGAAATGAATCGGAGGATTTAGAAATGGGAAGACTTTTTGGAACAGACGGAGCAAGAGGAATAGCAAACAAGGAACTTACCTGTGAGCTTGCTATGAATATAGGAAGAGCGGCTGCTATGGTTCTTACGGAACAAAGTGATAAAAAACCTGTTGTTATAATAGGAAAAGATACACGTTTAAGCTCTGACATGCTTGAGGGAGCCATAATTGCAGGGCTTTGCTCCGTTGGTGCAGATGTAATAACTCTTGGAGTAGTACCCACACCTGCAGTAGCACTTCTTGTAAGGAAGTACAACGCTGATGCAGGAATTATGATTTCAGCTTCACATAATCCTTATGAGTTTAACGGAATTAAGATATTCAGCTCAACCGGCTTCAAGCTTCCCGATGCACTGGAAAATGAGATTGAGGAAATAGTTCTTGACGGTGTAAAGCCGTATGATAAAGCTTATATGGAAAAGCTGGGAAAAGTTACTGTTTCGGAAGCAGGTCTGGACGATTACATAAATCATGTTATAGGAACAGTTCCCGAAAGACCGGAAGGACTTAGAGTTGCATTTGACTGTTCAAATGGTTCGGCATCACGTACAGCAGAGGCTATTTTCAGTGGCTTAGGCATTGAGTGCCATATGATGAATGCACAGCCTGATGGTGTAAATATAAATAAGAACTGCGGCTCAACTCACATTGAAGCATTGGCAGAGTATGTAAAGGAAAATAAGCTTGACTGCGGTATAGCTTTTGATGGAGATGCAGACAGATGTCTTGCCATAGACGAAAACGGAGAGCTTGTAGACGGAGATTTTATAATAGCAATGTGTGCCCTTGATTTAAAGGAGAGAGGTATGCTAAAAAACAATACCGCTGTAGGAACAATTCTTACAAATATGGGCTTCAACAAATTCTGTGAAAAGAATCAGATTAATTTTGAGGCAACAAAGGTAGGTGACAGATATGTTCTGGAATCTATGGTAAAGAACGGTTACTCAATAGGCGGAGAACAGAGTGGTCATGTTATATTTCTTGACTACTGTACAACAGGTGACGGTCAG
>ONDU01000003.1:0-41737 GCA_900316615.1 uncultured Eubacteriales bacterium | reverse complement strand
GTAATGAAAAGATACCCTCAGGTTATGGTCAATGTCAAAATTTCTCCACAAGGAAAGAAAAAAGTAGGAAGCGACAGCGATATTCAGGCTAAGGTTTCGGAGGTTAAAAATCTGCTTGAGGGTCACGGAAGAATCGTTGTAAGAGAATCGGGAACAGAGCCTCTTGTGAGAGTAATGCTTGAAGGCACAGACTATGACGAGATAAATAGGCTTGCAAATGAAACGGCAGAGGTTGTAAAAAGAAAGCTTGGATAAATTTATCTGAATTATATTTTGTGATTTGGCGGCAGCCTTGGGTTGTCAGCATACTGCGATTGCAGCCGTCAAAAGACAAGTCTTTTGACCTTGAAGCGGCACAGCCGCTTCAGCCCCTTACGGACTTGTCCGTAAGGGGACTGCAATCGCATAAAGAAACGTACATACACCTGCATATGGATTAAGCATAAAAAATTGAAATTCGGAGGTAACTTCAGTTGCATTCAGCTAATTGGAAAGATTATGAGCTTATAGATACATCACAGGGTGAAAGACTTGAGCGTTGGGGAGATATTATTCTTATAAGACCTGATCCGCAGATAATCTGGAATACGCCAAAAGAAAATCCTTTGTGGAGAAATGCCCATGCACGTTATCATCGTTCTTCTTCAGGAGGCGGAAAATGGGAGCAATACAGAAAAATACCTGCTGTGTGGCAGATAAGCTATAGGAATATAGTGTTCAGAATAAAGCCTATGGGCTTTAAGCATACGGGAGTATTTCCGGAGCAGGCGGCAAACTGGGATTTTGTTGACGGTATTATAAGAAAATCTGATAAACAGCTTAACGTACTTAATCTTTTTGCGTATACCGGAGGAGCAACGCTTGCGTGTCTCAATGCGGGAGCGAAGGTATGTCATGTGGACGCTTCAAGGGGTATGGTACAATGGGCTAAGGAAAATGCTGAAGCATCCGGTTTATCTGACAGACCTGTCAGATGGCTTGTTGACGACTGTATAAAATTTGTACAGCGTGAAAAACGAAGAGGAAACAAGTATGACGGAATTATTATGGATCCGCCGTCATACGGAAGAGGTCCGGGTGGTGAAGTATGGAAGCTCGAAGAACAGCTTTATCCGTTGGTTGAGCTTTGCTCCGAGATTTTATCGAATGACGCAAGGTTTTTTATACTTAATTCATATACGACAGGATTATCGCCGGCAGTTATGGAATATTTGCTGGGTGCTGTTCTCACACCGAAATTAGGAGGCAGTGTTGCCGCAGATGAAATCGGTTTAAAGGTTACAGATACAGGGCTGGTGCTTCCATGCGGTTCAACTGCATTGTGGATAAGGTAATTAAAATATGGAAAGCTTTATAAGTGTAAAGAACGTAAGCTTCTCATACGGAAAAGATACTGTTCTTGATAATATATCACTGGAAATAGAAAAAGGAAAATTTACTGCATTACTTGGTCATAACGGCTGCGGAAAGTCTACGATGGCTAAGCTTTTCAATGCACTGCTGCTTCCTGATAAGGGTACGATATCGGTAGATGGAATTGTTCCGGAAACTGAGGACGAGGTTTATGAAATAAGAAAAAAAGTCGGACTTGTACTTCAAAATCCTGATAATCAGCTTGTAGCTACGATAGTTGAGGAAGATGTCGCTTTCGGTTGTGAAAATCTCGGAGTTAACCCAAGGGAGATAAGAGAGCGTGTAGATAAAGCACTAAAGGCCGTAAATATGTACGAATACAGAAGGCACGCACCTCACAAGCTTTCAGGAGGACAGAAGCAGAGAGTAGCTATTGCAGGGATAATAGCAATGCAGCCTGAGTGCATTGTTCTGGACGAGCCTACTGCCATGCTTGACCCGCAGGGAAGAAAGGAAGTAACAGACACAATACGTTTTTTGAACAGGGAATACGGAATCACGATAATTCTTATAACACATTATATGGACGAGGCTGTTTTGGCAGATAGGGTAATTGTCATGGACAAAGGAAGTATACTTACTCAGGGAAATCCAAGCGAAGTTTTTTCTCAGGCGGAGCTTTTAAGAGAGCATTCGCTTGATATACCGCAGTCTGCACAGCTTATACATATGCTGAAAAAGAACGGAATAAAAACAGATACTTTACCCTTAAAGCCTGATGAATGCATAAGACTTCTTGAAGAAATGCTTGCAGGCACTGACTTTCGGCTTTGCTGATACTGCGATTGCAGACGGCAAAAGCGGCATGCTTTTGCCGAATTTCAAGCTTAAGCTTGAAATTTCGTTTCGGATAAATATCCGAAACGGTCTGCAATCGCCTGATATTCAGCAAAACTGAGGGTTCACTATTTTTATAATTTGGGAGTAGTACAGATTTGAATATTATTGAAGCAAAACATCTGACTTATAAATACGGAGCAGGTACTCCGTTTGAAAAAACGGCGGTAAGTGATATAAGCTTTTCAATAGAGAAAGGTGAATTTATCGGTATAATAGGTCACACAGGTTCGGGAAAATCTACGCTTATGCAGATGTTAAACGGACTTATAAGACCTGACAGCGGTGAAATTCTTCTTGACGGAGAAAATATATGGAAAAAGCCTAAAGAGATAAGGAAAGTACGCTTCAGGGTAGGTATGGTTTTTCAGTATCCTGAGTATCAGCTTTTTGAAGACACAGTATACAGTGATATTGCATACGGGGCGGTCAATAAAGGAATTTCGGGACAAGAGCTTGATAAAACAGTGAGGAATGCAGCAGAGTTTGCAGGCTTGCCGGATAATTTACTTGAAAAATCTCCTTTTGAGCTTTCTGGTGGAGAAAAAAGGAGAGCGGCTATAGCAGGAATTATGGCAATGCAGCCTGAGGTTCTTGTACTGGACGAGCCTACAGCAGGACTTGACCCTATGGGAAGAGAATTTCTTCTTTCAAAAATCCGTGAATATCACAGAAAAAACGGAAACACAGTAATTTTGGTATCGCACAGTATGGAGGATATTGCAAAAATATCCGACAGGGTGATTGTTATGAATAAGGGAAGGCTCGAGATGTACGATACGACAGAAAACGTATTCTCACAGGGCGAACGTCTGAAACAAACGGGACTTAAAATTCCTGAGATAACGTACATAATGAATATGCTTTCCGACAGAGGGTATGGGGTAAAAAAAGGTATACTTACGGTTGAGGAAGCAGTCAGAGAGCTTTTGCCTCTTTTAAAGAAATTCTGAAATTTTTGAAAGTAAAAATAAAAAACAGGGGGGAAAATGTCATTTGATAAGGGATATTACGCTCGGTCAGTTTTTTCCCGGTACGTCCGTTATACATAAAGCTGACCCAAGGGTTAAGATTGTGCTTGTGACGGCATACATAATCTTTTTATTTGTAACAGGAAATTTTGTTTCGCTGGTCTTTATGGTTGCTGTTGTTTTACTTGGAGTTATCATGACCGGTATACCTGTAAAAATGTATTTCAGAGGTTTGAAGCCTGTTGTTATGATATTGATTTTTACATCAGTTCTCAACATATTTTACGGTAAAGGTGAAGCAATATGGCAGTGGCAGTTTTTGAAAATAACGTGGAATGGAATAAGCAACGCAGCATTTGTATCAATCAGAATAATAGCACTTATTCTGATAAGCTGTATTCTTACCTATACAACATCGCCTACAGACCTTACGGATGCACTGGAAAGGCTTATGAAGCCGCTTAAAGTTTTTCATATAAAGGTACACGAAATAGCTATGATGATGACGATAGCCTTACGGTTTATTCCTACGCTCCTTGAGGAAACGGAAAAAATAACCAATGCACAAAAGTCAAGGGGAGCGGATATGGAAAGCGGAAATATTGTGCAGAGATTAAAAGCAATGATACCTGTCCTTGTACCTCTTTTTGTTTCATCATTTAACAGAGCATATGAGCTTGCGGTAGCTATGGAATGCCGCTGCTACCGTGGAGGAGATGGAAGGACAAGAATGAAGGTTCTTAAAACAGGAGCGAGAGATGCAGGTCTTATAATTTTTTCGGTATTTGTTTTAGTGGGGGTAATACTATGCAATGTGATGTTTTCGGAAATGATAGTGAAATAAGAAATTTTCTTATAACAATATCGTATAACGGAAAAAATTATCATGGTTGGCAGATACAGAGTAATGCTGTTACGGTGCAGGAGGTATTTCAGAAAGCGCTTGAAAGCATAATAGGAGATATAGATTACAGTATCAAGGGCTGTTCGAGAACTGACAGCGGAGTACATGCAAATATGTACTGCATAAGCCTTAAAATGGTACATAAAATTCCGTGCCGCAGATTGCTTGCGGCACTTAACAGATTTTTACCTTATGATATATCAGTTCTGGACGTTAAGGAGGTAGGAAAGGATTTTCATGCAAGATACAGCTGTAAAAGTAAGCAGTATATATATAAGATATGGAACGCTGATGTAAGAAATCCTTTTCTTGACGGGCTGGCATATCACTATAAATTTCCTATAGATACAGAGCTTCTGAACGAATGCTGCAAAGCATACATAGGAAGACACGACTATACTTCATTCTGCACACTGGATAACAGAGATACTGAAAATATGTGCAGAACGGTAATGGATTTTCGTGTAGAGCGTGACGGGAATATGGTAATTATGACAGTAGAGGCAGACGGCTTTTTATATAATATGGTTCGCATAATGGTGGGAACTCTTATAAGAATAGCTCAGGGAAAGTTCAGTCCCGACTGCATAAGCGGTATAATAGAGGCTAAGGACAGGGCAAAGGCAGGGCCTACCGCACCGGCCTGTGGTCTTTATCTGAACAGGGTCAATTACTGACCGTATAAGAAGCAAGGTTAAATATTGGAATTTGTTTCCTGAGTATAGATGAGGGTTAAGCTGAATCAGAGGTGAGTTTTATGAATATAAAAAAGAAACGAAAAAATAAAAGAGAGATGCTCAGCTATGAGGATAAGCCCATAGAGGAATACGAAAGGGACAGGGAAATAAAAAAAAGAAAAAAATTACCGAAATTCAAAAACAAGAAGGTAAGAAACGTTTTAATAATAGGAATAATTTTGGTTCTGGTTGTAGGTATTGCTGCTGTATGGAGGTTTGTATCTCCCGATTCGCTTATCGGAAGCATATTTTCTTCTCAGGTAAAGGGAGAAGGTTTTCCTGTAAAGATAAAAGGAAAGTCTGTAAATGCCAGTGATGTATGCGTTCTTAACAACAATATTGCGTATATAAGCGAAACACAGTTCCAGGTAATAAACGCAAGCGGAGGGGTGACTGTTGACAAAAGAATAAAATATTCTTCCCCTGCGATGAAATCCTGCAAGAATTACAGTATAATATATGACAGACAGGGAAGCGGTTATGAAATACAGTCTGCTTCAGGAACGGTTTATGAAGGTAATATGGAGGATATTATATTTCAGGCAGTGATAATTGATAACGGCTGTTATGCGATATTATCCAAAAAAGACGGCTATACATCAAAGCTTACGGTGTTCAACAAGGATAATACTAAGAAGTATGCCTATTATTTTTCCGAATGCTATGCTGTATCAATTTCGCTGAATCACGATGCAACAAAGGCTGTGGTCTGCGGTCTGGACGCAAATGAAGGAAGCATTGTATCGAAGGTATATATTATTGACTTTTCAAATGATAAGCCGGAGTCAAAAATTGACTTTAGCAATGTTACCATATACAGTGCAGCATTTTTTGATAACGGAAATGTTGCAATAGTAGGAGATAAGTCTGCTATGGTAGTTACATCTGACTATAAGAACAAGTATGAATTTACATATAACGGATATAATCTTATAAGTAAAGAAATAACACAAAGCAATATGGTGCTTTCTCTTTCGCCGTTTGAGGACGGAAAAAGCTGTGAGCTTTGGAATATATCGCAAAACGGCTCTGTTACTCATACGAAAACAGGTCTTGCAACGGTAGCGGTCGATATATTCGGGAATAAAGCCGCAGTATTGGCAGATAATAAAGTTTCGGTTTTTGACATTAAAAAGGAAAAGCTTTTAAATGAATACAGAGTAGGACTTGATTCAAAGGGAATTACATTTTCAGATGAAAAGAATATCTATGTACTCGGAACAAGTGAGATAAGTGCGTTAAAAATAAAATAGGATTATAACAGACCTGCGTGGGAGACAAGGCGATTGCAGACCGTTTCGGATATTTATCCGAAACGAAATTTCAGGATTAAGCCTGAAATTTGGCAAAAGCGGTACGCTTTTGCCGTCTGCAATCGCAGTGTGAGCATAGCCGAAGGCTGAAAAAGAGTGGAACAGAGTAATAAAATGGTCGTATTTTATATATAAGCCTGATTTGTTAACAATTTACTAATTGTATTTTTGGGGATAATATGGTATATTAACTGATAATAACTGAATAATGATATGGGTTGATGAGATATGTTTAATTGGTTTGACAGTTTAATGCTTCTTACTGTTGCAGTGTTTGCGGTTATAGGTTTCGCAAGAGGAGCCTTGGGAACAGTTTTATCGCTTGCCGGAGGAATTGTTTCGATGATAATATCATATGTTCTCGGGACAAATCTTGCACCGTGGATTTACGATAATTTTATAAGACCGGGTGTTGATGAAAAAATAACACATACTGTGTCCGATGCAATATCCTCAGGGGTTTCCAATATAGGTGAAAGCATATTCAACAGCTTTCCGTCTTTTTTGTGGGAGTTTTGTGACAGTGAAGAGGTAGTGGGCTCGCTTAACAGCATAACCGGAAGTTCAATAGAAGAGCTTTCAGGATATGCCTGCAACATAGTACATAATGCTGCTGCACCTGTATATATAGCGGTTATACGTGTCTGCGTTATTGCTGTTTTATTTGTAATTCTGAGCATAATAATAGGGATATTGTGCAGTGTATCGGGTCTTGTGAACAAAATACCTATAGTCGGTACGGCAAACCGTATAATAGGACTGGTTTTAGGACTTGTTTACGGTGTGATGATAGTTTTTATAGCTGTATTTGCAATGTCTGTGTTTATGCCTGCCATAGATAAGGAAGGAAAAGTAACCGAAAGTATACAGACAAATTCGTTTTTGTTTGATTCTGTATCAAAAGGAAGAGAGAAATTTTACGAAGCTATGTATTCTTATGATACTGATAAAGATGATGAATCATATGATGAAAACGGAAAGGAATATTCTTATGAATAAAGCGTAGGTAAATATTTATTTATCTGCTAACAAGAATTCTTGATTTTTGCAGGAATGGTTTGAAAAGGAGAGAAATTCTTTTAATGTCTAATGTTGATGATAAAGATACGAAGATATTGAAGCCCTGTGAGGATAAGGACTCCGATATGATTTTTACCGTGCCAAACTGCATATCTTTTTTCAGAATTTTGCTTATAATACCTTTTGTTCTGTTTTTTATTTCGGGAAGTTATATAGAAGCATTCAGCTTCATACTTTTGTCAGGAATAAGTGATTGTCTGGACGGCTTGCTTGCCAGAAAGCTTAATCAGGTGTCAAAGCTCGGAAAGCTGCTTGATCCTATTGCGGATAAATTAACTCTGGTGGCAGTGGTTATATGCTTTGGAATACTTATTCCTGTGATTTTTCCGTTTGTATCTGTTTTGGTAATAAAAGATGTTCTTATGCTTGCGGGAGGCTTCTATCTTCTTAAAAAAGGTATAGTGCCTCCTGCAGCAAAATGGTACGGTAAAGCGGCAACGGTAATTTTTTACGTTTCTGTAGTTTCTATAGTTCTGTATAAATCAGTGCTTCACTATGATATACCATATCTTACTGTATTTTTGATTGGACTTACGGTATTTGCTATGATTTTTGCACTTTTGAATTATGCCAGAGTATTTCTGCTTCTTGTTAAGAATTTGCATAATGGTACTCAGGAAGCTTCGGAAAAGCTTGAATGTTGAAAAGTGCGGCGATTGCAGACTGTTTCGGACAAATGTCCGAAACAAAAATTAAGGCTAAGCCTTAATTTCCGCAGCGGCATATGCCGCTGCGGACTGCAATCGCAGTATGAGCAAAGCCGAAGGAATGAGCTTTAATAAAAGAAAACAAGTTGTATTTTGTATATAAATTTTATATTGAGGAGTTAATTTTATGCTTTGTAGTAATTGTGGAAAAAGACCTGCTGTGGTGTTTATTGCGGACAGCTCCGGAAACAATCAAAAGGGTTACTGTCTGAGCTGTGCAGATAAGCTTAATATCAAGCCCGTAAAGGATTTGATGAACAAAATGGGAATTACAAGCGAACAGCTTGAAAATATGCAGGATTCCATGGACAGTCTTTTGGAAATGAACGGCGGTGAAATTCCGGGTATGTCTGATTTGAGTGATATGCTTGGAGATGCAGGCTTTCCTATAGGGGAAGATGATAACGATGGAGATGATCCCGACAAATTTTCCAAAGGCGGAGCACCTACGTTTCCTTTCGGAATATTTGGGGGAAATGCGGGACGAGATAAAAAGCAGCAGGGAAAGAGCAGAAAGGATAAGGAAGCCGGACACAAGCATATAGACGCATACTGTACGAACCTTACCGACAGGGCAAAAAAAGGCAAGCTCGACAGAGTTATAGGAAGAGATCAGGAGATAGCAAGGGTTATCCAGATATTATCAAGAAGAAGCAAGAACAATCCCTGTCTTATAGGAGAACCCGGAGTAGGAAAAACAGCAATAGCCGAAGGTCTTGCACTCAGAATAGCAAAGGGAGACGTTCCGCAGAGACTTAAAGATAAGGAAATACAGCTTCTTGACCTGACATCTTTGATAGCAGGAACGCAGTTCAGGGGACAGTTTGAGAGCAGAATAAAAGGACTTACGGCAGAGGTAAAGGCAGCAGGAAACATAATACTTTTTATAGATGAAGTTCATAACCTTGTCGGAACAGGTGATGCCGAGGGAACAATGAATGCTGCCAACATTCTCAAGCCGGCACTCTCAAGAGGTGAGATTCAGGTAATAGGAGCTACCACCTTTAATGAGTACAGAAAGTATATAGAAAAGGACGCAGCACTTGAAAGACGTTTTCAGCCTGTTACTGTAAACGAGCCTTCGATAAAAGACACAACTGAGGTTTTGTTGGGAGTAAAGTCTTATTATGAAAAGCATCACAGAGTTTGCGTACCCGAAAATATTATACGCAGAGCGGTTGTTCTTTCGGAAAGATATATAACAGACAGATTTTTGCCCGATAAGGCAATAGATTTGCTTGATGAAGCATGTGCGTGTGCAGCGTTGAGCTGTAAGGCAATGGAAGAGTACGATAAGCTTACCGATGAATTGAGATACCTTAAAACAAGAGAGGAAGAGCTTACAGAAAATCAGGACGTAATAGACTATGAGGCTGTAGCAAAAATCAAGGCTGAAATTGCACAATTAAAAAATAAAATAAGTAAGATAGAGCCTGAGGCTTTAGGAGCTGAGGTAACGGATAAGGATTTGGCTCATGTTATAGAGCTTTGGACAGGTATTCCGGCACAGCGTGTAGAGGAAAATGAGCTTAACAAGCTGGCAGAGCTGGAAATCTCTATGAAAAAGCATATAATAGGTCAGGACGAGGCGATATCCGCTATTGCGAGGGCAGTAAGAAGAAGCCGCGTGCAGATAAGTCCGCGCAGAAGACCTGCATCGTTTATATTTGTAGGTCCTACGGGTGTAGGAAAGACCGAGATTGTAAAGGTGCTTGCTGAGGAGCTTTTTGATACTCCCGAAACGCTTATAAGGCTCGATATGTCCGAGTATATGGAGAAGCATGCGGTATCCAAAATTATAGGCTCACCGCCCGGATATGTCGGATATGACGAAGCGGGACAGGTTACTGAGAAGGTAAGAAGAAAGCCTTATTCGGTTTTGCTTTTTGACGAAATAGAAAAGGCTCACCCCGATGTTCTCAATATACTGCTTCAAATTCTCGATGAAGGAAAGGTTACAGACGCTCACGGAAGAGTTGTAAATTTTGAAAATACCGTAATAGTTATGACCTCAAATGCGGGAAGTAACAAGACTGAATCGGCACTTGGCTTCGGAAAAACCGAGGAGGAAGCCAATAAGGAACATGTTCTTAAAGCTTTGAGAGAGTTTTTAAGACCTGAATTTCTTGCAAGAGTAGATGACATTATAGTTTTCAGAAGTCTTAATAAAGAGGATTTCAAGGGTATTGCAAGACTCGTTTTGAGTGAATATGTGTCCTCGCTCAGCGAAAAGGGTATAAAATTTGTATTTGATGATCTTTCTGTTGACTTTATAGCTGAAAAATCAACTGGAGGCAAGAGCGGTGCGAGAGATATAAGGAATTATATAAGGCATAATGTTGAAGATAAAATCGCTTCCGAGATAATAAGCCATGGTGAGGGAGTGATTACAGCAGCGGCACTTACCGTAGAAAACGATGAGCTTACTGTAAAAGCTATGTAATCAATAACAAAAATTCATTTCTGTCTTAATGGCTGCTTAAAGCAAAGAATTAATAATAGATTTACAAAAGTGGTATTAATTATTTTCAAAAATCTATTTACAAAAATGAAAATAAGTGTTATAATCATAAAGAGATATTTAGTATGGAGATACTGAATAAATATTTATAGCGAAAGTTATTCAAAGTTGTAAGCATTGTAATCTTTGGCTGTGTGTAGGAGGTATTTAGCGATGAGAAAGTTAGCTGTAGCTTTATTGTCTGTTTCGCTTATAGCAATAAGCTGTGTAACTGCTTTGGCTGCGGAGAGTCCCGAGTTGCCTACTGAAAGAGGTTGGAACAGATGCTGGGGTTATCCGGGTTATCAACAAGTAGCCTACGGCAGAGTTGTTGATATGTCACCGAAGACCGGAGTTTCGGATTCTGATGCTATATTTGCAGTTTTGGGAGTTCTTGCCTGTGGTAGCTTAGCAGTAGTTGCTAAAAAGAAGATGAGCGAATAATTTTGTGCGAATCACAAAACCACGCTGATTAGAGCGTGGTTTTGTTGTTTAGGAAAAACAAGGGTGAGTGTTATGGAAGAAAACAAACAAAATGTATGGAAGCTAATATTTGTAATAGCAGTTTTTTTAACTATAGCGGGTCTTATAGGAGTTTGCATTTATCTTTACAACGTATATACAGGCGGAAATGAGTATGATGATTTTAAGGAAAAGGTTAAGGTAACGGCAACCGAACAAATTTATACAGGAAATCCCAGTAATGAAGATACGCCGGACGCACCGCTTGACAACGTGGCACCTGATATTGTAAGGGATACGGTAAACGGAGGAATTAATTTTACCGAGCTTTGGAAAATAAATCCTGACCTTTACGCATGGATAAAGATACCTAATACTATGGTAGATTATCCTGTTGCACAGTATTCCGGAGAAGATGATGAGTATTATCTGCACCACAATATGTACAAGGAAAGTGCATTTGCAGGATGTATATATACGGAAAAAGAGAATAAAAAAGATTTTTCCGACCCCAATACCATACTTTACGGACACAATATGCAGAATGGTTCAATGTTCAGAGGTCTTCACAGTTTTCAGAACAAGAGCTTTTTTGATAAAAATGATAAAATATACATATATCTTCCGGAAAGAACTCTTACATACAAAATTTTTTCTGCATACGAATATGATGACAGACATATACTGAGTTCTTTTGATTTCAGCAATAAGGAAGAATTTAAAAATTATCTTGAGTACGCACAAAACCCCACAGCGGCTCTGACGTTTAATACACGTAAGGTTGATATAAA
Source organism: uncultured Eubacteriales bacterium (assembly GCA_900316615.1). GTDB lineage: Bacteria > Bacillota > Clostridia > Oscillospirales > Acutalibacteraceae > CAG-964. The sequence goes on along the minus strand of ONDU01000003.1, from coordinate 30,022 downwards.
TACCGATGATAAGATAATAACTTTAAGTACGTGTCTTGGAAGCTCGGGTTCATCAAGATATTTGGTACAAGGAGTGTTGATAAAAGATGAACCTGCGAAATCGTAAGGATAAAGTAGCGGATTCCGAAGCAGATGTAACATCTGTTTCGGGTGGCGGCATATTTGACGATGTAACAGATAGTAACAGCACAGATGATGATATAAGCTTGGACAGCTTCAGTTCAAAGACGGTAGTCTTTGAAAAAATTCTCGCGAACGGCGAAATAAAAGAAGAAAGCAAAAAGAGCAGTAATAAAAAAAGCATACAAAATCCCTTTAAGAGTATAGGTGAAAATTTAAAGAAAAATCTAAGTGAAAGTAAAAACAGCAAAGCTTCGGTCAGAGAAAGTATTTCAGAGGATTTTGACGGTGACAGTACTGAAGAAGTTTCAGGCAGAGTATCTGACAAAGCCTTTATTGATGAAACTGCAAAAGCAGCGTCTGATACATCAGGAGAAGAAGCCAAAAGTACACATCACCACCATCATCACCGCCATCACAGCCACAGCAGTACAAGCGAAGATGAAAATAAAAAAAGTGACAGCGAAAGCAGTCATCACCACCATCACAGCCACAGCAGTACAGGCGAGGGTGAAGCTGATACTAGAAACGAAGCGGAAATCAAAAAGAATGAAAGCATAGAAAGCAGTTCAGAAATTGAAAGCGTAGAAAACGTGAGCAGTGCTGAAAGTACTGCCGTGGAAAGCAAAATTGCTGAAAATGTGAGCAGTGCTGAAAGTACTGCCGTGGAAAGCAAAATTGCTGAAAATGTGAGCAGTAACGAAGCCGAGAGAGGCAAAAACGAAAATACCAAAGAAATCAAAAGCGAAAGTCATCACCGCAGCAAAAGTGAAAGTGACAGCAAGAAAAGCGACGGAGAAAAAAGCAGTCGCAGTCGTCACCACAGCAGTAGCAGCAAAAGTGAAAGTGACAGCGAGAAAAGCAACGGAGAAAAAAGCAGTCGCAGTCATCACCACAGCAGTAGCAGCAAAAGTGAAAGTGACAGCAAGAAAAGTGACGGAGAAAAAAGCGGTCACAGTCATCACCACAGCAGCGGAAGCGAAAGCAGCAGTCATCATCACCATCATCACCACCATCACCACAGCAGTAAGGAAAGCGACCATGAATATGAAGTAAGCTATGGAAAGTATAATTTTTCCGTCAATCCCGATGAGGAAGATGTTCCTGTTGCAAAGTACCGTAAAATATCAAAAAGAAAGCAGGAACAGGAAAAAAGGAAACAAGAACTGGAAAAGAAAAAAAAGCCGAAAAGCAAAGCGTTCATTATTTTTATGAGGGTAGGCATTACAGTTGTTTCCATACTTCTTGTAGTAGTCATATCGCTTGTGGTTATGATTAATATGGGAAAGAACAGTCTGCTTGAGGATAATCAGGATTTAAGGGTAAAAGTACCTGCAAGTGTTGAGATGTATGATGATTATATCATATACAAGGGACACAAGTATAAATATAATGAGAATGTTGCTACAATTCTTTTTTCGGGTATAGATAAAAAGACAAAGGAGCATAACGAGGAGATATTCGGAACGGCAGGACAGGCAGACTCGATATTTGTACTTGCACTTGATACCTCTACGGGAAGCTATAAGCTTATGGCACTTTCGAGAGATTCAATGGTAGATGTAAATATATGTGATGCTGCAGGAAACTTCAAGGGTACGCAGAAAATGCAGATATGTCTTGCACACGCATACGGTGACGGAGCCGAAACGAGTAACCTCAACCTTAAGCGTTCAATATCAAGATTGTTTTTCGGTATACCCGTAAATGCGTATATGAGCGTTGACCTTGACGTAATTCCTATACTGAATGATGATGTAGGAGGAGTTACGGTAACTGTTATGGAGGATTTGACAAGCTGGAATCCGATATTCAGAAAAGGTGAAACGATAACCCTTTGGGGAACTCAGGCTGAAACATATGTAAGAGCCAGAGATGTAACAGGTGATGAAAATCAGAACAACCTCAGAATGGAGCGTCAGAAGAGCTATATAGACGGCTTTGTTGATAACGCCATAACGCTGACAAGAAAGGATTTTTCAACTCCGCTTATGCTGTATAACGATGTTGCGGATTACAGCAGAACGGATATAGATGCAACTAAAATAAGCTATCTTGCCAGTGTATTTCTGCAAAGAGGCTTTTCATCTGATGAGGATTTGGTAAAAATTCCGGGTAAAACCGTTATGGGAGAAAAATATGCGGAATACCATGTTGATACGGAAGCATTTTTTGATATAATAATACAGGCATATTATATAAGAATAGACTGATTTAAACGGCGGCAGAACAGCTGAATTTATAAATTCTTGTCTGCCGCTTAATTTTTCGACATATAATCGTTGTATTTTTTGATTTTGTGTAGTAAAATATACAGGCATGTGAGTTTTGTATTTATGTTTTGGAATGAGAAAAATTAAGGAGAAATAATATGAGAAAAGTTATACTTACAGTTTTGCTTGGTGCAGCACTTGTATCTGCGGCCTCGTGTTCGGGCGGAGTATCAAATGCAACAAGCTTTGTTGACTATGATTTCAGTGAGTACACGCTTCCGCCTACTGAGAAAATAACGGAAGCACCTTCAGAAAAAACAACTCAGAAATCAAGTACAAGTGCTTCGGAAAAAACTACGGCGAAAGCCACATCAAAGCCTACCGAAAAGGCTACTAAAAAGCCAAAACCTACGGAAGTTGTTATAAACAGAAAGCAGGAAGCTACTTCTGAGACTTCTACAAAGGCAGAAGAATATACTCCGCCTGTTGTTGACGACTATACGGACGAGCCTGTTTATGTACCTACAGAGCCGCCTACACATGCACCCACGCAGCCTCCGGTTACGATTACGGCAGACGATATAAAAATTACATATAACAACTATCCGCTTACCCTGGACTGTGATTTCAGGGCAGTTGCAGGAGGATTTGGAGAGCCTGACGAAAAAAGCGAAAACCGCAGAAGTACTCTTGCGGACAATGGAGAGGCTTATACTTACAAGTTCGGCAATATGACCGTAAACACATATGTCAAGGACGGAGTTGAGCGTGTAGAAACTGTCCGTGTTGAGGGTCAGGGCAAGGCAAGCACTTCAAAGGGAGTTACAGTAGGAAATCCTATGTCTTATATTATACAGCAGTACGGCAAGCCTCTTTCGCAGGATACTGTTATATTGAAGTATAAGGTAAACAGTCAGTTTTTGATTTTCTATCTTGAAAGCAACGGTGGAGCTGTAAGCGGATTTTCGATAGTTCGTGAAAGATAGACAGAATGAAAATGCCGTTTTTAACAAAAAACGGCATTTTCTGTTTTCAAGGGCTCTGCCCTTGACCCGCAAGCCTTTGAAAAGGCTTGATATTAACTTTATGTTTTTAAATCTATAGTCGTGGAAGTGAAAAGAATTTGCTTAATTTATTGCTGGGAAGAAGCGGAAGCGGAAAAAGTCATTATCTTAGGGAGCTTTCGGGAAAATATATAGACAGCGGAAAACCGGTTCTTGTACTTGTACCTGAGCAGTTTTCGTTTGAAACGGGACTGTATTTTCTTGACAGGGACAGCAGAGCATTAAAAGAGAATATAAAGGTACTCAGCTTTTCGAGTATGATAAAGTATGTTTTTTCAAAAACAGGCGGGCTTTCGGGAGATTTCCTTGATGAGGGTACGTCAAAGATACTTATGAGCATAGCAATAGAAATTTGTCAGGATAACCTGAAGCTTTATCAGAAGCAGGTAAAAAACAGAAATTTTGTGTCGCTTATGCTGTCAGCTATAAACGAGTACAAGAGTAACTGTATAAGCTCCGATGATTTGCTTTCGGTAAAGGGTATTGCGGAGAACAGTACGCTGAAGCAGAAGCTTGATGAAACGTCACTTATACTTGATACATACAATGCACTTGTAAGCGAGAGATATTTGCACAATCAGGATATACTTTCAAAGCTTGCAGAGGTTATAGAGAGTGAGGGCATATTCAGAGGGTTTACAGTATTTATAGATGCGTTCACAGGTTTTACGGGTCAGCAGTACAGGGTACTGCATGCGATACTTTCGCAGGCTGATGATGTGTACATAACGCTGAGCTCGGAGTGCTGCAAAAATAAAATTGATGAAAAAAGCATACGCTTCAGGGTTACGACAGACACATACCATAAGCTGAGAGCATTGGCAAAGCAGTGCGATACAAAAGTAAATGAGATATACAAGCCTTTCTGTGAAAACCGGAGAAGTGAAAAGGCGGATATAAAGGCTATAGAAAAAAATCTTTACGCATTTCCGCAGGAGAGCTTCAACGGAGCTACAGAGAATGTAAGGCTGTACTCGGCTTTGAATATATACAGTGAATGTGAGTATGTTGCAGCAGAGGTAAAGCGGCTTACATCACAGGAGGGTTACAGATATAAGGAAATAGCGGTTGTATGCAGAGATGAGAATATGTACAGAGGTATTCTTGACATAACATTTGACAAATTCGGAATAGCGTATTTTATGGACAATCCCGAAAATATAAATTCAAAGCCGCTGATAAATTTCATAAGACATTCGTTTGATGCAGTAAACGGCAGCTACAACAGCGAAAGTATATTGCGAATACTCAAAACGGGTATAACCAAGTATGAATATGAGGATATTTCGGTCATAGAAAACTATATATTTACGTGGTCGCCCAAGTGGAGCGAGCCTTTCGACAGGAATATAAACGGAATAGGCTCAAAGGAAATGACACAGCAGGAAAAGGAAGCTCTTGAGCGTGCCGAGGAAATAAGACAGGAGGTATTCAGTTATCTTAAAGAGTTTAAGGAGAATACGGAACAGGGAAGCGGACTTGAAATTTCAAAGCAGATATTGAAGCTCATAAATAACTTTGGTGTAAAGGAGAAAATCGAAAGCAAGATAAAAAGGCTCACACTGAGAGAAGCTCCCGAACTGGTTGATGACTATACAAGGGTATGGAACAGCTTAGCAAGCGTAGTGTCTAAAATGTCGGTAATACTTGAGAACAACTATATGACAGGAAAGCGTTATCACGAGCTGTTTATGCTTGCGATAAACAGCGAGCAGATAGCAAACCAGCCTTTGAGCATAGACAGCGTTATAATAGGTACGGCAGGAAGAGCAAGGTTAGGTTCTCCGAAGATAACATTCATAATAGGAGCAGTACAGGGAGTATTTCCGGCTATACCGTCTGCAAACGGAATTTTTACGGACAGCGAAAGACAGCTTCTTTTAAGCATGGGACTTCCCATGAGCTGCGGATTGTCTGATTTATCGGCACAGGAGCAGTACAGTGCGTATTCATCGCTTGCAAGTGCTTCAGAAAGACTGTACATATCATATTATACAAATACGATAGACGGAGGGGGAGCAATACCCTCTACAATAGTAACTCAGGTGCAGAAAATACTGCCGGATATAAAAACCGAATATCAGTTTGATATGTACGATCTGAAACAGGACAGGCTCTGGTGCAGACAGCAGGCTTTTGAACATACCGTAGCCAATATAGGAATAAACAGTCCCGAAAGTATGACAATGCAGAATTATTTTTCAAAATCTGAGGAATACGGAGATTTGCTTAAAAGCATAAATTCCTATATAAAAAAAGAAACGCCGAAATTAAATCCCGACACAGCACATATGCTGTATTCTGAAAATATGCACCTTTCGGCATCAAGGATAGAGGACTTCTACAGCTGCGGATATATGTATTTCTGTAAAAACGGTCTTAAACTTAAAGAACGCAGAAAGGCAAAAATAGATAACAGAAATTACGGTTCACTGGTTCATTATATAATGGAAAAATTTCTCAGGCAGGATAATCTTGAGGATATAATACAGAATACGGAAAAATACGATATAGAAAAGATTGTAAGGGAGTTTACGCTTGAATTTATAGCGTTAAGCTTCAGCGGAGGAAAAATCCCCGACAACAAGACAGAGTATACCTTTAAGAGAGCTGAAAAGAACTGTATTGTACTTGTGAAAAGACTTATTGAGGAGCTGAAAGTAAGCGATTTCCGTCCGAACGACTTTGAGCTTTCCATAGGAATAGCGAAAAATGAAAATTCTGAAGCGGATATTCATAACGTGATAGATGAATACTCGGTAAAGACAAGGGACGGAAAGGTTTCTGTAGTAGGCTTTGTAGACAGGGTAGACCTATATAAAAGCAGTGAGGACGGAAAAACATATGTAAGGATAGTTGACTACAAAACAGGAAACAAGGTTCTTAAACGCTGTGAGCTTGAAATGGGTCTTAGTCTGCAAATGTTCATATATCTTTCTGCGATAATGAAAAACGGAGAAGCACTTTACGGAGGAAATCTTGCTCCTGCGGGAGTATGCTATATGCCTGCAAAGGAATTTTCTGCGTTGCTTTCTGAGTACGGAAAAAATGACGAAAACGCAGATAAAATCAAAAAAGCATTCAATAAGCATTACAGAGCAAACGGTCTTTTCCTGAGAAACATTGATGTAATAGCGGCTATGGACAAGAATATGAACGGACAGTTTATTCCTGTAACCATAGGCGTAAAACGAGGAAAAAAGAAATCGGAAGAACCCGAACTTGAATTTAAGCGTTCCGACAATTATCTCATAGACGGAAGTCAGTATGAGGGCGGGTTCAAGGCAGTATTTGACCTTGTAGACGACAAAATAAGACAGATGTCGGATATGCTTCTTGACGGATATATAAGCTCAGTTCCGACGGGAACAAAGAGCGAAATATCAAATCTGCCGTGCAGCTACTGCAATTATAAGAATGCATGCAGATTTGAAGAGGGTATGCAGATAAACGAAATACCCTCAGCGGAAAAAGGGGAGGAGGGAGAAGACGAAAATGGCTGATGTTAAATGGAATGAAGAACAGATACAGGCTATCAATGCAAAGGACAGTGCGGTTCTTGTATCGGCGGCGGCAGGAAGCGGAAAGACTGCGGTTCTTGTAGAGCGTGTAATAAATATGCTTACCGACAAAAGCTCAGGGGTTATGGCTGACGAGCTTCTTATTGTTACGTTTACACGCCTTGCCGCAGAGGAAATGAAAACAAGGATTAACAAACGTCTTACAAAGCTTCTGGACGAATGTATAACAAATCCCGAAATTGACGAAGCTCATTTAAGAAATCAGCAGCTTCTTCTTGACAAAGCCAACATAAGCACAATAGACAGCTTTTGCAGGGAAGTAGTAAAATCATCATATACAAGGTTTGACATATCGCCCGATTACAGAATAGGCGATAATTCCGAGCTTACCGCTCTGAGGTGCAGGGCGGTTGAGGAATGTGCGGAGGAATTTTACAAAAGAGATGATTTTAAGGATATAGCCTCACTTTTTACGACCTCAACAAGTGACAGACCGCTGAAAGATGAAATTATAAGTTTTTACAATTTTCTTTCAGCACTCCCTTTTCCCGAACGCTGGATGAAAAAAACTCTGGAAAAGCTTGAGGCTTCAAAAAAAGATGTAAAAAATTCGGTATGGGCTGACATACTTCTTCAAGGTGCAAAAAACGATATACTTTACATAAAGGGTCTTATGGACAATAACTGCGAAATATTTGAGCAGCTCGAAAACACGGACGATATAAGCGAAAGCTTTCCTGCAAAGAGGACGCAGCATTTAAGTGAAAAATCATTTGCCGAAGCTCTCTGCTGGTGCAGAACATGGGACGATATAAGCAGCAGGCTTGAAAGCAATATATTTTTTGAAAGAGCCGTTTCTGTACGCAAGCTGAGCGAAAGCGGTGCGGAAATTTACGAGGATTACAAATCCAACCGAAAGGAAATACAGGAAATACTTAAAAAGCTGAGAGGTTCATTTTTGGTATCAGAAAATGAGCTTGTGCAGCAAATTGAAATAACTGCCCGAAATGCAGGCATACTTTTTGAATTTATTAAAGCCTTTACGGATAAATACACTCAGCTTAAAAAGGAGAAGAATATACTTGACTTTTCCGATATAGAACGCTTTACTTTACTTACTCTTGCACAGGAATGCGAAAACGGAGAGTATACCGTTGACAGCTCCCCCGACAGCATACGCTACAATATCACGGACGAAGCAGGAGAGCTTGCAAAGCATTTCAAACAGGTTATAGTTGACGAATATCAGGACGTAAATCAGCTTCAGGATCTGATTTTCAAGATAATAAGCGATAATGACAGAAATCTTTTTGTGGTGGGTGACGTAAAGCAGAGCATATACGGCTTTCGTCAGGCTATGCCCGATATTTTCATAAACAGAAAAACCGAATACAGGCTTCTTCCCGATGACAAGGCTAAGAATATAGTTCTGAAAAGGAACTACAGAAGCCGTGACGGTGTGACGGATTATGTAAATTTTGTATTTGCAAATCTTATGCAGAAAGAACTCGGCAACCTTGCATATGAGCCGGAGGATTATCTTGTACCGGGTGCGGAGTACATCGGAAAAAATGATTTTGATGTATATGTGCATATAAACAATCTTGAAAAACGCAGTAAAAAGGCAGCAGCTTTATGCGAAGCTAAAAAGATAGCAAAGATTATAAGGGATAATGTCGGGATATACGATGTTACCGAAGCAGGAACAACAAGAAAAGCTCAGTACAGGGATATTACCATACTTATGCGAAGCGTCAAGAATACAACTGTTCTTACGGACTATCTGAAAGAGTGCGGAATACCCGTAGTTACCGAAACAAAATCCTCACTTCTCGAATGCAGAGAGGTTCAGATGGTTATAGACCTTTTGAGGGTGATAGACAATCCCTTGCAGGATATACCGCTTTACTCGGTTCTTGTAAGTCCTATGTACGGCTTTACGCCTCAGCAGGCGGCACAGTTAAGGTGCAAAACTGACAGAAATACCTTTCTTTATAAAAATATCCTTGCTGAAAGCGAAAATATAAGCAGTCTTAAAGCATTTATTGATGATATAGAGTATTACAGAGAAATAGCCGCAAACAATCCAACAGATGTTCTTATAAACATAATATACCGCAGAACCTCAATAACGGAATTTGCCGCAGCACAGCCGAACGGTGAAATAATAATTAATAACCTCAGACTTTTATATGACTGCTCAAAGAATTTTGAAAATGAGCTTAACAAGGGAATATCGGCATTCATACGCTACATAGACCACTCTATGGAAACGGGAGCGGTACCCGAAGCACAGACAGGCTCGAATACAGACGGAAACGCAGTAAAAATAATGACTATGCACCATTCAAAGGGACTTGAATTTCCCATATGTATTCTTGCGGACATAGGAAGGCAGCCGATAAGCTACAAGGATAAAATGTACTTTGAGCGTGAGCTGGGAATAGGCTTGCAGCTGAAGGATTACGAAAGCTCGGTAGCATACAAAAGCTTTATATACAACGCAATAGTCAGCAGACTTAAAAATGACAGCATAGCCGAGGAGCTGCGTGTACTTTACGTTGCACTCACAAGAGCAAGAGAACAGCTTCATCTTGTAGGCTCATTTCAGAAGCTTCAGAATACCATAAAAAAGCTTTCTCTTGAAATATCAGTCTACAACGGAATAAACAGCAGTATATTAATAAAGAATAACTATATGCTTCACTGGATTATTCTTGTAACCCTTATGATGAAGCCGAAAGAAAATCAGAACAAAAACCCTCTCTGGAAATATGCAAGCACCGGCTTTCTCGACAAAATAGCAAATAATACCGCATTTAAAGGCATAAGCTACAGAGATATATTTCTTGAAATTGACGATATTTCCGAATTGGACATGTTAGCCGAAGAAGAAATTGAAGAATTAAAAAAAGAAGCCGATACGCTTCTGTTTCCCGAGCTCTGCGGGGAAAACAGTATTGACACGTCACTGCTTGATGAACGCTTTGACAAAAAGTATAGGTATCAGGGCTCTGTAGAAGTTCCGAGTGTCGTAACACCCTCCTCAATGAATCACAGAGGCTTTACCATACTTGACAGATTTATCTTTGAGGAAAAGGGTACGCTAACCCGTGCCGAAAGAGGAACGGCTATGCACCGCTTTATGGAATATGCAAATCTTGAACAGGCACAGATTTCTGTCAAAAGCGAGCTTGAACGTCTTACCGAAAAAGGCTATCTTTCCGAAAATCAGAGCAAAAGCATATCTGTTGACTATGTAGAAAGATGTCTGAAAACTGATATAATGCAAAGATATTTGAAATCTGATAGAAAGTACAGGGAAGTAAAGTTTGAAGTTATGGTAAAAGCAGAGGAAACAGGCTTTGAGGGCTGTGGGGAAGAACATCTTTTAAGAGGTGCGGTAGACTGTGCCTTTGAAGAAAACGGTGAGCTTGTGATAATAGACTACAAAACAGACTATGTAAATGATATAAGCATTCTTGCCGAAAAATACGCACAGCAGCTCAGACTTTATAAAATCGGACTTTCTTCTACACTCAACAAGCCTGTAAGGGAATGTGTGATATATTCATTCTATCTTAATGAATACATAAAGGTTCTTTAAATAATCACAAAAACCTTAAAGTTTAGGTCAAGCCTTTTCAAAGGCTTGCGGGTCGGGGGCAGAGTCCTCGTCAGGATTTTTAAGGGTGAAGCTCTTAAACAACAAGGAGATGAATTATGGGAAGCAATAAAATAAAAAGTATGTATGTATGCTCGGAGTGCGGCTGGGAATCCTCAAAATGGGTAGGAAAATGTCAGGGCTGCGGAAGCTGGAACACTATGCAGGAAGAAATCAGAAATACAGCTGCAAAAAGTACAGCTTCATCTAAAACAGGTATCGTATCATTACAGGGAGTGTATGCTCCTCCTGTTGCTATGCGTGATATTGATACCAAAAATGAAGAACGCTACAAAACTAATCTTAAAGAATTTGACAGGGTTCTCGGCGGAGGTATCGTAAAAGGCTCTCTAGTACTTCTGGGCGGTGACCCCGGTATAGGAAAATCCACAATACTTTTGCAGGTCTGCAATAAGCTTGGAAATATGCTGAAAATTCTGTACGTTTCGGGAGAGGAATCGAAACGTCAGATAAAGCTGAGAGCTGACAGATTGGCTGTTGACTGCGATAACCTCTATGTAATTACCGAAACAGATATAGAAATAGTCGCTCAGATTATAAAAAATGAAAAACCTGACTTGGTCATCATTGATTCTATTCAGACTATGAACCTAAACGAGCTTTCATCTTCACCGGGAAGCGTAACTCAGGTAAGAGAATGTACAAACCTTCTTATGAAAACCGCAAAATCTCTCGAAATATCCATAATAATAGTAGGTCATGTAAACAAGGACGGTGCTATTGCAGGTCCTAAAGTTCTTGAGCATATTGTGGACGCCGTGCTTCACTTTGAGGGTGACAAACAGATGTCTTACAGAATTTTAAGAGCAGTTAAAAACAGATACGGCTCTACAAACGAAATAGGAGTTTTCCAGATGACAAATGACGGACTTAGTGAGGTTGAAAATCCGTCTGTGATGCTTCTTTCAGGCAGACCAAAAAATGTTTCGGGAACGTGTGTTGCCTGTGCTATGGAGGGAAGCCGTCCGATTTTAGCGGAAATACAGGGACTTGTTACAAATTCAGGCTTTGGAAATCCGAGAAGAATGTCTACCGGCTTTGACTACAACAGAATGAATTTGATTTTAGCTGTTTTGGAAAAGCGTGCAGGATATTTTTTCTCAAATGCCGATACCTATATAAATGTTGTAGGCGGTTTAAGACTTGATGAGCCTGCCGTAGATTTAGCTGTTGCTATGTCGCTTATAAGCAGCCTTAAAGATACCGCCATACTGGAAAATGCTCTTGCTTTCGGTGAGATAGGTCTTGCAGGAGAGATAAGGGGAGTTTCTCAGGCAGGTGCGAGGATTTCGGAAGCAATCAGGCTTGGCTTTTCAAAAATCGTACTGCCTTATCAGAACCTTAAAAATATAAAAAAAGAAAATTATCCCGGTGCAGAGCTTATCGGAGTGAGAAACATACGTGACGCTTTCAGAACTATGACGGAAAATAAGTAGGATAGTATCTTGTATAACTATACCCTGTTATAGTATAATAACCATATTGATGTAAGCAGCTTTTATGTAGAGTGCAAATCAGACATATGTCTGATTTGCTTCTTTGGAAAAATTCAGCGGTTATCTGTACAGTCTGTGCTGTCGGTGCAGTCGTTACAGTTTTTGCTGTTGGGATTGTTGCTCTGATTTTTTTGTGAATTGCTCATACGGCTGCTGTTGCTGCTGCTCTGGCTGCCGTTTCTCTTCTGAGATTTGTTCTGATTGTTGCTCATAAGGTTTTACACCCCCTTTACACTATTATTATGTACTGTTTTCAGGTTTTGTATTCATTTTGTACAGGAAAGGATTTTTCAATGAAAATCAGTTTACCGAATGTCTTTTTAAAAAGAATGAAGGATATTTTAAATGACGATTACGAAAGCTTTCTGAGATGTTATGAAGAAAAGCCTTTGAAGGGTCTGAGAGTTAATACAATAAAATGCTCTGTGGAAAAGCTTAGGTCACTGCTTGATACAGAACTCAGGCAGTCGCCTTTTTCTGATGTCGGATTTTACATAGAAAGCGATGAAAAACTCGGAAACAATCCGCTTCACCACTGCGGAGCATTCTACATACAGGAGCCGTCTGCATCAGGAGCGGTAAATGCACTCGGAATAGAGCCTGATGACAGGGTTCTTGACCTGTGTGCCGCACCGGGAGGAAAATCTACTCAGATAGCGGCACTTCTCGGAGAAAAAGGCTTTTTGTGGAGCAACGAGATTGTAAAAAGCCGTGCAAATATACTGCTTTCCAATATAGAAAGAATGGGTATAAGGAATTATGTTGTTTCATCGCTTTCACCGGAAAAGCTTTGTCCGAAGCTCGGAGGTTACTTTGACAAAATTCTTGTAGACGCTCCCTGCTCGGGAGAGGGTATGTTCAGAAAAGATGCTCAGGCGGTCTTGCAGTGGTCTGAGGAGCATACAAAATCCTGTATGGAACGTCAGCTTCAGATTTTAAGAAGTGCAAGGGTCTGTCTTAAAAAGGGCGGAATACTTGTATACAGTACCTGCACATTTTCAAAATACGAGAATGAGGACGTTATAAATACCTTTCTGAACGAAAACAGAGATTTTGAGCTTTGTGACTGCGGTTTTCTAAGCTTTGGCAGAGAGGGAATAGATATGCCCTTTGCAAGACGCATATATCCTATGGACGCAGGAGAGGGACATTTTATAGCAAGGCTGAAAAGAAACAGCGAACCTGAAGAATATACCCCTGACGCTTATGGAAACAGCACTGTAAAAGAAAGCAGGGAAACAAAAGAAATAATAAAAAAATCAAAAGAGCTTTATTCGGAAATATTTTTAAAAGAGGATTATCCCGACTTTAACGTTATAAATGACAGAGTTATGATAAATCCCGTATGTTCGCCGTTTTTCGAGGGAAGCGGAATAGTGCGTAAGGGAATACTTTTCGGAGAGGTAAGAAAAAACAGGATTGAGCCGTCACACCAGCTTTTTACCTGTGCAAAAATGTCGGAGCTGAGAAACGTCGTTGACTTTGATTACCGCAGCGAACAGATAAATTCCTATCTGCTTGGCGGTGAGCTTGAAACGGAAAACACTATGAAGGGATATACCGCAGTTTGTGTAAACGGTATGACGCTTGGTTTCGGAAAGGCTTCAGGCGGAAGATTAAAAAATAAATACCCCAAGGGGTTAAGAAAGGTCAGGTAAGGAATTTGAGTATGCAGCTTTCAAATATAGGTAACATAAAAGAAATACTGACAAGACACGGATTTACTTTTTCAAAAGCACTGGGTCAGAATTTTCTGATAAATCCGTCAGTATGTCCCAGAATGGCGGACTACAGCATACCCGATAAAGACACCTGCGTTATAGAAGTAGGTCCCGGAATAGGAGTTCTGACCTGTGAGCTTGCAAAGCGTGCAGAAAGAGTGGTTGCGGTAGAGCTTGACAAAAGACTTGTTCCTGTACTTGATGAAACTCTTGCCGAATTTGACAACGTAAAAATCATAAATGACGATATACTCAAAATTGACCTTAAAGGATTGATAAAAGAAGAATTTCCCGATAAAAATGTGGTAGTATGTGCAAATCTGCCTTACTATATAACCTCGCCCGTAATTATGAAGCTGCTTGAGGAACGGCTTCCGATAAGTTCGCTTACGGTTATGGTTCAGAAGGAAGCTGCAAAAAGAATTTGTGCCGAGGTCGGTACAAGACAATGCGGAGCTGTAACACTGGCGGTAAACTATTATGCAAAGCCTGAAATTTTGTTTGAGGTTTCGGCAGGAAGCTTTATGCCGGCACCAAAGGTAGACTCCGCTGTTATAAGACTTGGTATACTTTCCGCTCCTCCTGTGAGGGCAGACAATGAGGAGTTTTTGTTCAGGGTGATAAAATCAGCGTTTGCACAAAGAAGAAAAACTTTGGTAAACTCTCTTTCTTCGGGACTTTCAATGTCCAAGACGCAGATTTCGGATATACTTGCCAATGCAGGAGTTTCTCGGAATGCAAGAGCTGAACAGCTTACACTAAAGCAGTTTGCCGATATTTCAAATTGTATCAACAGTTCTATAAATAATTAAAAAAGGTGTTGTTAAAATATGAACCATAAGCAAAAGGCAAAAACCTCATCTTTATTATTTACTAATATCCATGACAGCAGAGTAAGATTTGGAATTGCAGAAAACGGAACTGTGTACAGTAAAAATGCTCAGCCTGCAAAGGATATTTTTCAAAGAAGAATGGCAAGGCTTTATGACTGCAAAAGCTCATTCAGCAACAAAGCTTATGAGGCATCCGAGCTTCTGCTTTCCGCACTTGCAAGCGGCAATGAAAAAATAGCACTGCATACAGCAACGCTTTTTCCACTGAAAAAAATAATACTCAGCGTTGCGTATAACCGCAGCATAAGAGTTGTAATGTTTGAAACGGCTTCGGAGCTGGAGGATATTGCCAAAAGCGGTGTAAAGGCGGTTATTATGTCATCAATGTCTGCCGAATACAGCAGCACATTTTTAAAAGAGGCTTCTTCGGTCTGCGGAAAATTCAATATACCTCTTGTTGCAGACAATACCCTTACTACAGCCTTTATATTAAACCCGTTCGATTTCGGAGCAGATTTGGTAATAGAGCTTTCGCAGCTTATATCGGCAGGAAATGAAAAAAACTGTTATATAACGCTTATGGAAAGAAATTGCTCAGGCTGGCTGTCGGAAAACAACAGGTATATAAGGCTTTTTCCTTTTCTTAAATACCAGTGTCCCGTTACAGCTTATCTGAGCCTGAAAAGCAAGCGTGAAGGATTGCTGAACGGTTCAAAGGAGATACAGGCTGAATACTATATGCTTTGTCAGGGACTAAAGACACTTGAAAGCCGTGTTGAAATTCATTGTCAGAACAGTATGACTATAGCGGAAACAGCCGTAAGCTTTTCTTCCGGGATTTCGTACAGTATTTTCAATGAAAGGTGCTTTCTTTTTTTGAGAATAACACCCCATAATGATAAGGTTAAGATAATTAAGGAAAGGCTTTCCGATATAACGGTCAGAGCATTTGAGGATTTGTTTTCAATGTACAGCTGTACGGCAGTATATTTTTCCGAAAAATATATGTACGTAAAAGCAGGAACAGAACCCTGCGGTTATCTGAAGCAGCTTTTCACCATATGATTTTGAAGTAAAAAACGTATATATTGTTCAATATATCGCAGCAAAACCATTGACATATACCATATATAGTGCTACAATATTAATGTAAAGTTAATTTATATAATAACTATATGGAGGTTTTTGTTATGATTACTGAAAGTATTAATGATATAAAGGTAAACGTTACGGGCGGAGAGCTTCAGAGCGATGAAATAGGAGCTTACATAAAGCACGCAAGGAACAGATTCACAGGACGTACATTAAAGGCTATGGATATTAAGGTTGACGGTGATTACGTAGATATAGACTATACCTTTGAGCCTGTAAGCTTTGAGCGTATACGCAGAATAACGGGTTATCTTGTAGGAACTACAGACCGCTTCAACAATGCAAAGCGTGCCGAGGAAAGTCAGCGTGTAAAGCACAGTCTTGACGGAATTATGGAAAAAATTTAAAAAAAAGCATTGCGGAGCTGTCGGAACAGCTCCGCAATGCTTTTTTGATGTTTGATACAATACTTTTAATCCATAGCAGCCTTTATAGCTTTCATAAGATCGTCAAAGGTTTCGTAAGCAGGAAGCTCGGGATAGTCGTTCTTGATTTTATCTGTACTTCTGAAAAGAAAGCCTGCCTTGCTTGCCTTAATCATACCGAGGTCATTATAGCTGTCGCCGCTTGCTATGGTTTCATAGCCGATAGACTGCAAAGCCTTTACAGTGGTAAGCTTTGAATTTTCTATACGCATTTTAAAGCCTGTGATTTCGCCGTTTTCTGCAACCTCAAGAGAGTTGCAGAAAATTGTAGGCCAGCCCAGCTTTTCCATAAGAGGCTTTGCGAACTGTGTAAAGGTATCGCTTATTATGATAACCTGACAAAAAGAACGAAGCTCGTCAAGAAATTCCTTAGCACCGGGAAGGGGGTCGATTTTTGCTATAGTTTCCTGTATCTCTTTAAGTCCGAGATTATGCTCCTTCAATACACCGATACGCCAGTTCATAAGCTTATCGTAATCGGGTTCATCTCTG
This sequence comes from uncultured Eubacteriales bacterium, assembly GCA_900316615.1. Taxonomy (GTDB): domain Bacteria; phylum Bacillota; class Clostridia; order Oscillospirales; family Acutalibacteraceae; genus CAG-964. The sequence continues at coordinate 13,300 of ONDU01000003.1, read as the reverse complement.
GTTGTACGCTTGAGCTCGGGGATTCCGCTTGCCTGAGCAAAAGCTATCCATATTTCGGGAACAAGAACTCCCTCAAGGTCTAAACAAGTTATGTACATAAAAATTTCCTCCAGTGTATATTTTAAAATTTAAATAACGGGTTTATTTTATCACAGTACAGACAAATATTCAATACATCTTTTTTATTTGAAGAAGCTGTTTCCTGATAACGCAAAAATTATATTATCAGGATATATTTCTCTGCTGTATGAGAATATCCACGGAATAGTGAAGCTGCTGAGCCGAGTGTATATATTCGTTAAAATTGTGAAGCTCTATCTGAAGCCATACAGGCTGTGACAAAAAATATCTTCTTGTGCTTCTGCTTTCTCTTATAAGTTCCGCCAAATTCTTATACTGCAATATAAAGCACTCCTTTTTGAATATTTTATATTCTTATTAACAGTTTCGGCAAAAAATTTTTATTTATACGCAGCTGAGAAAAATTAACCCGTACAAACAATAATAACCAAATATATTTAAAAATCACATTTTGAAATATTAATAATAACAAACGCGAAAAATGTACTTGTATTAAAATTTATTTTCGTATATAATGTATTGGAGTAATGAGTATTTAAGAGGATAAGCCATAAATTCAGTTATATGATATGATTTTTCCTCAGGTAATCAGAGAAAGGGAGTTTTCTATTATGAACAGTGCGGAAAAGCTGCAGCTTAAAATATTGGCATGCAAGTCACGTATGGGAGCTATTATAGGAACGTACAACGCTAAATCAGGACATCCGGGCGGTTCGCTGTCAGCCGCTGACATCTATACCTATCTTTACTTCAGGGAAATGAACGTTGATGCCGGGAATCCTCATTGGAGCGACAGAGACAGATTTGTTCTTTCAAAGGGACACTGCTGTCCCAGTCTGTATGCTGTTCTTGCATTAAAGGGCTTCTTTGAATGGGACGAGCTTACAACATTAAGACATGTAGGAGCAATGCTTCAGGGACATCCTGATATGAAAAGCACTCCGGGAATAGATATGAGCTCAGGTTCACTCGGTCAGGGAGTATCTGCTGCATGCGGTATGGCTATGGCAGGCAAAATGGACAAAAAAAATTACCGTGTATATACTCTCCTCGGTGATGGCGAGTGTGAAGAGGGTCAGGTATGGGAAGCCGCTATGTTCGCCGCTCATAAAAATCTTGACAACATATGCTTTATTGTTGATTGCAACGGTCTGCAAATTGACGGTCCTGTAGCTGAAATAGGCGGCATCGAGCCTTTGGATAAAAAGTTTGAGGCTTTCGGCTTTAACGTGGTTAAGATTAACGGTCACTGCTTTGACGAAATAGAAGCTGCTTTCGAGAGTGTAAAGAAAGTAAAGGGTAAGCCTTCCGTAATAATCGCAAGCACCGTAAAGGGCAAGGGAGTTTCGTTTATGGAAAATCAGGTAGGCTGGCACGGAACAGCTCCCAACAAGGAGCAGTACGAGCTTGCTATGAAAGAGCTTGAAGCAAAACTTAATGAGTTGGAGGCACTTGTATAATGGCAAAGATTATTAATAAGGCAACAAGAGAAAGCTTTGGTCTTGCACTGTGCGAGCTGGCTAAAACACACGATGATGTAGTTGTTCTTGACGCAGACCTTGCTGCGGCAACAAAAACAGGTATTTTTAAAAAGGAATTTCCCGAACGCTTCATAAACTGCGGTATCGCTGAGGGTAATATGATAGGAGTTGCCGCAGGTCTGGCTACAGCAGGAAAAGTTCCCTTTGCAGCATCATTTGCTATGTTTGCAACGGGACGTGCCTTTGAGCAGATAAGAAACTCAGTGGCTTATCCCGGTCTTAACGTAAAAATAGCAGGTTCACATGCAGGTATCTCTACCGGTGAGGACGGTGCAACACACCAGTGTATTGAAGACATAGCAATTATGAGAGCTATCCCCGGTATGATGGTTCTTAACCCTGCCGACCATTACGAAATGATTGAGGCGGTAAAGGCTGCTTATGAATACAAAGGACCTATATATATCCGTCTTGGCAGACTTGCTATAGACAGCTTCAATGACCCCGATAATTATAAATTTGAACTCGGAAAGGGTATAACACTCCACGAGGGAAACGATATTACAGTCGTTGCAACAGGTCTTGTTGTAAACGAATCTCTCAAGGCTGTAAAATCGCTTGAGCAGAAGGGCATAAACGCAAGACTTATAAATATCCATACAATAAAGCCTATTGACAGAGAGCTTATTGTAAAGGCTGCTAAGGAAACAGGCAGAATTGTAACAGTAGAAGAGCATAATATAGTAGGCGGCTTAGGTGACGCTGTATGCGAGGTTGTTTGTTCTGAGTGTCCTGTTAAGGTTACAAAAATAGGCGTAAATGATGAGTTTGGCTATTCGGGACCTGCAAAGGAGCTTTTGGAATTGTTTGGTCTTTGCCAGAGCAATATAGAAAAGGTTGTTGAGGATATAGTTAAGAATGAAAAATAAGCTGTAACCTTGACCGATAAAAATAAATAAAGCTTAGGGCAGACCTTTTGTCGGAATTTTTAAAGGTTAAGCCCTTAAAAATAATAAAAATAAGCCTGAAAGCTGTTAAAAAACACCTTCAGGCTTATTTTTTATGCTTATTTCTCCGTCAATACAGGAGGTACTATAAATACTTCAATATATCCGCAGGGCTGTGAGCGATAAAATTTGCTCCTGCTTTTTTTAATTCCTCATAGCTTCCGTATCCGAACAAAACACCTAATGAATCCAGTCCGTTTTCTTTTGCTCCCGTAATATCATAATATCTGTCGCCAATCATAATTGCGGAAGCTTTCTCGGTTATATCAAAGCTTTCCAATACGTAACGTATAATATCAGCTTTTTTGTTTCGGCGTTCATCAAAGGTAGCACCTGCAACAAAATCAAAATATCCGTACAAACCGAAATGCCTTAAAATATCGGCTGCAAAGGGTTCGGGTTTAGATGTAGCTAAAATAATTGATTTACCTTTTTCCTTTAACCGTATCAGCAAATCAGGTATTCCGTCATAGACCTCATTCTCATATATTCCCTGTTTTATGTAGTAATCCCTGTAATACTTAACTGCAAGCTCAGCCTGTTCATCTGAAAAGCCGTAAAACCTTTCAAAGGAATCCTTTAAGGGCGGACCTATGAACTTATACAATAAAGACCTGTCACATACGTCTATATTAAATTTACTCAGGGCATACATAACGGAATTGGTAATGCCAAGTCCTGAGTCGGTTAATGTTCCGTCTAAATCAAAAAGCAGATATTTATACATTGTTTTCTCCATAAAATTCATATTCATGTAGGATTTTAAATCAAAACAGCTGCATTGTCAATAAAATAAAATTCATCATATGTCAATTCCGATACCTTGAATAAATTGTATTTATATGATAAAATTCAGTATATATAAAAATTCAGGAGTTGATATATTATGGAATACAATTTCAGTGACAGGGTTAATACGTTGAAGCCCTCAGCTATAAGAGAAATTTTCAAGTATGCAGCAGACCCTCAGGTAATATCATTGTCGGCAGGAAATCCCGCTCCCGATGCATTTCCCTGTAAGGAAGTAGCGGAAATTTCAGCAAAAATCCTTTCAGAGCGTCCCATAGAGGCTCTCCAGTACAGCGTAACAGAGGGTTATACGCCTCTCAGAGAGCATCTTAAAAGTTATATGAAACAAAAATACGGCATCGGCACTGAAAATGATGAGCTTATAATCACGTCCGGAGCACAGCAGATTATGGATTTAGCGACAAAATCTCTCTGCAACGAGGGTGATACGGTAATATGCGAAGCACCCAGCTTTATAGGCTCTCTCAATTCTTTCCGTTCATATAACGCAAAGCTTTGCGGAGTACCTGTTGAATCAGACGGAATAAACACGGAAATTCTCGAAGAAAAGCTGAAAAGTGAGAAAAACGTAAAATTCATATATGTAATACCGAACTTTCAGAATCCGTCAGGCGTAACAATGAGCTTTGAAAAGCGTAAGAAAGTATACGAGCTTGCAAAAGAGTACGGAGTTATGATACTTGAGGATAACCCCTATGGTGATTTGCGTTATTCAGGGGAAGACATACCTTCTATAAAATCACTTGATAAGGACGGTATAGTTATATATTCGGGTTCATTCTCAAAGGTACTTTCACCGGGAATAAGAGTAGGCTGGTGTGTCGCTCCTGCACCCGTAGTTCAGAAAATGGTAGTATGCAAGCAGGGCTCAGATGTTCATACAAACATATGGTCGCAAATGGTGGCATACGAATTTATGACAAAGTACGATTTTGAGGGACATCTTGACAGGCTCAGAAGCCTTTACAGAAAAAAAGCACAGTATATGATGGATTTGCTCGATGAGTATATGGTACCCTACATTACATATGACAAAATTGACGGAGGTCTGTTCATAATGTGTAAGCTTCCTGATTATATAGATATGCTGAAATTCTGCAAGGAGGCAGTTATGAGAAAAGTATGCGTTGTACCCGGAAATGCATTTCTTACCGATGAAAACGAGCTTTGCCATACTTTCAGAATTAACTTCTCAACTCCTACGGACGAGCAGCTTGAAAAGGGTATAAAAATACTGGGAGAGCTTTTGATGGAACTCTGCAAAGCTAAGGAGGAAAATTAAAATGAGCGAACAGACAGCACAGTCACAGGAAAGAAAAAAAGTAATTTTCAGTGCAATACAGCCTACAGGAACAATAACTCTCGGAAATTATCTCGGAGCTTTGAAAAACTGGATAAAGCTTCAGGAAGATTTCAACTGTATATATGCACTTGCCGATTTACACGCAATCACCGTAAGACAGGAGCCTGCAAAATTCAGGGCAAATATATATGAAGCATATGCACTTCTTTTAGCCTGCGGAGTTGATGTGGAAAAAAGTCTTTTCTTTATACAGAGCCACGTCAGCACACATGCACAGCTGGCATGGATACTCAACTGCTATACACAGTTCGGAGAGCTTTCCAGAATGACGCAGTTCAAGGACAAGTCCGCAAAGCATTCAGACAACATAAACGCAGGCTTGTTTACATATCCTGCTTTGATGGCAGCCGATATTCTGCTCTATCAGGCAGATCTCGTTCCCGTAGGTGCAGACCAGAAGCAGCATCTTGAGCTTACAAGAAATATCGCAGAAAGATTTAACGGAATTTACGGAAATGTTTTCAAGGTTCCCGACGGTTATATTCCAAAAACAGGAGCAAGAGTAATGTCACTCCAGGAGCCTGCAAAGAAGATGAGCAAGTCTGATGAAAACATAAATTCATATGTAGCGGTTCTTGACAAGCCCGAGGTAATAATGAAGAAATTCAAAAGAGCCGTAACCGACAGCGAAGCCTGTGTAAAATACGGTGAGGGCAAGGACGGAATAAACAACCTTATGGGAATATATTCCGCAGTGACAGGAAAAACATATGAAGAAATAGAAAAGGAATTTGAAGGCAAGGGCTACGGCGATTTTAAAACGGCAGTCGGAGAAGCTGTAGTAGAGGAATTAAGACCCGTACAGGAAAGATTTTCACAGTTTATAAAGGATAAGGCATATTTAAAGGAGTGTTACGAAAAATCCGCACAGATAGCGGAAAAAATATCACAGCGTACACTCGATAAGGCAGTAAAGAAGATAGGCTTTGTGCTTAAATAAATATGTAAAACATAAAATTAACGGTAAGCAAAGTAACGAGGTTTATTTAATATGAAAAATCCTTTTTATCCCAAATTCATTTATGAAATAAATGCTTCACCTGAAAATATACTTGATGAATTAAAGAGCAGAACCTCAGAAGAAAGCGGACAAAATGCCGATTTCTACAGCGGAGAATTTGAAAGCGATACATTCACAGTCTATGCAGATACAGGAACAGACTCATTGAACAGGGGAAAGGTATTTAATCCTGCTATTCAAGGAAAAATTAACGGGCATAACGGAAAATCAACATTGCATATAAAAATAAAATGCAGAGCATTTTATGGATTTCTAATTTTGTGGAATGCTTTGGCATTGATATTTTCATTTGCGATTTTTCATTCGTGGGTATACTGGATAATTACAGCACTGTTCGGAACAGCCGTAATATCATTTCTTGAGCATATAAAATACAGAGATGCAATAGAAAAAATAAAAGATATTGCAGAAAATATAAATACAAATTAAAGGAGAGAAAAGAAAATGACCTTTTTAGAGCTTGCAGAAAAAAGGTATTCATGCAGAAAATTTTCAGACAGGGAAGTAGAAGAAGAAAAGATAGAAGCACTTCTCAAAGCTGCACAGCTTGCCCCTACAGCCGTGAACTTTCAGCCGCAGAGAATACTTGTTATTACAGACAAGGAAAAAATAAAATCACTTGACGAAAACGGCTGTACAAGATATACATTCAATGCACCGCTTATGATGGTTGTCTGCTATGATAAGGGCAAATCATGGAAAAGGAGCTTTGACGGTAAGGACGAAGGCATTGTTGATGCAAGTATCATAACAACACATATGATGCTTGAAGCTGTCGAGCTTGGACTTGGAAGTACATGGGTAGGAGCATTCGACCCTGCAAAAGCAAGAGAAATACTTGAAGTTCCCGAAAATTATGAGATAGTCTCACTGCTTCCCATAGGCTACCCTGCGATGGAGCCAAGCGAAAGACATCACAAAAGAATTGATATATCAGAATTTACTTTCAGAAACAAATTCTGATTATTTATCAAAACTTATAAACAGAAAAACGTAAAATTCAGAATTTTTGGAGTGAAAACATTAAACAGGGGAGAAACTGCTTTTTATTTCGGCTGACGGAAAATAATGCCTTAATATTTCTGTAAAGCTGCTGCCCTGCTCAGCCATTTTACAGGCACCGAATTTGCTCATACCTATGTTTTCACCGCAGCCGCATACAGTAAATGTGTAAAGCTGGTTGCCGTAGGATATATCAAAGCAGCGGCTTCTCAGCGAGAAAATTTCCGCAAGCCTTCCGCCGTCAGCCTTTATGTTACCTATTTCCACCGAAGAAACTGCGTTGTTTTCTGTTTTAGAAATATTCTTTATGTTTTCGGAAATCTCCTTTTCAGGAGAATAACTGCCGAAATATTTTTTCAGCTTGTCGTCAAATTCCTTTGGCGACAGGCTTATTTTTGTTTTGTAATTGTTTGCCGTAACGTCCAGCGGAGAAGGAACGCTTCTGAGATAGGGAATATCACTGCCGAAAATTTCTTTATATGAAAATGTTTTTCCTGACGATATTTCAAAATATTTTGTCATACAGGGCTTGCCGTCAAAAACAACAAATGTATCGCTTACTTCCGATACAGCATTTTTTACGGTATCATAGCTTTCTGAAAATGTATCACGCAGCTTTTCTTTAAGCTCGGATTCACTTACATAAGTCTCCCATACCTTTGTGTTACATTCAAAGTCGAAGCTTTTATTTTCAGCACGGCTTTCATTTCTGATGTATGAATAATAAGTATGCAAAGCAATTATTTCAGCCTTTAGTGCCTCATATGGAATGTCCAAATCTGTTTCGGTCATAACAGCTCCGCAGCAAAAATCGAAATCACTTACGGTTATTATGCTTTTTACGGCTTTGTCGTATATTTTGAAGGAAAGATTTTGCACTGCAGAGCTTTTCGTTCTTTGCTTTGTATCAGAGGCTTTTTCGGAAGGAGCAGAAAATGATGTGCTTTCAGCGACAGTGTTTTCTGTTGCTGAAGCTTTTTTTGTTTTGCTGTCCTGATGTATTGTAAATGTGTTTTTGTCCGTGTATCCGTCATAGGCATTGTTGTTTATTCCGATGGATATTAAAGGAGCTGCTGATATTGCAATAAGTGTGAATAATATTGCAGAAATATTTTTTTTCATAAATTATCTTTCCTTTTTGACATAGTTTAAAACAAATTTTGTATTGACATCTTCCTTATATTAGAATAAAATTAAGGGTATCGGCAGGAGTTTGTTTATATAAATATTTATTACGTTCTTAGTGTGGATATGAGTTTATATAAAAAATTTCCTGATACAAAAAATCAGAGGTGTAGTTATGAAAATTAAACTTTCGTGGATACCGTTCATACCTGTAGCTGTTTTGTCCGTTGTACTGAGAGTATATCAGCTTTTGTTTGTAGAAAACGAAGTTGATACGGGTTTTCTGAGCAGCGGAATGATATGGGTAGTATACACATGTATGGTGGCAGTGCTGTTTTTTGTTTTGCTGCTTCTTTGTATGGCTGACAGAAAAACTCCCTGCAAATACAGACCAAAGACGAATTTTCTTGCAGGACTTTTTGGTGTACTCAGTGCGGGCTGTATAATATTCAATGCCGGAATAGGTCTGGGGGATATGCTTTCTCCGGGGATAAACGGAGGAATAAATATAACAGTAGCTTCTTTCGTGGACGTTGTTTTCGGCACACTGGGAGGTATAGCTATACTTATTATGGCCATATCGTCCTTTTCGGGAAGAAATTTTGCTAAAAATATGGGAGTGTTCTCGGTAACAGCACCTCTTTGGTGCTGTGTGAAGCTCTTCACAACATTTATAAGCTATACGAAGCAGTCTGTACACGCATTTGATATGACGGATTTGTTCTATATGGCATTTCTGACACTTGCCGTTTTCAATGCAGCAATAATATATCAGGAAATAGAATGTAAAAATCCTGTAAAGGGACTTTTCCTTTACGGTATGCCCGGAGTAGTTGTTGTAACGGTTTACACGGTAGCTGATGTAATAAAGCAGTTAGGCGAAAACGGTTCCTATGATATTATGGGCTCACTCAATACTGTTTCATTCCTGCTTGTAGGTATGTATATTCTGTTTATGATGATTGAGATAACGCTTAACATTAAGGAAGATATGGAACAGAAAACAAAGCCTGTTTCAATAATTCATACAGACGATGTTTTTGTTGATGAGGTTGCACAGGCAGACAGTGTAAAATCCGGAAATTCTCACATAGATATAACAGACGTTGAAGAGGAAGTAAACAAAGACCTTGATGACGTTGACAATATTCTTGATGACATTCAGTATGACGATGAAAACCCCGAAAAATATGCTCCTACTTCGGAAAAATATTTTGACAGAAAAGATGTAAAATCTGCGTTGGACGATTTAGATGATTTTGACAATGATGAAGAGCTTTCAAAAAGTATGAAGGATATAGATGATATTATAAGCTGGATAGAAGAGGACAGCAAAAATTGATAAAACGACGATGTTACACTGAAGGTTTAAAGTTTCATAAAAAATTTACGAAGGCTATTGACTAATTGTGTAATTAGTGCTATTATATCCGAAGTGATACTTACAAAAGCACTGATAAGGACAATATTTGCGGGGTGAACGCTTTAACAGAGAGCATCGCACAGGCTGAAAGCGAAGCAGGCAGTTTTCCGCAGGTTACCGCCTTGGAGCTGTATACCGAATAAAGGTATATCGGTGAACACCGTTATATGTGAAATTAAGAGTGCATTTTTGCACTGAATTTGGGTGGAACCACGAGTTTTAGACCTCGTCCCATTATTGGGACGAGGTCTTTTGATTTTTGTCGGCTTGAAGCTTGGAGAATTTCAAAATTGTAAATTTTATTGAAAGGATTGAGAATATATGATAAGTGTAAAATTCAAAAACGGTTCTGTAAGGGAATACGATAACGGAACAACAATAGCAGATGTAGCGAAGTCACTCGGCGGCGGAATTTTCAAAAATGCTTGTGCAGGAAGATTAAACGGTGAGGTAAAGGATTTAAGAACAGTGCTTGAGTCTGATAGTGCTTGTGAGCTTGAGATACTCACATTTGATGATAAGGACGGAAAAAAGACATTTTGGCACACAACATCGCATATTCTTGCACAGGCTGTAAAAAGGCTTTATCCTCAGGCTAAGATAGCTATAGGACCTGCCATAGATAATGGCTTTTATTATGATTTTGATGTAGAAAAGCCCTTTTCAACAGAGGATATTGAAAAGATAGAAAAGGAAATGAAAGCTATAGTAAAAAGCAACATAGCTATAGAAAAATTCGAGCTTTCGCCTGATAAAGCGATTGAAATGCTTAGGGAAAGACAGGAGCCGTACAAGGTTGAGCTTGCACAGGAGCATGCAGATAAGGGTGAGCCTATAAGCTTTTACAGGCAGGAGGATTTTACTGACCTTTGTGCAGGCCCTCACCTTATGTCTACAGGAGCAGTTAAGGCATTCAAGCTTTTGAACTGTACAGGAGCGTATTGGAGAGGCGACAGCAAAAACAGACAGCTTTGCAGAGTATATGGAACAGCCTTTCCGAAAGCTTCAATGCTTGATGAATACCTCAAGCAGAGAGAGGAAGCTATAGCAAGGGATCACAACAAGCTTGGCAGACAGCTTGAGCTTTTTACAACCTCAGATGTGATAGGACAGGGCTTGCCCATAATGCTTCCTAAGGGAGCAAGGGTTATTCAGCTTTTGCAGAGATTTGTAGAGGACGAGGAGCAGAAGCGTGGCTGGCTGCTTACAAAAACGCCCTTTATGGCAAAGAGCGACCTTTATAAAATTTCAGGTCACTGGGATCACTACAGGGACGGAATGTTTGTTTTAGGCGATGCGGAAAATGACAAGGAGGTTTTTGCCCTCAGACCTATGACATGTCCTTTTCAGTATCAGGCATACCTAAACAGGGAACGCTCATACAGAGATTTGCCGCTTAGATATAATGAAACATCTACGCTTTTCAGAAATGAAGCCAGCGGAGAAATGCATGGTCTTATAAGAGTAAGACAATTTACAATCTCAGAGGGACATCTTATGTGTACGCCTGAACAGCTTGAGGACGAGTTCAAAAACTGTCTGGAGCTTGCAATATATATGCTTAAGACGTTGGGACTTTATGATGACGTTTCCTACAGATTTTCGCAGTGGGATCCTGATGACAGAGAGAAATATATAGGTACACAGGAGCAGTGGGACGAGGCTCAGGGTATAATGAAGCGTATACTTGACAAGCTTGAGCTTCCTTACGAAATAGGTATAGGAGAGGCTGCATTCTACGGTCCCAAGCTGGATATTCAGATAAGAAACGTTTACGGAAAAGAAGATACTCTCATAACGATACAGATTGACCAGATGCTTGCTGAAAAATTCGGTATGAAGTATGTGGACAGGGACGGTACAAAGAAAAATCCCTACATTATTCACAGAACTTCAATAGGCTGCTACGAAAGAACGCTTGCACTGCTTATTGAAAAATATGCAGGAGCATTTCCGTTATGGCTTGCACCTGTTCAGGTCAAGCTGCTGCCGATAGCTGACAGGCATATTGATGCTCTGAAAGAGGTTGAAAAAAAGCTTCAGGCTGTGGGAATCCGATGCGAGCTTGATACAAGAAGCGAAAAGATAGGATATAAAATCAGAGAGGCTCAGCTTGAGAAAGTACCTTATATGCTTCTTATGGGAGATAAAGACGTTGAAAACGGTACAGTTTCTGTTCGCTCAAGAAAGCTCGGAGATATTGGAGCGTTTACGGCAGAGGACTTCATAGCTAAGGCAAAAGAAGAAATAGACAGCAAGGCAATCTGACCTTACATCAAAAAAATTGCGGATAAGCAGGGATTAGGCGATTGCAGCGTCAAAAGCGAACGCTTTTGACGGATTTAAAGCGTTTCGCTTTAAATCACCCGTGAACTTGTTCACGGGTCTGCAATCGCCGCACCTGAGCCGCAGAAATCGGACGTAGAATGAAAAGAGGTGTGATATGACATCTAGTACCAGAAAATTTATCACCTTTGTAGTTATAGCACTTGTAGCGATAGCAGCCATAGTCGGGTCTGTATACGTAATAATGCAGGTAAGCGATAGAAACGGTAACAGAGAAGTTTCATCAGGGCTGGTAGAAATATCGGCATCGCAGCTTAATAAAGAGATTATAGAGAAGATGGGGTACAGCGGAATAACAGAGGTTGACAGCGGTGAAATTTCGGGGCATTTTGATATACCCGAGGAGAGCGTAACTCAGGTGTCGATATATATATCGGACTCAAGCTCGTCTGCAACTGAGCTTGCCTGCTTCAAGCTTAAGGACAAGTCACAGAAGGACAAGATTAACGAGGCAATAAACAGGCATATATCGGTAAAGCTAAAAGGGTTTGCCGAAAGTCCGAAGGAGATAGAAAAAATAAAAAATTATACTACAGTCAGCTCGGGAGAGTATGTATTTATGGCAATATCGGAAAATTCAGATGTTGCAGGCGATACGTTTTCGGATATAATCGAAAGCAAAAAAAGAGTAGTATAAAGCGGATATTATAATATTTTCCGCTGTTTAAGGCAAAATGCTTCAAGGTATATTTTAAGTCATACGGTATAATACAATGCAAACCAAATTTATACACTAAAAACGGCAGAAAATATGCTTGGAATTTGATTATGTTTTTACAAATTACTTCAATATATACTTATATGCTTGACTGAGTAAAGGGAATGTTGTATAATTCAAAGGAGAAATGGAGAGATGTACGGAAGCTTTTTTCTAAAGAGGTTTCGTGTGTAAGAAATGATGAAGGGAAATTGATATGGAAAGAAAAGAAGAGGCAAAATATACCGAAATAGATTTATCTGTGTTTTTTCAGATAATCAAGAAAAATATACTGCCGATGATACTGGCAGCACTTTTGTTCGGGGCGGGAGCTTATCTGGCAACAGACAATCTTATGGCTAAACAGTACAGGGCAAGCTCCAAGCTTATAGTAAACAACAAAAAGGGCGACAGTGAAAAGAGCGTAAACAACAGTGAAATAGCTGCTGCACAGATGCTTGCAAGTACTTATTCGGTAATAATAAAATCGAATTCGGTTTTGCAGCCCGTAATAGACAAAATGCAGCTCAATATGACGTATGAGCAGCTTGAAAAATCCATAACAGTTTCAACAGTTTCAAATACACAGATAATAGAAATATCAATGAAGAGTACTGATCCCAACTTTGCCAAAAAGGTAGTTGAGAACGTAGTAAAGGTAGCACAGCCTGTTATTATGGACGTGGTAGAGGCAGGTTCCGTAAAGGTAGTAGATGAAGCAAGACTTGCCAACAACGGAAATCCTGTAGGTCCCAATGCACTGAGAAATGCTTTTATAGGAGCTTTTGCAGGTTTGCTGTTTGTTCTTGTGATAGTAATAATAAAAGAGTTCTTCAACAAGAGATTCAAGTCGGAGAACGATATAACGAATACTCTCGGATTGCCGCTTATAGGAATGATACCTCACGTAAGCAGAAAGGACTTTGAGAAATGAGCAGGAATAA
>ONDU01000066.1 GCA_900316615.1 uncultured Eubacteriales bacterium | reverse complement strand
TTGTTTCAAGCGTACTGTTTTTTAAAAACGCAAACAACAGCATAAAAGCTGCTATAACAAAAAACAGAAATACAAGGGATATGTTGTTTTCGATTTCTGAAATATAGATAAATACCGTAAGTCCTGCTGTTATACTTAGTCCGAAGTATGCGTATTTATTGAAATTGCTTTTTATACAGTCCCTGCATAAAATAAAAATGACTGTAAAAGAAGAAATTAAATATACAGAAAATACTGTAAATAAAGAAAACGGTGAAATTTCACCGTCACCGTTTTCCATAAATATACAGGCACTGCATATGCACATAATCCCCAGCGATATAAACGGATGCCGTGCAAAAACAGAAAATATTTCTTCAAGTCTGCTCATTTTTCTATGCTCTGTCAATACAGAACCTGTAGCTGAATTCATAACTTAAAACCTCTCTGTTACTTTGATTCGTGATACTCTTTTTCGGTATTTACGTCCCATATATTACTCTTGTCCGTAACACCTGCAAGAATATTCTTTACAGCTTCAAAAGCAGTACACATAGAATGGTCGAATGGTCAAGATTGTTATATCTGTGCTGTCCGTTTCTTCCTACGCAGAAAAGGTTCGGAATTTTATCAATATAGCTTCTCAAATCGTCCATATGCTCATAAGTATCGAAATAAGCGGGATATGCTTTCTTAACTCTTTCAACGTGATAGTCTATGACATCGCTTTCACTGTCGATAAGCTTCATCTGAACCATTTCCCGAATACCCATCTTACCGAAATCGTCATCACTCATAGACCACATACTGTCGCCCTCGTTACAGAAATATTCAAGTCCCATCCATACCGTATGCTCTATATCCTTTACAAGATAAGGCGACCAGTTGTTATAAATCTGGAAACGTCCCATTTTAACGTTTCTGTCATGTACATATACCCAGTCATCAGGCACTATGTTTCCGATTGTCTTTTTATTTGTCTTGTTTTCAAGATTGAGGTGAGGTATGAGTACGCCTACAGTCATATAATCTCTGTAAGGAAGACCTGAAGCTATGCTCCTGTACTTTTCGGGTACGTCATTCATACCCTCTACCAGATCCTTTACAGGCATTGAGGATATTACGTAATCGCCGTAAAAGGTTGTTTCCTTTCCGTTCTTCTCGTAAACAATACCCTCAAGAGTATTTTCCTTATTCTTTAAGATTTTGGTTACCCTTGCACTTTTTATAATATGTCCGCCCATTTTTTCAATCTCAGCAGCGGTAAGCTCCCACAGCTGACCCGGGCCAAGCTTAGGATATGCAAATTCCTCAATAAGAGAGGTTTCTACCTTCCTGTTCTTTTTGTTGAATATCTTTCCGAATATATCCCCGAGAATTGCCTTTATGGAAAGTCCCTTTACTCTCTGAGCACCCCACTCGGGAGAAATTTCGCTGGGATGTCTGCCCCACAGGTTTTCCGTATAATTCTCAAAGAACATAGAGTAAAGCTTCTTTCCGAAGCGGTTTATGTAGAAATCCTCAAGTGAGTTTTCTTTTCTTTTGAATATCGCACTTTTAAGATAGCTGAAGCCTACAACTATTGTTGTACCGAAGCCCATATTCTTTATTGTTTCAAATTTGAGCGAGATAGGATAATCAAAGAATTTGCTCTTGAAGAATATACGTGACAGACGGCTTCTTCTGAGCATTACCCTGTCGGATTTTTCGGGGTCGGGGCCGCCGCTTACCACTGTAGCCTCTCTTTTAAGTACAATATCATCATACGGCAAAGAGCCCTGTGTAGGAAGCATTTTTTCCCACCATTCGTTTACCTCGGGAACCTTTGAAAAGAAACGGTGTCCGCCCATATCCATACGGTTTCCCTTATAATTTACCGTTCTTGATATACCTCCGAACTGCTCGCTTTCCTCAAAAACCGTAACATCATAGTCATCAGACTTTGACAAAAGCTCATATGCAGCCGTAAGTCCCGCAGGACCTGCTCCTATAACAATAACCTTCTTTTTCATATCTTATCCTTTCCGTGATATTATCACAAAGAAGAAATATTTATCAATTCTTTTTTGTGAAAAGTATAATCTTTCTTGCTGCAAAATTCCATATGAACGAAACTATTGTAGCTGTTATCTTGCCTGCCATATAATACTGCACGCCGCTTATTATATAATACCTTGCGTTTTCCGCAAAGCCTCCAAGTATAAGATTTGCACCTAAAATATCCTGAAACAGCCATATTATCGCATCGTTTATAAGCAGCCCCACAACACCTATAAGAGCAAATATCGCAAATTCTGCAAGCTTGTTGTCTACCTTTGAATTTCTGAAAATCCAGAATGTACTCAATACATAGTTTGTCGCCAATCCTGCTATAAAGGAAATCGTTGCAGCTGCAACGTGAGGAACTCCGAAAACCTCAACCAGAAATGTAAGCACGCCGAAGTCAACAAGAAATGCAAATCCGCCGACAAAGCAATATCTGAAAAACTGAATAAAAGTGTTATCGGTTTCTCCGACAAAAAGCCCTTTTATATTCATCAGCTTACCACCTTATTTTTATTAATCGAAACAAATTAAATTATAGCATACGGAAAGAAATTCTTCAATAAAATTGTAAAAGCTTTTTTATAATTCTTTTTGTTCAATTTGTTCATTTTTTTGCTGATTATTGTCTCTGCTGTGCGATTTTCCGAGTCTGTAGCTTACGAAAATAACCAAGGCCATACCCGATGCAAAAGCTCCGCCCATAATAAACATAGAGAATGAATTGTCGGAGCTTGTTACCTCTGTCCGTTCAGAGGCATTACTCTGTGACGATAATTCTTCAGAAAATATTTCCTCTGTATTATCGCTTTTGTCACTTCCTTGAGCAGGTACAGATTTTGTATTGCTTTTGTTGTGTACCGAAGCTGTTCTCCCGTATGATGAATTTTGCGAAGCTGTACGGCTTCCTGATGCAGCGGAATTTGATGTTACCCTTTCCGATATATCAATGCTGTATTTCATACACTGAGAATTTTCAAGAAGCGTTTCATCAAGAGCTGCGGCATCTGTAGCCAGAACCTCAAGCTCACCTGTGCAAATGCTTTCCGAGGCTTTAAGCCTGATGTCAACAAGCCTTTTTTCGGCACTTACATCAATTCCTGACGGATTTACGTATGTTATTTTCAACTCATTGTTATCAAAACAGCTTACTATATATCCGCTGCTTCCGTCATTGACCTTACATTCCTTATATTCAAAGCCGTTTATCATTCTTACGGTAAAAATAACAACTCCCACAGGTTTATCACATCTTGCCGTTAAACCTGCCGTTACAATTTTTCCTTTCATGACCTGCTGAGGTACGTCAAGACCGCTGTATATGATACTTTCGGCAAATACCGTAAACACACACATTCTCATAAAAAGCAGGAACAACAACATTCCTGCCATAAAATTTTTACGTCTTATCATAAGACTATACCATACATTCTACAGGCATTTTCCGCCGTTACTCTCAAAACGTCTTCAACCGAAATGCCTTTGATTTCAGCTATTCTTTCAGCGGTCAGCATAATCATAGAGGAGTCACAACGCTTTCCCCTGAACGGTACAGGGGAAAGATACGGAGCATCTGTTTCAAGCATAAGCCTGTCCAGCGGAATATACTCTGCGACCTCAACGCTGTGCCTTGCATTTTTAAAGGTAACAACACCGCCTAAGCTTATCGACATTCCAAGCCTTACTATCTCCCTGCACATCTCAACGCTTCCCGAAAAGCAGTGCATAATTCCCTTTGGCTTGTATTTTCTCAGAATTTCCATAGTATCGCCGTGTGCGTCCCTGTCGTGTATCACAACGGGCATTGAAAGCTTATATGCAAGTTCAAGCTGTTCTGTAAAAACTTTTTTCTGAATATCTCTCGGAACACCGTCCCAGTAATAATCAAGTCCGATTTCACCTATGGCAACGGCTTTTTCGTGCATAGCCATATTTTCTATTTCTTTTAAATAATTCTGCGGAAGCTTGTCTGCACATTCAGGGTGTATTCCTACTGCACCATACATAAAGTTATATTTTTCACAGTAATTCAGTGTCTTACGTGACGTTTCAATATCAGTTCCTGCATTTACTATACATATGACATTCTTTTCAGCCATAGAGGACAATACTTCTTCTCTGTCCGCATCAAATTTTTCGTCATCATAGTGAGCGTGTACGTCAAAAATACCAAGCATAAAAAAACTCCTTTGCCCAAGCTTTTTCTGTATCCCGTTATTCTGCTCTTTCCAGTTTGTAGGATACGGAAGATTTATCTGCTATTATATAATTGTTGTCTTTTGCAAGCTGCTCCACATCATTTATACCCATTGCTTCCGCAATACCTATAGGCAGATAAACATATTTCGGAAGCTTTTCGGGATTTAACTCATAATACTTTTTAAGTCTTTCTGCTGTCGGCTTTCCAAGTCCTGATGTCCATGCGGAATATGACGAGCAGGTAAAGTCATCTAAATACAAATAACCCCATGCCTTATAGTTGAGCAAAAGTATGCTGTCGGGAGCTTTGTCCTTGTAATAGTCAATTTCATCATAGTAAGAGGTATATAATACCTTGCTTCGTGCCGATGTAATTATTCCCTTGCCGGGTCCCTTTTCAAGCGGAGAGGATACGTACTGAATACAGCCGTCATAGTAGCAGTACTCATATTTTACAACAAGCTCAAATATTCCCTGAAGCGATACCGCAAAAAGCATAGAGTAAATACATACCCTTTTCAATATGTTTTTATTTTCTTTATTTTCGCTTTCGGATTTCTGTTTTTCGCTGATTATTTCTTTTATTACAACGAACGTAAATATTATTGCGGCAATATTTGAAACACCCATAGCCATAAATATTACGAGGAAGGTCTGGTTTGAAGCGATATGTACTGCTATGGAATACAGTATTCCGAGAACAAACATACTGCAAAAGAGCTTTTTAGGCTTTTTTTCCGACAGGACGTAAGAAGTAAAGCCGACAAAAAGCACAGGCATCATAACTGCGGTATGGTATGTGTCCACGATACCCTTTGCAATAAGCATCATAGTCGCTATAGCGACAGCACTGCTCAGGAAAAGATATACAGACCTGTGAGCCATTCTTTTTTTGTCGAACAGCATAGCCGCAGCAATGAGAAAATACGCAAAAAAGCAGAAGTAAATATATCCGCAGCAGAACAGTACAGACATAAAGTAATTGATAAATTTTTTAAGGAAAGGTTCCTGTATATGCTCGGGGTCGCTGAAAAGTATTTCGGGCAGATTTTTCATTATGTCGTCAAGACTTGCTCTTGAAAAAACAAATATTGCAAACGCTATGACACAAGCGGCTATTCCTGCCGAAAACAAAAGGAAGGTTCTTCCTGAAAACAAATCGGTAAACAATGCAGTTTCCTTTACAGCCCTGAGCTTGGTTTTGGCGAGGAGAAATCTTGCGAAGGTACACAAAGCATATATCACATAGATAACCGCAAGGTAAGGTGAGCATAAAACCGCAGCAGAAAAGCTTATTCCGCATAGAATGAAAGGAACCGTACCCTTGCTGTCAGCCGTTGCCATAAGAACACCCGTAAACACGAGTGAATCCATAGCTATTGCATTGTAGCTGAATGTAAACAGAGTATATGAACCGAACAGAAAATACAGCATTGACGACACCAAGGAAGCATAACCGTATTTTCTTAACCGTATGTACACGAAAACACAGACTGCACAATGGCATATATGATACCATATTCTCATACAGAGCAGAAAGCCCTCCATAGAGCTGTGTGTAAGCCTGTACAGCAAAAGTATGGGTATTCTCAGAACACTTGAAAGCTGAGAAAGATGCCATTCATGCTTTAAAAGTGCATCTCCCTGCATAATACGCTGTGTAACATCAAAGTAAAAAGGTTCATCTCCGCCGTCGAAGCCGTATCTGCACTTCCATAATGCAAAAATGAGTGCACAAAGCATAAGTACGGCAAAAACAATATGCTGAGTTCTGCTGTTCTGACTTTGGGACAGCTTTTTTCCGTTTGAATTCATTTTCTGACCTCCTGATACATAAATCAGATTACTTAATTTTAACATTCATAATAAAGAAAATATCTCAGACATAGATTATCATATTTCGATAATATTTACAAGGCACATACAGATTATTTTGATAAAGGTCATATATTGCACAGCAAAGCATTGTTTAATAAAATGAGCCTGTTGTGCAAAATGTCCAAAAAACTTATTTATAATTCTCTCAACTTTATAATAATAATATTTGAAATAACAGTAAATTTGTGATAAAATATAAAAGCTGGTTTTGTGCTGATATAGCTCAGTAGGCAGAGCGCAGTCTTGGTAAGGCTGAGGTCACGGGTTCGAATCCCGTTATCAGCTCCAGCGTGGGGCGACCCTGTTCATAGATATATGAACAGGGTCGCATTTGTTTTATATTTCGGTATTTTTTATTGACTTGAGTATTCGATGATGATATAATTGTTTAAAATTTAACAGTTTGAGCTTTAACAATTACGGCAGGAAAGGAGGCTTTGAGTTTGGAATGTGATATTAACAATCAGAACGAAGCGGGAAGGGTTCTGCGTTCCATAGATCATCTGCTCATAAGGGTAAATATTCAGCAGGCGAAAAAAGCAGGAATAGACAACTGTACCGCTATGCACGGATGGATTTTGGGTTATTTGTCGAGGCATAAAAATGAGGACGTATATCAGCGTGATATAGAAAGGGAATTTTCGGTTACACGCTCGGCAGTTACTGCGGTAGTCAAAAAAATGGAAAACTGCGGATATATTGAGCGTGTGGAGGTAAAGCATGATGCACGTCTGAAAAAGCTTGTAATTACAGATAATGGCGAGGAGATGTATAAAAAAATAATTGAAAGCTTTCAGAAAACGGACAGTATTATTACGGAGGGGGTAGACAA
>ONDU01000017.1 GCA_900316615.1 uncultured Eubacteriales bacterium | reverse complement strand
GACAGACCGATTAATAAAATATATTCCTTGAAAAATAACGTATTTTAAGGTATCATTTATTTCGGAGTCTTTTTGACAAATTTTTTCTAAGGAGTGATAATGATGGAGAAAAATAAAAATACTTCTTCCACTGAAAAATCCGATAAATCAGATGAAAAAGTCGGTGGCTTTAAAGGTCTTGTTCAGACAGTAAATGCTTTTCTCGGAATTATGCCGCTTGACTATATTTTTGCTGCGTTTTGTTCGGGATTTTGCATTAGCAGCTTCCTTATGCTTATGACGTGCAGTGATACAAAATATAAGGAGCTTTCCTTTCTGGTACAGATTAACTGCGGTACTTTGATTATTGCAGCTGTTACAATAGGGCTTGCACTTGTTTTCTGCGGTATCATACTAAAAAATAATTTGGTTATACCGCTTTCACTTTTTGTATCGGCTCTTTTGTTCGGCTGTTCTCTCACCTTTTGCGGAAGCGTTCTCAACAATGAAAGTGCGGAAAATATTTATATGAATATAGCTGTCGGCTTTGTTATGTTCTTTGTTGTGGCTTGGATAACCAAAGATAATAAGCTGAACTTTCTTGATATTAAGCTTCCTGAAAAAACAGAATGGATAGCCGCAGGAATATTTCTGCTTTTGTTTACGGTTTTTGTTTCTCAGGCAAGCATAGCGAGATACAGTGCATATATAGCACATAATTTCGACCTTGGTATTTTTACCCAGATGTTTGAAAATATGCGTACAACAGGTATGGCAAATACAACCGTTGAAAGAAATGTGCTTATGTCACATTTCGGAGTGCATTTCAGCCCTTTTTACTATGTTCTGCTTCCGCTTTACGCTATATATCCATGCCCCGAAACACTTCTTGTCATTCAGGCACTCTTTGTAGGTGCAGGAATTATTCCCGTAGTTCTTATATGCAAAAGGCTTGATTTTAACGCAACGCTTACCATACTTTGCTGCTGTATCTATATTTTCTTCCCCACGCTGTCAAACGGCTGCCTTTACGACTTCCACGAAAATAAGTTTCTTACCGTACTTATAATGTGGACGCTTTACTTTATAGTCAGCAAAAAACGAATTGGAATTATAATTTTCTGTATTTTGGTTATGAGCGTCAAGGAGGACGCAGCAATATATGTTATGTCGATTGCTCTCTATGTTTTTGCTCACGAAAAGAAGTATATTGACGGAAGTATCCTGTTTTTACTTTCAATAATTTACTTTGTTGCTGCTACAAGTATAGTAAACAGTCTTGGCGACGGAATTATGACGGACAGACTTTCAAACTATATGCCCGAGGGTAAAGACGGATTCGGTGCAGTTATTGAAACCTGTATTTCTGATTTCGGTTATCTTCTTTCGCAGGTATTCACGGCAGACAAGATAATGTTTATGGTATGGATGCTGCTTCCCGTAGGTTTTGCTCCTTTTATGAGCGGTAAAAAATCGTTGCTCGTGCTGCTGATACCTATGCTCGTTATTGACCTTATGTCAAACTGGCAGTATCAGTATGACGTTAAATTCCAGTATACCTTCGGTGTTGCGGGACTTATCGTCTTTATGACAATTTTGATAATATCTCAGTCTGACAGTCTTCGTAAAAATCAGATTGTTCTCTACAGTACGGCTATGTGTATAATAATGTGCTTCTCTCTGTTTTTTCCCAGAGCCGCAGCGTATATCGAAAGCGACGATAATTCCAAGGCAAGAACAGAACAGTATGACAGTCTTATTGCAGAAATTCCTAATGATGTTGAAATATCTGCAAACGGCTGCTATATTCCCCATATGTACAATTTTAAAAATCTGTATCAATACCCTAATGTTTACGGCAGCGAAAACCGTAAAAGTGATTACCTGCTTGTAAATCAGTATGATGTTACAAACAACTCTGATAATCTTGCAACCTTTATGGGTAATGAGTATGAGCTTATAAAACAAAAGGATTCTATGTGCCTTTACAAGCATAAGTAAAAATATACTTTCAGTGCGGACGGATAAAGTTCTGTACTCAGTTCAGGCGGGCGATTGCCGAAATCAAAATACAAGGTATTTTGATTAT
Organism: uncultured Eubacteriales bacterium; assembly: GCA_900316615.1. Lineage (GTDB taxonomy): Bacteria > Bacillota > Clostridia > Oscillospirales > Acutalibacteraceae > CAG-964. The sequence continues at coordinate 28,202 of ONDU01000017.1, read as the reverse complement.
TCACCTTGCATACGCAAGGTGAATGCCCGTGAAAATTTTCACGGGATCGGCAATCGCCCGTTGCCTTTTAAAAATTTGATTTTAACCTGAAAAGTACCGGCTGGAACGCTGACGTTAATCTGCAAGCCTGTTTAAAGGCTTTGCCTGAATTTCAGTTTTTGCACGCCGAAATAATATATAATCCGAAAGAGGGCAAAATAAGTAAAAAAATACAGTCAAAATCTTGCAACTGTATTTGTTTGATGTTATAATCTTAGAAGTATAAATATGTGTTTGAAAGGAATTGTGAAGATGACTAACCCCAATATATACCGTACACATTTGTGCGGAGAGCTCAGAGAATCACATATAGGAAGCAAGGTAAGGGTAGCAGGCTGGGTAGAGAGCATACGTGACCACGGCGGAGTAATGTTTCTGGATATACGTGACCAGTACGGAGTAGTACAGGTTGTAGTACATGATGACAATATGCTTGCTGACGTAAACAAGGAATGTACCGTAACCGTAAGCGGTGAGGTAGTAAAAAGAGATGAAGATACAATAAATCCCAAAATAGAAACAGGTATGGTAGAGGTTACTGCCGATACTCTTACAGTTCTCGGAAAGTGTCTGAATGTTCTTCCGTTTGAGGTTCAAAGCTCGACAGATACAAAGGAAGATATAAGATTAAAGTATCGTTTTCTTGATTTGAGAAACAGAAAGGTTCATAATAATATACTTCTCAGAAGCAAGGTCATATCTTTTCTCAGAAGCAAGATGACGGAAATGGGCTTCAATGAAATAAATACTCCTATACTTTCGGCAAGCTCTCCCGAGGGAGCAAGGGACTATCTTATTCCCAGCCGTAAGCATAAGGGCAAATTCTATGCACTTCCCCAAGCTCCTCAGATTTTCAAGCAGCTTCTTATGGTATCAGGCTTTGACAGATATTTCCAGATAGCCCCCTGCTTCAGAGATGAGGACGCAAGGGCAGACCGTTCCCCCGGAGAATTTTATCAGCTTGACTTTGAAATGGCTTTTGCAACACAGGAAGACGTTTTCGCAGTTGCCGAGGAGGTTCTTTACAGCGTATTCAGTGAGTTTTCCGACAAGGAGGTTTCAAAGCCGCCTTTTGCGAGAATATCATATGCGGACTCTATGCTGAAATACGGCACGGATAAGCCCGACTTGAGAAATCCCCTTATAATAAATGATATAAGCGATATGTTTGAGGAAACGGATTTTGCACCTTTCAGAAAAAAGACAGTCCGTTCAATAAACGTACCGAATGCAGCTTCTCAGTCCAAGAAGTGGTTCAAAAATATGGAAGCTTTCGCACTTTCGATAGGAATGAAAGGTCTTGGATATGTAAAGGTAAGAGATGATCTCACATTTGACGGTCCTATAGACAAGTTCCTCAAGGAGGGCGACAGAGAAAAGCTTATTGAGATAAACGGCTCAAAGGCAGGAGATGTAATCTACTTCATAGCTGATACGGCACAGGAAGCACCCAAGCTTGCAGGACAGATAAGAACAGAGGTTGCAAAAAGACTCGACCTTATCGATACAGACAGATTTGATATGTGCTTTATAGTAGACTTCCCTATGTTTGAGAATGACGAGGAAACAGGAGCAACAATATTTACTCATAATCCTTTCTCAATGCCGCAGGGAGGAATGCAGGCTCTGAAGGAGAAAAATCCTACAGATATTCTTGCATATCAGTATGACATAGTATGCAACGGTGTAGAGCTTTCTTCAGGTGCGGTACGTAATCACGACCTTGACATTATGATTGAAGCGTTCAGGATTGCAGGCTATTCAGAAGATGACTTAAAGACAAAATTCAGGTCTTTGTATAATGCGTTCAAGTATGGAGCACCGCCCCATGCAGGTATGGCACCCGGAGTTGACCGTATGCTTATGCTGATTGCAGGTGAAGAAAATATAAGGGAAGTTATAGCATTCCCTATGAACAGCAACGCACAGGACGTTCTTATGGGAGCACCGAACGAGGTTTCGGAGCAGCAGCTCAGAGAGGTTCACATAAAGTTAAGATAAACAATATATTTTTTGGAGGTAACTTGAATGGTTTCCCACGAAGATGTAATACAGATAGCACGTCTGGCAAAGCTTTCGGTAAGCGAGGAAGAGCTTGACGGACTTACAAAGGAAATGCAAAGTATAATAGATTTTGCAGACGCTATAAACAACGCTCCCGTGGACGGCGAAGAATTTGATAATATAAACAATCTTTCAAATGCTTTCAGAGAGGATACAGTTGTACCCTCATATCCCACGGAGAAAATTCTGGAAAATGCCAGTGACTCTGCCGAAGATTGCTTTTTAGTAAAGAAACGCAGTCTGTAAAACGGTTAAGTCAGACTCAGGGATTTCAGCCGCAGCTTAAAAAGCCTGAAAAAATTCAGTTCAGGTCTTTGTAAAGACCTGAACTGAATTTTGTGATATTTAAGGTTCAGGAATATGTTGTGGTTTATACGCTATTGAAGAAGGGATTGATAACGGTGGCAGAGGTTAAAAGCAAAATAAAAGCTGTTAACGAAATGCTTAAAAATAAAGAAATAACCTGTACGGAGCTTACGCAGCAGTATCTTAAATCCATTGAAGATACAAATGCAAGTCTTAACGCATATGTAAACGTTACAGGAGAAACGGCACTCGAAACGGCAAAGGCTGTTGACGATAAAATCTCCAGAGGAGAGGAAATCTCACTGCTTGCGGGAGTTCCGATGACGCTCAAGGACAATATTTCCACAGACGGCATAGAAACAACCTGCTGTTCAAAGATTTTACAGGGTTATAAGCCTATTTACAACGCTACAGTATGGAATATACTGAAAAACAAGGACGCTGTTCTTCTCGGCAAAACGAATATGGACGAGTTCGCTATGGGTTCTTCCTGTGAAACATCTGTGTTCGGAGGAGCAAAGAACCCTCATAATATAAATCATGTTGCAGGAGGTTCTTCAGGCGGAGTAGCGTCGGCTGTAGGCGGAAACATAGCTGTCTATGGTTTAGGTTCGGATACAGGCGGTTCTATACGTCAGCCTGCTAGCTTCTGCGGAATAGTAGGTCTTAAACCCACATACGGAAGTGTTTCAAGATATGGTCTTATAGCATACGCTTCAAGCTTTGACCAGATAGGGCCTATAACGACTACAGTTGAAGATACAGCTATCGTATATGATGCAATTTCCGAATATGATGTGATGGATTCCACATCTCAGGGCAACAGGGGAGTAAAAACCTGCGATACTCTGAAAAAGGACATAAAGGGAATGAAAATCGGCATAGCAAAAGAATATCTTGAGGGCATACGTGACGATGTAAGGGAAGCTGTTCTGAATGCCTGCAAGGTTTACGAAAGTCTTGGAGCTGAGATAGTACACTTTGAGCTTTCAGCACTTAAATATGCACTTCCTGTTTACTATATACTTGCCTGTGCAGAAGCATCTTCAAATCTGGGAAGATATGACGGAATAAGGTACGGCTATAAAACCCCCGTATACAAAGATGTAAACGATATGGTATGCAGAACAAGAAGCGAGGGCTTCGGCAGCGAGGTAAAGAGAAGAATTATGCTGGGAACATACGTTCTTAGTGCAGGCTATTATGACGCATATTATAAAAAAGCTCAGAACCTGCGTGGAACTATAGTAAGAGAGTTTAAAAACGCTTTTGAAAAGGCAGATGTAATTCTTGCACCGACAGTTCCGATGACGGCTTTTGAGGTCGGAAAGGCTGTAAGCGATCCGATAGAAACATATCTTACAGATATATGCACTGTTCCGATGAATATAGCAGGACTTCCAGCTGTATCCGTACCCTGCGGATTTAACGCAAAGGGTATGCCTATAGGTATGCAGCTGATAGGAAATACCTTTGACGAGGCAACTGTTTTAAATGCGGCATGGCAGTTTGAAAATGCAACGCACGATACAATGTTCAGAAGTGCGGAAATGGGGGTTAGGTTATGAAATACGAGCTTGTTTCAGGACTTGAAACTCACGTTGAGTTAAGTACAAATACAAAGATATTCTGTAGCTGCACGACAGCATTCGGCGGTGAGCCTAATACTCACTGCTGTCCCGTGTGCATAGGCTTACCCGGTACTCTGCCCAAGCTTAACAGAGAGGTTGTAAAATATGCTATAAGGGCAGGACTTGCTACCAACTGCGAAATATCGAGAATTTCCAAAATGGACAGAAAAAATTACTGCTATCCAGATTTGCCCAAGGCATATCAGATTTCTCAGTATGATATGCCACTGTGCAAAAACGGCTATATAGAACTCAGCAACGGCAGAAAAATAAGAATTAACCGTATTCATATAGAGGAAGATGCAGGAAAGCTTATACATCAGCGTGGAGATACCTACGTTGACTATAACCGAGGCGGAGTTCCGCTTATAGAGATTGTTACCGAGCCCGATATACGCTCAATAGACGAAGCCAAGGAGTATGTAGAGAAGCTTCAGCTTATTATGAGATATATAGGTGTTTCCGACTGTAAAATGCAGGAAGGCTCTATGAGATGTGACGTAAATATATCGGTAAGACCGAAAGGTTCATCTGAATTTGGTACAAGAACCGAAATCAAAAATATGAACTCAATTACCTTTATGACAAAGGCTATGGAATACGAGTTTGAAAGACAGGTCGATTTGATTGAAAGCGGCGGCGAAGTAGTACAGGAAACTCTCCGTTATGATGACGTTACAAATACAACCTCAAGTATGCGTGGCAAGGAAGATGCCAACGACTACAGGTATTTCCGTGACCCCGACCTTGTAACAATCAGTGTAACCGACAGCGAGGTTGAGGAGCTTGAAAAAACAATACCCGAGCTTCCCGGTGAAAAATTTGAGAGATATGTTGAAGAACTTGGTATTCCCGAAAATGATGCGGCTTTGCTTGTCAAATACAGAAAGGTTGCAGAGTTTTTTGAAAAGGCATCTCAGGGTACGGCTAATCCGAGAACTGCCGCAAACTTTATAATAGGACAGATTTTCCGCACAATAGAGAACGAATCCGCAAAGGAGGAGTTTAATATTTCTGTTTCAGCCGAGGATTTGAGAGAACTTATACTTATGCTTGACAGCAAAAAAATAAGAATGAATTTGGCAAAAGCCACTCTTGACAAAATGCTTGGAACAGGAAAAAAGGTAAGCGAGCTTATTTCCGAAAAGGATATGGGAGGACTTGACGAAGCAGCTGCAAGAAAGCTTTGTCAGGAGGCAGTAGAGAAAAATCCTAATGCCGTAGCCGACTATAAGAACGGCAAGGAAAAGGCAATAAAAGCTATGGTGGGATATGTTATGAAGAACAGCCGTGGCAAAGCGGACGCAGTAGCCGCAGAAAACATCATAAAAGAGCTTATAAAATAAATATAATATTAACAGATACCGCCGTCAAAGCTTAACTGACGGCGATATTTTAATTTTTTCAGAGTGAAAGACGCTGATTTATTTGTTGACATTTTTCAAAGCAGTGATATAATTATAGCTGTAGTAAAAAAGCTGTACAATTTTTTCAATAAAAATAATTAATTCAGGTTTCGAGGCGAGGTGTAAGTCCTCACCGGTGGTAAAAGCCCACAAGCGTAGAGCAGATTTGGTGAAAATCCAAAGCCGACGGTATAGTCCGGACGATAGAAACCCTTGGCAGGTTGTTTTGTTAATTAGTTTTAAATAACCGCCCAGGAATTTTATCAGGAATAAGAACGTAATGCCTCACAGCGTTACGTTTTTTTGTTTTGAAGCATATATTTTTACAGGCAGGTGAATTTCAAATGAGTATTTTTACACAGTCTGACTATTCCTATATGAAATATGCACTGCAGCTTGCCGAAAAGGCGAGGGGGTTTACCTCTCCGAATCCGATGGTAGGAGCTGTAATAGTAAAGAACGGAAGAATTATAGGAGAGGGTTATCACAAAAAATACGGTGACCGGCATGCGGAGGTAAACGCATTTGACAGTGCAGAAGAAAGCGTTGAGGGAGCGACAATGTACGTTACCTTAGAGCCTTGCAGTCACACAGGGAAAACTCCGCCTTGTGCAGATAAAATAATAGAGAAAAAAATAGGCAGGGTTATAATAGGTGCAAAGGACCCAAATCCTCTTGTAAGCGGAAGAGGAATAGAAAAATTAAAAAATGCAGGTATAGAAGTAAGCACAGGACTTCTTGAAGAGGAAAGCATAAAGCTTAACGAAGTTTTTATGAAATACATAACCGAAAAAAGACCTTTTGTATTGTACAAGTCTGCCGTTACGCTTGACGGAAAAATTGCTACATATACAGGAAAGTCAAAGTGGATTTCCAACGAAAAAGCAAGGGAAGAGGTACATTATCTTAGGCACTGTATGAGCGGAATTATGGTTGGTATCAATACCGTTATAGCTGATAATCCTATGCTTAACTGCCGAACAGAGGGTCTGACCTCACCTGTAAGAATAATAGTAGACTCAAATCTCAGAATCCCGACTTGTTCAAATATAGTTCAGACAGCCGGCAAATACAGAACAATCGTTGCAACGCTTCAGGACGAGGACGGTATAAAAGCGTCTGTACTAAAAAAAATGGGTGTTGAAGTTTTGAGAGTAAGAGAGTACTGCGGAAGAGTTGACCTTGACATTCTTATGGATAATTTAGGAAGTATGGGTATTGACAGCATACTTATAGAGGGCGGAGGAACTCTTGCTTTCAATGCCTTTAAGCAGGGAATAGTAGACAAGGTTATGTATTACATCGCTCCTAAAATATTCGGAGGTATTTCCGCAAAAACCTCGGTAGAGGGTGACGGCTTTGCTGAAATTTCAAGATGTGTAAGGCTGAAAAATATGCAGGCTGAAATGCTGGATGACAATATCAGAATAACGGCTTATACGGATAAGTCCGTATAAAAAACATGTCAAGCCTTTTCAAAGGCTTGCGGGTCAAGGGCAGAGCCCTTGCGGTTTCCAAAGGCAGAGCCTTTGGTGGGATTTTTAAGGGCAAAGCCCTTAAACTGGGATTTTTAAGGGCAAGGCCCTTAAACAGAGTGGTGATTAAATGTTTACAGGCATTATAGAGGAAGTAGGAAAAATAGAGCAGGTAAGAAAGGGCGAAAAATCCTCAGTACTTACGATTTCAGCAAAAAAGGTTCTTGAGGGAACTAAGGTCGGCGACAGCATAGCAGTAAACGGCATTTGTCTTACCGTAACCTCTTTGAGTGAAAACAGCTTTTGTGCGGATGTAATGGCTGAAACTCTGAGAAGAACCAATCTCGGAAAGCAGACGGCAGAAAGCAGGGTAAATCTTGAAAGAGCACTGACACCTGCTTCAAGAATGGGCGGTCACATAGTAAGCGGACATATAGACGGCACAGGAACAATAGCAGAATACCAAAAAGAAGATAATGCAACGTGGATTACAGTAAAAGCAGAAAGCAATATCTTAAAGTATATCGTAGAAAAGGGTTCTGTCGCTATAGACGGCGTAAGCCTTACTGTTGCATATGTTGACAGCTCTGTATTCAAGGTATCGGTAATTCCTCATACGGCGAGCGAAACAACTCTGCTTTACAAGGGAGCAGGAAATACCGTCAATCTTGAATGTGATATTATCGCAAAATATGTTGAAAAGCTTATGGGCTTCAAGACTGAAAATAAAAAAGATGAAGACATAACGGAAGAAATGCTTTTAAGCTATGGCTTTATTCAGTGAAAGGAGAGAGCTTATATGTCTGAATATAAATTCAACAGTATAAAGGAAATCATTGAGGACATAAGAAGCGGAAAAAATATAATTCTTGCAGATGCGGAAAGCCGTGAGAATGAGGGAGATGTAATATGTGCGGCTGAGTACGCAACGCCCGAAAACGTCAATTTTATGGCAAGCTATGCAAGGGGGCTTATCTGTATGCCAATGAGCAGGGAGTATACAGAAAAGCTTCAGCTTCCGCAGATGGTTGAGCAGAATACGGATAATCACAGCACAGCCTTTACAGTGTCAATAGACCATATTGATACAACTACAGGAATATCCGCTTATGAGCGTTCTGTAACTGCATTAAAGACAGTTGAGAGCGGTGCAAAACCCGAAGATTTTCGCAGACCGGGGCATATGTTTCCGCTCAGAGCAAGGGAAGGCGGAGTTCTTGAAAGAGAGGGACATACCGAAGCTACAGTAGATTTGGTAAGACTTGCAGGCTGCAAGCCGGTAGGACTTTGCTGTGAGATTATGAAAGATGACGGAACTATGGCAAGGCTTGACTATCTTATGGAATTTGCAAAGAAGCACGGACTTAAAATAGGAAGAATATCAGACCTTATAAGGTACAGAAAGGTACACGAGGAATTTGTGGAATGTGTGGCAAGGGCAAAAATGCCGACAAGGTACGGAGAATTTGAGATAAGAGGGTATATAAACAAGATAAACGGAGAACATCACGTAGTACTTACAAAGGGCGATATTTCAGACGGAGAGCCTGTTCTGTGCCGTGTACATTCGGAGTGTCTGACAGGAGATGCATTAGGTTCAGCAAGGTGCGACTGCGGACAGCAGTATGACGAGGCTATGAAAGCCATAGCGAAAGAGGGACGAGGCGTACTGGTATATCTGCGTCAGGAAGGAAGGGGAATAGGACTTATAAACAAGATAAGAGCCTATGAGCTTCAGGACAAGGGAATGGATACGATAGAAGCTAATATAGCATTGGGATTTCCTGCCGATATGAGAGATTATTCGGTAGGCTCGCAGATTTTGCGTAATCTTGGAGTTAAAAAGCTCAGGCTTATGACTAATAATCCGCTTAAAATTGACGGTCTTGAAGATTACGGACTTGAGATAGTTGAGCGTGTACCGATAAAAATTCAGGCAAACAAATATGACGAATTTTATCTGAGAACAAAGCAGGATAAAATGGGACACATTCTTGATATGAAATGAGAGTAGTTTAAGGGTTTCACCCTTAAAAATCCTGACCAAAGGCTCCGCCTTTGGAAACCGCAAGGGCTCTGCCCTTGACCCACAAGCCTTTGAAAAGGCTTGACCTAAACTTTATGGTTTTGGTATTTATAGTATGTACTTATAATGGAAAAAGGAGATTTTCAAATGAACGTTTTAGAGGGAAAACTGATTGCAGAAGGCTTGAGGTTCGGAATAGTTGTGGGAAGATTTAACGAATTTATAGGTTCAAAGCTTTTAGGCGGCTGTGTGGACGGACTTGTGCGTCACGGAGTTGAAGAGAATGATATAGATGTTACGTGGGTACCAGGAGCATTTGAGATACCCGTAATAGCAAAAAAGCTTGCTGAAAGCGGAAAATATGATGCTGTTATTTGTCTTGGAGCGGTTATCAGAGGAGCTACAACGCATTATGACTATGTATGTGCGGAGGTTTCAAAGGGAATTGCAACGGTATCGCTTAACACAGGAGTTCCGGTTATGTTCGGAGTATTGACTACGGATACTATACAGCAGGCTGTAGAAAGAGCAGGTACAAAGTCAGGAAACAAGGGCTACGACTGTGCCTTGGGAGCTATTGAGATGGCTAATCTCATAAAGAAGATATGACGGATAAAATATGACTTTATAAAAATTTTCGGCAGTGCAGGTATTAATGTATTGCCGAAATTTTAATTTTAACGTAATTAAGACATAAAAACAGATGTATGATTATACAAAATGCACAATATGCTGTAGGTAATTTCTATGTTTAATATAAAAAGAGTTTTATTAAATGAATTGTAAATGTTTTATAAATATGATAAAATGTCATAGGGATATATGTGCAATACATAATAAACAGGTTATTTATTGCACATTTTAAAATTGTAAATAGGAGAAGTGAGTACTGATGTTTAAATTTTCAATGCCCGAGTGTACATTGAACATCACAGCGGAAGAAAATCTTGCGTGTGAGTCAGGCGAGCTTGACAAGCTTGCCTATGACGGAAATGACTTGGGTTCGGTTTATACTCCGGAAAGTACGACTTTCAAGGTGTGGTCTCCTACAGCTTCGGAGGTTACGCTCAATCTGTACAGAACAGGAAGTGACGCTGAGGAAGGTGCTGAGAATCTCGGAAGCTCGGCTATGGGCTATGACGAAACAAACGGAGTATGGAGCGTTACGGCAGAGGGCGATTTAAAGAACGTTTATTATACCTATACCGTAAAGAACGGCGATAAGGTAAGCGAGGTTACAGACCTTTACGCAAAAGCAGTAGGTGTAAATGGTGACAGGGGTATGGTTGTGGAACTGGAAGGAACCAATCCCGCTGGCTGGAATGAGGATAAAAGAGTTCTGCCCGAGCATCAGACGGAAGCTGTTGTATGGGAGGTTCACGTAAGAGATTTTTCGGAAAACCCCAACAGCGGAGTAAGCGAGGCACACCGTGGAAAGTATCTTGCATTTACCGAGCTTGAAACTGTACTTCCCGAGTATCCTGATATTCCTACAGGAATACAGTATATAAAGAGATTGGGAGTAACGCACGTTCAGATAAATCCGATGTATGACTTTGGCTCTGTTGATGAAACAAAGGCAGGCACAAGCGAATATAACTGGGGATATGACCCTAAGAACTACAACGCTCCCGAAGGAAGCTATTCTACAAACCCTTATGACGGAAATATAAGGATTAATGAGCTTAAACAGATGGTACAGGCTCTTCACGGTCAGGGTATAGGTGTGATTATGGACGTTGTATATAATCATACATACGAGAATGAAAACAGCTTTTTCAATCTTACCGTTCCGAAGTATTACTACAGATTTAACGATGACGGAAGCTGGATGTCGCATTCCTTCTGCGGAGATGATACAGCGTCCGAAAGAGCGATGTACAGTAAGTTTATGGTAGATTCCGTTTACTACTGGGCAACCGAATATCATCTTGACGGTTTCAGATTTGATATTATGAGTCTGCATGACCTTGATACTATGAGAAAAATCAGGGAAAAGCTTGATACAATAGACAGCAGAATACTGATGTACGGCGAAGCATGGGATATGGGCGAAGTTGAGGGCATAGAATTTGCTACACAGAAGAACATATCAAAGCTTGACAGGGTTGCGGCTTTCAATGACGGAATAAGAGATTCCGTAAAGGGAAGCGTATTTGAGATTGACGAAAAAGGCTTTGTACAGGGAGCAGGCGGCTCAAAAAAGGTTACGGAAGGAATTTTGGGAGCAACAGGCGAATGGGCAGATACTCCCGAAAGTACGGTTACTTTTATTTCCTGTCACGACAATATGACCCTGTATGATAAGCTTGTAGCAACGGTTCTCGGAAAGGACGATCCCTCTCTTTACAGAAAGCGTAACGAAGAGGTTGTAGCTATGAACAAGCTGGGTGCGGCTATAACGTTTACTTCACAGGGAATGCCTTTCATACTAGCAGGAGAGGAAATGGCACGTTCAAAGGACGGAGAGCATAACAGCTATAAGTCATCGCCTGAGCTTAATATGATTGACTGGAACAATCTTGCACAGTTCGGAGATGTTGCCGCTTACTATAAGGGACTTATAGATTTGAGAAAATGCTATGCCCCTTTCAGCGACAGTACAAAAACCACCGTAAACAATATGCAGATTTTTGAAGATACCGATGATTATACAATAGCAGTTGCTTATTGCAATCCTGTTGCTGATGACACACAGTGGGAAAAGGTTGTGTGCGTATTCAACGGCGATGCACAAAAGGACATAGAGCTTGAAATTCAGGGCGAGGATTTACCTGAAAGCTGGGTAGTAGTTGTTAACGGCGAAAAAGCAGGAGTTGAAAGCTTAGGCTGTGTGGATAATTCAAAGGTACTTGTTCCGAAAAGCTCTGCAGTGGTTCTTGTCGATAAAGAGAGCTTCGACAGGGCAGCGGTAAAGGCAGATACAAAATTTAAGGATATACTTTTTGAAGCAGCTTCGACCTTTATGGAGAGAAATACAAAAGCTATAGTAAAGGTAGATGACGGCGGCAAAAAGAAGAAAAAGCACAAGGTTCTTAAAGCTGCCGGAATTATAGTAGGCTCGGTAGCAGTGGCAGCAACTGTAGCAGGAGTTGCCGTAGTCAAGGGCAAGAAAAGAAATAAAAAATAACTTCCGAAAATGATAAAATTACGGCATCGCTCAGACTGCGATTGCAGACTTCAAAAGCGAATGATTTTGAACGCTTCAAGGAGGGTATACCTTTGAAGTGCCTTGCGGATTTTATCCGCAAGGGGTTGCAATCGCCTGAGTGTATCCACAGTTAATTTTATTTTAAATGGTAATTATTTGATAATTGTAATCGTTCTGTGTTAAAAAGTCACAGTGATTATATAAAAAATTCACGGGGAGGATTAAGAGTGAAGCTAAATAAAATAATTGCTGCTATGCTTGCAGTTATGATGGTTGGCACAATTGCTTCGGTAGCCGTATCTGCGGCTGACCCTGCAAGTGCTAATCCTTACGAAGCACAGGCAGCAGCATATGACGCACAGGCATATGCCGGAAACGATTTAGGTGCTGTTTATACACCTGAAAAGACCACTTTCAAGCTGTGGTCACCGTCGGCGCAGAAAGTTGAGCTTAACCTTTACACAAAGGGAAGTGACGGAGAAGAGGGAGCTTTGAGGCTTCAGAGCTTGAACATGACAAAGGGCGATAATGCTGTATGGAGTATCACCGTATCGAGTGACCTCAAGAATATGTACTACACCTACAGTGTTACGAACAACGGAAGAACAGAGGAAACTGTTGACCCCTATGCGAAGGCAGTAGGCGTAAACGGTGAAAGAGGAATGGTAGTAGACCTCGACGGTACAGACCCCGAAAACTGGGACAATGACAATGCTTTTCAGAGAGTTGCAAACCAGACTGACGCATCTGTGTGGGAGGTTCATGTAAAGGACTTTTCCTATGATTTCAGCTCAGGTGTAAGTGACGCAAACCGTGGTAAGTACCTTGCATTTACTGAGGATAATACAACGCTCTATGGAGAGGGCAAAATTTCTACAGGCGTAAAGTATCTGAAAGAGCTTGGAATAAACTATGTTCAGATAAACCCGTTCTACGATTACGGTTCGGTAGATGAAACAGGCTCGGAAACACAATTCAACTGGGGATATGACCCTAAGAACTACAATGCTCCGGAGGGAAGCTATTCATCTAATCCTTATGACGGAAACGTAAGGATTAACGAAACAAAGCAGATGATACAGAGTCTGCACAACAACGGAATGGGAGTAATTATGGATGTTGTATACAACCATACCTACTCATCGGATTCCGTATTCCAGAAGACAGTTCCCGACTATTACTACAGAATTAATGCTGACGGAAGCTTTTCAAACGGCTCAGGCTGCGGTAACGACACAGCTTCCGAGCGTGCAATGTACAGAAAGTATATGGTAGATTCCGTAACCTACTGGGCAAAGGAATACCACATTGACGGCTTCAGATTTGACCTTATGGGACTGCACGATGTTCAGACAATGAACGAGATACGTGCAGCTCTTGATGAGATTGACCCTGATATTATAGTTTACGGTGAGGGCTGGTCATTGTCATCAACTTTCGACAGCGGTGCAGTACCTGCAGCACAGGCAAACGCAAAACAGCTCAACAGCCGTGTAGGCTGCTTCAACGACCAGATACGTGATGGACTTAAAGGAAGCGTATTTCAGTCCACAGGCAAGGCTTACATTCAGGGCGACAAGACAGCTTCAAAGGCTGTATATCTCGGCTTGCTTGCAAACACTCCCAGAGGCGGAAACTGGCAGGCTACAACTCCCGAGCAGACCGTAACATATGCTTCATGTCACGATAATGCTACACTTTACGACCGTCTTGTTTATTCAATGGGCGGAGAGTTCACAGAGCGTTACGATTCATACATCAAGATGAACAAGCTCAGTGCGGCAGCAGTATTCGCATCACAGGGCGTTGCATTTATGCTCGCAGGTGAAGAGTTCGCAAGAACAAAGGAAGGCGACGAAAACAGCTATTCATCATCACCTGACGAGAATAAGCTTGACTGGAGCAGAACGGTAGATTATGCTGACCTTCTTTCATATTACAAGGGTATGCTTGAGTTCAGAAACTACTTTGAGCCTGTAAGAACACCTGTAAAGCTTGATACGGTAACAGGCGATTATTCAGTAGAAACAGGCGTTGTTAAGGTTGTATATGCGAACCAGAGCTTTGCATGGAAAAATGTTGTAATGCTTTTCAACGACTCGGCAGAGGATCAGGTTGTTACTCTTGACAGCAGCCTGCCCAACAAGTGGGTATCTGTTGTAAACGGAGATATGGCAGGTATTACAGCTATTGACGAGTTCTCAGGCAGAGATATTACAGTTCCCGCAGGAGAGCCACTCATTCTCGTTGACAAGAACAGCTATACCGCAGCAGGAGAAGCTCCTAAAAAGGGAATAGTAGAGGTTCAGCATATAGATGAATCAACAAATACAATTCTTTCTTCATATGTTATAACAGGAAAAGTCGGCGAATATTACGAAACAAAATCAAGCTCAAGCTTTGACCTTGATTACAATATGACAACAAGCACAGACAATACAGCAGGCTGCTTCACAAATGACAAGATAGTTGTTAAGTATTTCTATAAGCCCAATACGGTTGAATTCAATGATGTAAACGGTGACAACAAAATAACTCTTATAGATGCTGTTCTTATGCAGAAGTATATCATGGGACTTAAACAGCTCACTGATGAGCAAATAGCAAATGCAGACTTCAATATGAACGGCAAGGTAGATCTTTCAGACGTAGTTCTTCTTCAGAGAGCTTTGCTTGGCTATCCTGCCCCCAAGGCTATAGGTACTCTTACAGTATCTTACGTTGACGAGGACGGAAATAAGCTTAGAAGCGATTTGGTTCAGAAGATAAAGGCAGGTGAGCATTATTATACTTCACCTGTTGAAATAAGCTACTACTCCATTGTAGAAGACAGACTTCCCGAAAATGCAATAGGAATAATGTCTGTAGGCAGCACAGTTGTTACATACGTTTACAAGCTTGATGCACTTACATCTACATTGAGAGTAAAAATGCCCGAGGGTTCAACAGATGTTCCCAACCTCTATGTATGGGAAGAGGGCGGAAGTGAGCCTAACTGCGGTGCTTGGCCCGGTACGGCTATGACATCAACCGGTGACGGCTGGTATGAGGCTTCATTTGCAACATCAGGTACATATAACTGGATTGTAAACTATGGTTCTACGCAGACACCTGATATGACAGGCTACAGCGGCAACCAGTGGGTTATTATGTCTGAGGACGGAACTCCTACAGTTGCTACAACAGTAGTTAACGTAAAAATGCCCGCAGATGTAGAGTGGACTCCTTACCTCTATGTATGGCAGACATCAGTTCAGACAGGTGACAGAGACTTCAATCCTCTTGGCAACTGGGCAGGTGCTCAGATGACCGACTTTGATAAGGATGGCTGGTATACAGCAAACTTCTATTGTCAGGGCAGCGGCTCATACAACTGGATTGTAAACAACAATGCAGGTGTTCAGACCGCAGACAATACAGATGTTACAGGTTCTATATGGGTAGTTATGGAAGATGCTACAACTCCCGGTTCAGTTACACCTGATAAGCCCGAATAATTGAAATTTGTAAGGCTTATACATAAGTCTTGGCAGGCTGCCGCCGAGTGTTCCACTCGGCGGCAGCCGTACTTTTCGGTACAATTCCGATAAAGAAAATCATAAAGTTCAGTCAAAGAGCAGAGTTTTTAGTTAGAATTTTTAATGATAAATACTATTAAAAAAATCAGGGCAGAACTTAAAAGTTACAATTTTAAGTTCTGCCTGATACTTATAAAAAAATACACTATTTGATTTTATTTATCATTACTGAAAAAGTTATCAGCGAAATTACCGCCGTCAAAGCTTCCCCAGAAATGCTCCCAGTCCCATGAATTTTCAGACTGAGTTCCGCTGAATACACCGCCGCCGAAACGGTTTGCGATTTTATCAAGGATTGATATTTTATATTTCATCGTATTAACTATAGAGCCGTTAGGAAGAACAGCAAGGGTTTCCGTATCTCCGATTTTACCGTCCTCTGTACCGTCCTGAGCGTCAAATGAAAGCATAATCTCCTGTATGCCGCTGTCGTCCTTTATGCACAGTATCTTTTCACCGTTTTCTTCTTTGATATATGAATTTTCAGACTTGTCAATATCCTTGTAAAGATTGAGCGTAGGTTCTGTATTTGTAGATGCAAGAAAATATTCTCCGTAATCCACAAAGTGAAGCGTATCCTTTTCGGTATCAAAATCGCCGTATACATATACAGTGTACATTGTGTTTCCGTCCTCGTAACCCCATATGCGTGTACCGTTTCCGAAATCTCCGTACCGTGCCTTTTTTTCTTCACCGTTGACAACTACGGTATCATAAACGCCTCTTGTTGCTGATACAATAATACCGCCGGACGTAATCAGAAGTACTGCCGCTGCTAGTATGCATATTGTTTTGAATGAAGATTTTGTTCTTTTTATACCTGTTTCCGTCATTGTGAGTATTTTTTTCCTGAACTCTGTATCTGCGTGTACATTGCCGTAAAGCTCGGTATAAATTCTGCCTATTGATTTGTCTTGATTATTCATGATTATTCCTCCTCAAGCAATACTCTCATTTTATCTCTTGCACGTTTAAGTCTTATCTGAACGTTTGCTTCTGATATATTCAGTATATCCGCAATATCCTTTACAGGGTATCTCTCATAATAATAAAGGTGAATAACAGCTTTATAATTCGGCGGAAGCTTTTCAAGAATGTTTATAAGCTCTGCGTGTGTTTCGTCACGGTAAGCAGGGTCGGTATCAAGCTCATCAAACGACAGCTTGTTTCTGTTCCACAAAGATTTCCACACGTTTCTGCATTCATTTAATGATACTCTTATAAGCCATCGTTTTAAATGCTCATCGTCAGTGAACTTCATATTTTTTGATTTTAAAAGCTTAATGAAAGCATTTTGTACGGCATCCTCGGTAGTTTCCTTGTTTTTACAATAGCTGAATACTATTCGGTATATGTCGCCAAGATACCTGTCTGCAATGCGGTGGTATTCTTTGGAATCCATCTTAAAACCTCCTGTACGTTGAAGCTTTTCTTACATTCTTTAAATTCTTTTCATAAATAAAACAATTAACAGCCGCATAATATTACACTTGATTTCAAAAAAAATTAAAAATTTTTAAAGATATTTTTATGTCAGATACAGACGCAAAACAGCCCGAAATTCACAAAGTCTGAATTTCGGGCTGTTTTTTTAAGGAATGTGCAATTAACCTTAATTTTATGGTGTGCAAATATTAAAGTTTTCTGAGAACCCTGAGCCAGAAATGGGCGGTTAAGGTAAGCTCAGATATTTTTTCAAGCTTTTCCCTGTTTTCTTTTTTTATTCTCCAAAAATGAGGTGTCATAGCAAGCAATGTCTGAAGCTCCTCGTTTTTCAGAGAAAAAGAAAATTTGTGTTCTTCTCTTTTTATTTCTTTAAATTCTTCGCCGATAAAAGACGGCTTTTTATTTTGGACATATACTTCATCATATATGATTTGTTTCAACTCTTTAAGATGGTTATTTCCTGCGGTTATCTCAACTACAAAGCCGCCCTTTTTTAAAATACGAAGGTACTCATTTTTAGATATAAGCGAAAAAATTGCGGTTATTATATCTGTACTGTCGTTTTTAACAGGTATGCAGCCTGCCGTTGCCGCAATCCAGCTTACGGACTTATCACGGCTGCAAGCCATTTTTACAGCGTCCTTGGATATATCTATACCTATACATTCGCAGTCCTTGACGGAATCCTTAATTGAGCAGGTATAATATCCCTCACCGCAGCCCATATCAACTATTAAGGGCTTGTCAAGGCTTTCTGCAAGTCGGCTTACTTCTGATACAACAATATTTCGTACAGGCATATAAATACCGCTGTCAAGGAAGCTTCTTCTTGCTGAGAGCATTTCCCTTGTGTCGCCGGGGTGGAGAGATTTTTTATTTTGTACGGGAAGAAGGTTTACATAACCCTGTCTTGCTATGTCGAAGCTGTGATTTTTTCGGCAGACCAGTGATTTTCCCGACAGCTCCAGCGAACTTTTACATATAGGGCATATGAGGCAGTTGTTCATAATATCACCGCTTTAAATATTGAATTTGAGCCATTCGGGAAGCTCTATGTTATACCACAGAGTAGTAAATTCGATAAGATTTGTATAGCCCCATATATTCTGATAACATACCAGTATGAGAGCAATCAGAGCTATAAGCAAGCCGAAGAGAATATGTTCAAATGTTCCCCCTGTTTTGGCAAACGAAGAAAACAACGGAATTTTGAAGCTTTTTTTATTCGGATAAAAAAGCTTTACCCCCTGTGGATTTAGCATATCAAGAGCTATGTGAGTTAAAACACCAAGTCCGAGATAAGGTGATATTAAAGAAGTTACTATAAGAAAAAGCAGGCTGTGAGTAAGTCCTCTGTGTTTTAGATGTTTGCTTAAAGGCTTTATATGTTTTCCCAGAGTAGAGCCTGAGTGGTCAATATCGGGAAGTATAGAGCCTGCGGCTGCGAGTGCAAGCTGAGGTATGTTTGTTCCTAAAGCAAGAGCTGCGGCTATACCTGCTGCTGCGTGAGTTTTTCCTGTCAAAGCAATCCCCCGTTTCTTTCGGTATTTCAGTAATGGTCTTGTACAAGGCTCATTATATCACAATAAGAGATGTTTGTAAAATTTTTTTGGAAAAAAGTGGCTTGAAGAGAAGATATGAGCAGTCTGTTGTCCTGATGAAGCGGTTATTTTTCTGAATGTACAATTTGTACGGAAAAAGAAATTTGTTTATTTTGCTATATTTAAATATTGAAAATATTGTTGACTTAAAAAAAATATAAGTTTATAATTAATATGTTTCGTTATATTGAATCATTATATGTTCATATGATGTATAATGTTTAAAATGACGGATTAATTAATTTTTTATTTCTGTATTGGAAAGGATTGTATTTTAATGAGCAGAGTTTACAATTTCTCGGCAGGTCCGTCTATGTTACCGGAGTCAGTACTTAAGAAAGCAGCAGCAGAGATGCTTGATTACGAGGGCAGCGGTCAGTCAGTAATGGAGATGTCGCATCGTTCAAAGATTTACGGTACTATTATACAGGGTGCAGAAGCTCTTTTAAGAGAGGTTATGAACATTCCTGATAATTACAAGGTTTTGTTCTTACAGGGCGGTGCTTCAACACAGTTTGCTGCTATCCCTATGAATATTATGACAAAGAACGGCAAGGCTGATTTTGTTATAACAGGACAGTGGGCTAAGAAGGCTTGTGCTGAGGCTTCAAAGTATGGTGAGGCTAACGTTGTTGCTTCTTCGGCTGACAAGACCTTTTCATATATTCCAAAGCTTGACCCTGCAACCTTCTCAAAGGACGCAGATTATTTCTACATTTGTATGAACAACACAATCTACGGTACTGTTTACCATGAGCTTCCCGAAACAGGCGATGTACCGCTGGTTGCTGATATTTCTTCATGCATTCTTTCAAGACCCATAGATGTTTCTAAGTTTGGTGTTCTTTATGCAGGTGCACAGAAGAATATGGCTCCCGCAGGTCTTACTGTTGTTATCGTTCGTGAGGACTTGCTCGGAAATCAGATGGATATAACACCTACGATGCTCAACTGGCAGATTCAGGCTGACAATGGTTCTATGTACAATACTCCTCCCTGCTATACAATTTATATGGCAAAGCTTGTTCTTGAGTGGATAAAGAACGAGGTGGGCGGTCTTGACAAGATGTATGAGATTAACAAGAAGAAGGCTGATTTGCTTTACGGCTTCCTTGACAATTCAAAGATGTTCAAGGGTACAGTTGTTCCCGAGGATCGTTCACTTATGAATGTACCCTTCGTAACAGGCGACAGCGAGCTTGATGCTAAGTTCGTAAAAGAGGCTACAGAGGCAGGCTTCGTAAACATAAAGGGACACCGTACAGTAGGCGGTATGAGAGCATCTATCTACAATGCTATGCCTTATGAGGGTGTAAAGGCACTGGTAGACTTTATGGCTGATTTTGAAAAGAATAACGGCTGATAAATATAATATTTTAAAAATTCTGAATAACGTATTCGTACTATAATTGAATGTAAGAGGTTGATTTATAATGTATAATGTACAGACATTGAACAAAATTTCCGCAGTAGGACTTAGCAAGCTCGGTGAAGGATATACATACGGTGACAATGTGGAAAATCCCGATGCTGTTTTAGTAAGAAGTGCATCTATGCACGATATGGATATGCCCGAATCACTGCTTGCTATTGCAAGAGCCGGAGCAGGTGTAAACAACATTCCCCTTGACAAGTGCAGTGAGCAGGGTATAGTAGTATTCAATACTCCCGGTGCAAACGCAAACGCAGTTAAGGAGCTTGTTCTTGCAGGACTTCTGTTAAGCTCAAGAAAAATTGTTGCAGGTATTGAGTGGGCAAAAACCCTCAAGGGCAACGGCGATGCTGTAGGAAAAATGGTTGAAAAGGGAAAGAGCAAGTTTGCAGGTCCCGAAATAAAGGGCAAGACACTCGGCGTTATAGGTCTGGGTGCTATCGGAGCTTTGGTTGCAAATGCAGCTATCGCACTTGGTATGGACGTTGTAGGATATGACCCTTTCCTTTCGGTTGACGGAGCTCTCCAGCTTTCAAGACATATCACACATGTTACAAACCTTGATGAAATTTTCGCAGAGAGTGACTATATAACAGTTCATGTTCCCCTCACTCCCGATACAAAGAACATCATCTGTGCAGAGAACATCGCTAAGATGAAGGACGGAGTAAGAATCCTCAACTACTCAAGAGCCGATCTCTGCAATTCTGCTGACGTTGTTGCAGGCATTAAGAGCGGAAAAATCAGCTCTTATGTTACAGACTTTGCTACAGATGATTTGCTTGGCGTTGACGGCGTTATTGCTATGCCTCACCTTGGAGCTTCAACTCCCGAAAGTGAAGATAACTGTGCTGAAATGGCTGCAAAAGAGATTAAGGACTATCTTGAAAACGGAAATATAACAAATTCGGTTAATTTCCCCGCAGCTAAAATGGCAAGAACAGGCGATGTTCGTTACTGCGTTCTCCATAAGAACGTACCCTCGATTTTGCAGACAATTCTTTCTTTTGTAAGCGAGCAGGGTGCAAATATTGAGAATATGGAAAATAAGTCAAGAAAAGATTACGCTTATACAATAATTGACGTTACAGGTGCTACCTCCGACCTTACAAACAAGATACAGGACGTTGAGGGAGTTATCAGAGTAAGAGTTTTGAAGTAATTTTAGATTACACTGATTATTTGAAAGGACTTGCGGTTTAGCATAGGCGGCGATTGCAGACATAAAAAGACAAGGTCTTTTTATATTCAAAGTGCTGAAGCACTTTGAATGCCCGTGAAATTTTTCACGGGGGTCTGCAATCGCACCGTCTTGCCGCAGGTCTTTTTTATTTGGATATATAAAATTTTAAAGTGTCTTTTTAGACTGAAAATTTGTACATATATGATTTTTTGAATAATTTGCTTGTTAAGAAATGCATAATATGGTATAATAAAAAAATAAAACAATTATATGGAGGTGCAGTTGATGCTTTCAGATATTGAGATAGCTCATCAGGCAAGGCTGAGAGAAATTGATGATGTTGCCGGAGATCTTGGTATAAATTATGAAGAACTGGAGCATTACGGAAAATATAAGGCAAAGCTTAACGAAACATTATTCAGGAGAGTAAATTCAAATAAAGACGGAAAGCTGGTTCTGGTTACAGCTATAAATCCTACACCGGCAGGAGAGGGAAAGACAACCATAACGGTAGGTCTGGGAGAAGCAATGGCAAAAATAGGGAAAAAAGCCGTTGTAGCACTCAGAGAGCCTTCGCTTGGTCCCGTTTTCGGAATGAAGGGCGGAGCAGCAGGAGGAGGATATGCTCAGGTTTTGCCGATGGAGGATATAAATCTGCATTTTACAGGTGATATACACGCAATCACATCTGCAAACAATTTGCTTTGTGCTATGATTGACAACCATATCCATCAGGGAAATGAACTTAATATAGACCCTCGTCAGATTTTATTCAAGCGTTGTCTTGATATGAACGACAGGGAATTAAGGTTTATTGTCGCAGGTCTGGGAGGAAGGACAAACGGTGTTCCGAGAGAGGATTCCTTTCAGATTACAGTAGCCAGCGAGGTAATGGCTGTGCTGTGTCTGGCAGATGATATTATTGATTTGAAAGAACGTCTTAGCAGGATAATTATAGCGTACAGATATGACGGAACTCCCGTATATACCAAAGACCTGAAAGCCGAGGGAGCTATGACGGCATTGTTGAAGGATGCTGTTATGCCAAATCTTGTACAGACGCTTGAGGGAACGCCTGTAATAATGCACGGAGGTCCCTTTGCAAATATAGCACACGGCTGTAATTCAGTAAGAGCAACAAGGCTTGCACTTAAATTGGGTGATTACTGCATAACCGAGGCAGGCTTTGGCTCTGATTTGGGAGCGGAAAAATTCATTGATATAAAGTGCAGGTATGCAGGCTTCAGACCGAATGCCGTTGTACTGGTAGCAACTTGCAGGGCGTTGAAATATAACGGCGGTGTTCCCAAGGCTGATATTTCCAAGGAAAATATGGAAGCTCTCAAAAAGGGAATATCAAATTTGGGTATACATATAGACAATATGAAAAAGTATGGAATCCCCGTAATAGTAGCCGTAAATAAATTTGATTCCGATACCGAATGCGAGCTTGAATATATCCGCAGCTACTGCCTTGAAAAAGGAGCGGATTTTACTGTTGCTGAGGTGTTTGTAAAAGGCGGTATAGGCGGCACAGAGCTTGCCCGAAAAGTAGTTGAGGTCTGCGAAAAGGAAAATAATTTTAAATTTATATACAGCGATGAGCTTACGGTAAAAGAAAAGGTTAAGAAAATAGCAAAAGAAATTTACCGTGCGGACGGGGTTATATTTACACCTCAGGCAAAGAAATCGCTCAAAAAAATTGCCGAGCTTGGAGGGGATAAGCTTCCTGTGTGCATAGCAAAAACGCAGTACTCTCTTTCGGACAACCCTCTGCTTCTGGGAGCACCCGAGGGTCATGAAATTACCGTAAGGGACGCAAAGCTTTCAAACGGAGCAGGTTTTGTGGTAATTTACACAGGAAGTATTATGACTATGCCGGGACTTCCCAAAGTACCTTCGGCGGAGAAGATAGATGTTGACGGAAACGGAGTAATTTCAGGCTTGTTCTGATAAAAGGGTGATAGGATTTGAGTACGATTTATAAAAGCTTTTCCTATGAAGAAACGTTGGATATAGGCGTTAAGCTCGCTTCAGGGCTGAAAGGAAACGAAGTAATAGCACTGTTCGGAGGCTTGGGAATGGGAAAAACAGCTCTTACAACAGGTATTGCAAAGGGCTTTGGAGCAGAGAACTGTGTTTCCAGTCCGACATTTGCCATAGTCAATGAGTATCACGGAAAAGCTGCTATATATCACTTTGATATGTACAGAGTCAATACATGGGACGATCTCTATTCCACAGGCTTTTTCGATTATCTCGGAAACGGTGTAATAATTATCGAATGGAGCGAAAATATTGAAAATGCTCTTCCCGATGAATATATAAAAATTTCCATAGAAAAGGGAAGCAGCGAAAACGAAAGAATTTTTACTGTTGAGGAGTGTGCCTGATTTGAATATACTTGCAATGGATTCTTCCGCAAAATCAGCATCGGTGGCATATTTGAAGAACGGTATGCTTGCAGGTCAGTTTTATATAAATTCAGGGCTTACGCACAGTACCACGCTTATGCCTATGACAGAAAATCTTCTGAATATAGCGGGGCTAAGCTTGAAAGATGTTGATGTTTTTGCCGTATCGTGCGGTCCGGGTTCTTTTACTGGACTGCGTATAGGAATTGCCGCAATAAAAGGAATGGCACTGGCAACAGATAAACCGTGTGCAGCAGTTTCCACTCTTGAAGCAATAGCCTATAACTTTAAAGGAACGGACAAGCTTGTCTGTTCGCTTATAGATGCAAGGTGCAAAAGGTTTTTCTGTGCATTTTTCAGATGTGAAGACAACGGAGAACTGAAAAGGCTGACCGAGGATAAAGCTCTGAGCTATGAGGAGATTTCCGAAATTATAAACAGGGATTACACGGACACAAAAGTAACCCTAGCCGGTGACGGTGCTGAAGCAGCATATGAATTAATCAAAAGCAGTGCGGACAATATAGAGGCTGCACCCTTACACCTTTGTTTTCAGCAGAGTGCAGGGGTTGCAATGGCGGCTGAAAAGTATATAAAGCTCGGCAAAACAGTAAGCTCACATCAGCTCGTACCGATGTATCTCAGCCTGCCTCAGGCACAGCGTGAGCTTCAGAAAAAGCTGAGAGGTAAATAAATCATTTAACAGAAAATTTCAGGGAGAGTGTTTTGAATGATAGCATTAGCGGCAGATCACGGCGGATACTATTTAAAGGAAGCAGTAAAAAAGAATTTGGAGCTTAAAGGTATTGAATTTAAGGACTTCGGAACTTACGATACATTATCTGTAGACTATCCCGTTTATGCGGAAAAAGCAGCTCGTGCGGTAGCAGACGGAGAGTGCAGTCTGGGAATTATCTGCTGCGGAACGGGTATAGGTGTTTCGATGGTTGCCAACAAAATCAAAGGTATCAGAGCTGCGGTTGTTACAAATGAGTTCTGTGCTGAAATGACAAGAAGGCATAACGATGCAAACATACTTTGTATGGGCGGAAGAGTTATAGATGAAGCTACGGCAGTAAAGCTTGCAGATATTTTTCTGAATACACCGTTTGACGGAGGCAGACACAGCAAAAGAGTTGATATGATAAAGGAACTGGAAAAAAATATGTAAAGGCATATTTACAATAAATTTTTCATAATAAAAATCAGAAAGGAAGTGCTTTTAACAATGAATAATCAGGTAACAGTTTTAGACCACCCTCTCATACAGCACAAGCTGTCTTTTTTGAGAGATAAGAACACAGGAAGCAAAATGTTCAGAGAGCTTGTTTCAGAGGTTTCCATGCTTATGTGCTACGAGGCAATGAGAGATTTGCCGCTTGAGGAAATAGAAATAGAAACTCCCGTGGCAAAGACAAAAACCAATGTTCTTGCAGGAAGAAAGCTTGCATTTGTACCTATTCTGCGTGCAGGAAACGGTATGCTGGACGCTATGCTCAAAATGGTACCTGCGGCAAAAGTGGGACATATAGGTCTGTACCGTGATGAAAAGACGCTGAAGCCTGTCGAGTATTATAAAAAATTACCTTTGGATATAAACGAAAGGGACGTATTTGTACTTGACCCTATGCTTGCAACAGGTGGCTCTGCGGTTGACGCTATATCCATAATAAAGCAGAGTAATCCTAAGAGCATAAAATTTTTATGTATAGTTGCTGCTCCTCATGGAATAAGAGTTTTAACCGAAGAGCACCCCGATGTTCAGGTATTCTGTGCGGCTAAGGATAAGGGACTGAATGAAAGGTCATATATTATCCCGGGTCTGGGAGATGCAGGCGACAGAATTTTCGGAACTATGTAAAGGATAAAGTTTAGACCAAGCTTTTTTAAGGCTTGGTCTAAATTATATCAAAGCTAAAAGGTAGTAATCGGAGGGGGATTTTATGCCGTTTGATTTTAAAAAGGAATACAGGGAATTCTATATGCCGAAGAAAAAACCTGTCATTGTAAAAGTACCAAAGGCAAATTATATAGCTGTCGAGGGAAAAGGCAATCCGAATGAGGAGGACGGTGCATATAAAAAAGCAATCGGTGTTTTATACGCAGTAGCCTATACTCTGAAAATGAGCTATAAGACAGATTATCATATTGACGGCTTTTTTGAGTACGTTGTGCCTCCGCTGGAGGGCTTCTGGTGGCAGGAGAATACAGACGGTATAGATTACACTGATAAGTCATCTTTCTGCTGGATTTCTGTTATACGTCTGCCTGATTTCGTATCAGAAAAAGATTTTGAATGGGCGGTAAAGACAGCTTCCGAAAAGAAAAAGCTTGATTGCTCATCTGCAAAATTTATTACCGTAGACGAGGGTTTATGCGTTCAGATTATGCACGTAGGAGCATTTGACGATGAACCCGAAGCTGTAAAAATTATGGACGATTATTTATGTCAGAACGGTTATGAAAATGATTTAAGCGAAAGCAGGAGACATCATGAAATATATCTGTCTGATGCAAGAAAGACTGCTCCCGAAAAGCTGAAAACTGTAATAAGACACCCAATCAGGAAAATAACAGAATAATAAGGAGCTTGTTATGGAGCAGACTAAAAAATCACTCAGATATGAGGTAAATGAATATATAAAAACAAAATATAATGCAGAGCCTGAGTTTTTGTGGAGTAAATTTCCGAATTATGCTGTATACCGTCATGCAGAAAACCGAAAGTGGTTCGGAATTATAATGGACGTAAAGAAGAGCAGGCTCGGAAATTTTGATGATACAGTTGCAGATATTCTGAACGTAAAGCTCAGCAGTGATATGGAAGCAGCATTTTTTATGCAGCAGGACGGAATATTTAAAGGTTATCATATAAGCCGAGGAAGCTGGATTTCGATACTTTTGGACGGCACGGTTTCATTGGAAGCTATATACGGTCTTATTGATGAAAGTTTTGCAGTTACCTTAGGTAAGAAGTTCAGAAATAAATAAGCTTGTATTATAAAGCTTATTTGTCGTAAGAATTGAGCTAAAGAGTGGAGAGGCAGATTTTATGGAACATAAGGACAGAAATATTTTTCAGATAAAGCCGTTTGTGATATTATTTGCACTGACGGCTGTTCTGGCATGGGCGTTTGCATTTCCTATGATTAAGCTTGGACTCAGTGAATTTGATATAGGCGATAATGATACAGGAGCAAAAACCTTATTTGCGGGCGTAAGGTTTTTTATGGCAGGAATTTTTACGCTGATTGTGTCCTTATTCAGAAAAGGAGATAAAAAAACGACAGACAAAAGCAAAAAAGGAATATTTCTGTTACTTGTTTTTTCTGTGGTTAATACAACGTTACATTATTTTTTCTTTTATATGGGGCTGTCGAATTTACCGGGCTCACGTTCTGCAATAATAGATTCGCTGGGTACATTCTTACTGATAATTTTTGCGTGTATAATATTTAAAAATGAGCATATGACATTCAGAAAGGTGCTTGGCTGTATACTGGGCTTTGCAGGAATTCTGGCGGTAAATCTTAATAAGGACGGGCTTGATTTCGGCTCATTGAGTATCGCAGGTGACGGAATGCTTTTTATGAGTGCATTGTGTTCAGCTTTCGGAGGAATACTTACAAGGCTTGTAACACAGCGTTACGATGCACTTTTTGCTACAGGCGTAAGTCTTGCTGCGGGAGGCTTTTTCCTTATAATTGCAGGGATTATGTCAGGCGGAGAATTAAAAGCGGTAACGGCTGAGGGAATTTCAATCCTGATATTTCTTGTGCTTATATCTGCCGTAGGATTTTCACTTTATAACCGTCTTATAAGCTGCAATCCTGTGGGAAAAATCGCAATTTTCAATTCATTTATACCTGTATTCGGAGCTGTGCTTTCCTGTCTTTTACTCGGTGAAACGTTTTATATAAAGTATATTCCTGCGGCAATTCTTGTTTTTGCGGGAGTTTACACTATAAACAGCCAAGAGGACTGATGAAAATAATCAGGGTCGGAATTTACTGCCTTGAATAATATTCTTATCCCTCATAGCTTTGCTGATAATGTTAAGAACGAGCTTTTTATCTGCACTCCACATTGGTGCTATAAGGAGCTTTTTTGCTCCGTCGCCTGTCAGCCTGTGTATGACCATATTCTTAGGAATAAGCTCTACGCAGTTACATAATATGTTGGTATATTCTTCAAGAGTCAGCGTTTTAAATGCTCCGCTTTTGTAAATATCCGCAAGCCTTGTATTTTTAAGAACATGAAGAAGCTGGAGCTTTATTCCGTCTGCACCGCTTTTTCCTACATAGCTTACCGTCTGATACATCATTTCCTCAGTTTCAAAGGGAAGTCCGAGTATTACGTGAACTATAACATTTATATTTGCGTCTTTAAGATTTTTTACGGCTTCGTCAAAAACATTAAGCTCATAGCAACGGTTTATATAATCTGCGGT
>ONDU01000047.1 GCA_900316615.1 uncultured Eubacteriales bacterium | reverse complement strand
TGATTTTTTCTCAATGCCTATTGATATTCAATAATTTTCTTAACAAAAACAACAAACTCGGAATCCGCTTTCACGAATTCCGAGTTTTTCTACAGTCTGAGAGCGAAGATAAAACTATTATCTTCGCTCTCATCATTTATATGTATATCAATTCATTATCTACAATTTTCTCTGCCTGCTTCTCGATGACGTGGGACGGGTAAGAGGTGCAACAAACTATTCTAACAAGAAAAGCAAGCAACAGTCTGATACTATCGCTTGCTTTTTTTATTTATTATTAAGGTTATCGCAACTGTGGACAGAGGAAATTATTATCTTACTGTTACTGTACAGCTTGCTGTTTTGCCGTTGTAGGTTGTAACGGTGATAACGGAGGTTCCTGATTTCTGAGCTACAATCTTACCTGTACTGTAAACTCTTACGACATCGGGGTCACTGCTGGTCCACTTAAATGAGGATGCGGAATTAGCCGAAAGAGTTTTTGTGAAAGTATAGTTGCTGTTAACGTTAAGCGTCAGGGTTTCCTTGTCAAGTGAAATGCTTTCGGGAGCTTTCTTTACGTTTATCTTACAGGTTGCAGTCTT
The DNA here is from genome assembly GCA_900316615.1 of uncultured Eubacteriales bacterium. Classification (GTDB taxonomy): domain Bacteria; phylum Bacillota; class Clostridia; order Oscillospirales; family Acutalibacteraceae; genus CAG-964. The sequence continues at coordinate 25,862 of ONDU01000047.1, read as the reverse complement.
GCCGTTTTCTGTGGTAGCTGTGATATTTACTGTACCTGTCTTTTTACCTGTAACTACGCCGTTTTCGTCAACCTCTGCAATGCTGTCATCGCTTGTACTCCAGATAACCTCCTGAGGAGCAGCTGCCGGTGTAACGGTTGACAGAAGAGTATACTCTTGTCCTACGCCTATATTTACTGCCGTCTTGTTCAGCTCAACGCTCTCGGCTCCCAGTGTAACCTTAATCAAGCATACCGAATCATTTCTTGAATTGTCAGAGGAGGATATTAAAGTAATTGCGGCAACGCCTTCGCTCTTAGCGGTAACATTACCGTTTTCGTCAACCTCTGCAACATCGGGGTTACTGCTTTCCCAGCCTACAATCTGAACGTCAGCTTCTTGTCCTGTGTAAGGTGCGGAATGATAAGTCAGCTGTGCGGTTTCTCCTGTCTGCATATCCTTTTCTTTTTCGTCAAGCTCGGCATAATTCAAATTTCTGAATACTACCTCAGCGTTATTGAAATAACGGTTTCCAGACTTTGCAACTCTTACACTACTAGCCCAACGCTCGGCACTGCCGGAATAATAAACCTTTTCAAGGCTCTTGCAGTTGAAAAATGCCGATGCTCTTACGTTGACACGGTCTGTCCAATGCAGGCTTACAGTTTTGAGTGCGGTGCAGTTACCGAATGCCATAGGGTCTATTGTCATAACCTTATCAATATTCTCGCCTGCGATAAGTAAAGCGTTATTGAGGCTTGTACAGTTGTAGAAAGCAAATTCGCCGACCTTTATGGTTTCAACGCTGTTTACGTAAGTCATATTGACACAGCCTGCAAAAGTATAAGGCTTAACCTCTTTTACCTTGTAGAGCATAATATCCTGTAAGCTTGAGCAGTTTCTGAATGCTGCTGTACCTACCTGCTGCAATTCAAACATAAGAGCAAAGTTAGTTAAAGAAGTACAGCTCTCAAAGGCACGGCTGCCTATTCTTACAACACCGCTGCCACCCTCAATATGCTCAAGTGCAGTACAGTTGCGGAATGCTCCGCGGCCGATTGAAAGCACGCTGTCGGGAATAGCAACAGTCTGCATTGTTTTGTTGCCCTTGAAAGCACCCATTCCGATTGCAACTACAGGCTTGTTATCTATCTGCTCAGGAATTTCAACGTTTGCTTCTTCTCCTGAATATCTGAGAATTATTGCAATGTCGTTTATTTCCATATAAGACCAGTTATCGTACTGCTGCTCGTCAGGTGAAATAACCGGGTCATCGGGAAGCTCAGGGTCATCAGGATCTTCGGGCTCGGTGTAAATATCTGTAATATTTTCATCGGGTATTGTTTCATCATCAGCCGAAACAGAAACAGCAGCTGCTGTTATAACACTCTGTATCATCATTGCTGACAAGAGAAGTGCCAATGCTTTTTTTGATAATTTCATAACTTATCACCTCATAAAAAAATTTACGTATTATCGTTTTACTGTAACATAAACGATAATCTTATTGCTTTTAATTATAACACAGTTAAAAGCAATTTTCATTGCTTCATATGTAAAACTTTGTCTTGGGTTTTTGTTAATAATTTATAAAATATAAAAATTCTATTAATCTTTACAGTATATTGTTTATCTGTTTGATTGTTGCAGCTCACGGAAATCAATTTTTAGAATGTAAACTTACTCCACCGCCTGCGGCGGTTTTCTCCCTCGCTGACGGAGTGCAGAATATACAGGGATATTTTATAAAATTGATTCCGTGGTTATAGCTTTACATTGACAATAAATTATAAAAGATATATAATATATATTGATTTATACTGCATTTTTTTATAAAAAAGGGTGATAAACTGATGATTGAAAAGAGTTTGTGTCAAAATATGCTGCATAACGAAATTCTTTTAAAGGAAGCAGAGCTTTTAAAGAAAAAGTATAAAATAAAATTGAAGAATATATGCTTTGACGAATATGGTCGCCGACATATATCCGTAAAGCTGATTGACAAGTTCAATTATGTTATTCATATTGATTTTAAGCTGAACGATAATAATTATATTACTGAATACAGGTGCGATTACGGCGAACAATGTGAAAATAATTTTTGCTGTCATTGTATGCTTTTTTATCAGTATCTTACAAACGAATACGGTATGGAAATTTCAGGCTTTGAATGTGAAGCTGATGATGAAAATTCCGAAGCGTTTGAAGCTACCGAAGCTTATCATATGCCGTCTGTTGAAGAGCTGTTCGGAGAAGAAGCTTATGATGATATTCTGCCTGCTGAGGAGACATATAAAGACTATGAAAATTTTCCTGAAGCTGCTTCTGAAGAACCGCCGGAGAAATTTTACGGTGATGATATAACGGAAGCCTGTGAGGAAAATACCGAAGAAGCATATACTGAAGCCGAAGCCCTACAATCGTTTGAAGAAGCAGAGCCAAGACAAATGCAGATAATTTTAGGTACGGATACGGAAACAAATGAGCCTGTATTTCTTTTTCCGAACAATACCGACTGCGTTCTGAACAACAACATAGGCATTATCGGAACAATGGGAACGGGAAAAACTCAGTTTACAAAATCTCTTATAACACAGTTTCATATTAATCAGAAAGATAATTATGACGGACTGCCCTTAGGAATACTGATTTTTGACTATAAGGGCGACTACAACAGGTCAAAGACTGACTTTGTTTCGGTAACGGAAGCTACAGTTATAAAGCCGTACAAAATAAAATACAATCCTTTTTCACTTAGTCACAGACGTTATGATATGCCGCTTATGCCGCTGCATATCGCCAATACCTTCACAGATACGATTTCAAAAATTTACGGCTTAGGCTCAAAGCAGACAAGCGTACTTCTCGAAAGTATAACGGAAGCCTACAGACAGCAGGGAATTTCACCGGAAAATGAAGCAACATGGAACAGACCTGCTCCCACCTTTGAACAGGTATACAGAATATATGAAGCAGGCAGCTTCGGGAATGTAAAGGATTCGCTTTCAGCGGTTATGAGCAAGCTGCATAATTTTATGATATTCGAGCCTGACCCTCTCAAAACCGTTTCCCTTGCAGGACTTCTCAAGGGAACTGTCGTTATTGACCTTTCGGGATATGACGAGGACATTCAGAGCCTTATAGTTGCCATTACTCTCGACCAGTTCTATTCTCAGATGCACGCAGGCGGTTCGAGCAAAACAGACGGAAAGCTACGTCAGCTTAAAACCTTCATATTTGTGGACGAAGCCGATAATTTTATGAAAATGGGTATTCCGTCCTTGAAAAAAATTCTTAAAGAGGGAAGGGAATTCGGAGCAGGAGTTATACTTTCCACACAAAGCCTGAAGCATTTTTGCAGTGCGAATGATGACTACTCAAAATATATGATTACGTGGGTAATACACAATGTCAGCGATCTTAACAGGCGTGATGTTGAGTTTGTTCTTAAAAGCCAGCAGAGGAGCGAGGAAGCCGAGGAGCTTTTTATGTCGGTAAAGAGTCTGAAAAAGCACGAAAGCATAGTAAAAATTTCAAACGACAAGCCGGTTAAAATGCAGGATAAGCCTTTCTGGCAGCTGTACAACGAAATTTCAGGGAGAAATTGAAAATGAAAATAGGTATTGATTTTGGAAGCACATATTCCACTGTTTCAAAATATAATCCGGTTAATGACAGTGTAGAGGCACTTCACCTTGAGGAGGGAGCACCTGTAAGCATACCCTCAGCGGTAAGCATATCAACAAGAAACGGTACTGTATCGTGCGGAGATGTCGCAAAAAGCCGTATGGGAAATCCTACGTTCAGGGTATATGACGGATTCAAAATGCTTCTTGTGGAAGCCGACCCTCAGATAATAGCCGCAAAAAAATATACCGAGGACTGCTCACCCAGATATATTACAAAATGCTATCTGGAGTCCATTCTTAACGGTGTACTGCACAGGTTCGGAAAAAAAGGCGAAACCTTTGAGGAGGTTTTCATATGCATACCTGAAATATGGTGCAGTAATGTAAGCACACTTGACGGAAGAAATATATTGTCTGATATTCTGAAAAATGATGTAGATGTTCCGATAGACAAGGTGAGCGTTGTAACCGAGCCTGAGTCGGCGAGTGCGTTCTTTGCACATAACTATGAAAAGGAAACAGGAAAAAGCTTCAACGGTCATCTTCTGCTTATAGATTACGGCGGAGGAACTCTTGACATTACGCTTACTCAGGTTATGTCCGACGGCAAGGGCAAAATGGAAATAGGCTACCGTGAGGGCGGCGGTGTAGGAGAAAATCACCCCGACCTTACGGGAAATATATCACTTGGAAATGCAGGTCTTGCATATTTGCAGGCAGTTCTCGTAACCTCCCTGCAGGATGCGGGCTTTACCGATATAGACTGTTCGGACGTTCGTTTTAAAAGAGCAGTTGTCGATTTTGAAAAAGCTCTCAAATCCGTTGACGGAATACGCCATATAGAGGATACCTTCGGAGAGTTCGGAAGCTACAATAATTTTGATGATATTTTCGATGAAGAGCCTTTGATATTTGACAGCATAGCTTACGGCTATGATGTCATAGATATTACCTATCAGCATTTGCTCAGGGCTTATAAGCAGACTATAGAAAAAATACTCAATGACGAAATTTCCGATATAAACAGGAGAGTTCAGAACCATATAAAAAGAAATCCCTGCAAGCCTGAGTCCGGTGAAATGGATGACTTCAAAATAGCTCTTGTGGGAGGCTTCGGTTCGTTTTATCTTGTAAAAAAGCAGATTGCCGAAATCTACAACATAGTTGCGGACAACAAGAACGATATGCGTTTTAAAAATATCAGAACGGACAAAAGTGAGCAGGCAATCTCACTGGGAGCGGCACTTCTTGCTTCGGGCAGAGTAAACCTCCAGAAAACCGCACGCTATTCCATAGGTCTTTGCACCAAGGGAACCGACAAGAAGAAGCATCTTTATTACGGCATAAAGTATCATCAGCTTCTTGAAACAGGCAAGCCTTATTTTATATGCTATAACGATAACCCTAAAAGACGTGTCATATATACAAACTTAAAGAATAATCTTAATGAATTTGCCGTGGGCTTCTCGTATGAATTCAATAAATTCACAAAGCTTCCCCTTAAACAGGGAATACTCAAAAGACTTGAAAGCCTTCCTGTTGAAAGCCTGTGGTATATAGGCTTTTCGATAGACAGCAATAACGTTATTTCAGTGCATATTCTCCCTTACTACACGACACAGGGAGCAAACAGCGAAATGAAAATCACACTTGACAGCTATGCAAATATGTTCGATATGACCGCCGTAAGAGAGGAGGATATCAATGACCTTTGATAATCTTGAAGTGTCGGTACATCTGAATAAATCCGAGCCGCCTTCTTTGACGATGGCTTTCTATATGATACAGAATTTAATCAAGGACGTTGAAACTGCGGCAGGAACCAAATTTAAAAATGTGGATATGGGAAATTCGGACGAATTTCCCGTACTTCTTGCAGGACAATGCAGAATGATAAAAGCCGTATACGAAAGCAACGCAGAGCATATAACAAGAAATCAGGACAGACTTGCACAGCTCAGCGGCGTTCTGTCCGATATTCAGAGGGAGCTTGACCAAGGTGCAGACATAAGCAAAAAAATTTGTGAAAAGGAAAAGGAATACGAGGATATACTGCAAAAAAGCAAAAAGCTTCTTGAGGACAAAAAAGCAAAAAGCTTCTTGAGGATAAGAAGAAATACGAGGAGCTTTCTCAGGAATGTGACAGGCTTTCCGCCGATGTGGAAAAAATGGAGCATTACGACATTACCGCAAAGGAAAAGGAAGCCGAAAGGTTAAGGGAAAAATACCGCAGCTTTGATGTAAAAAAGCGTAACCTCAGCGAGGAGCTTGCCGCTGTTGAAGCTGATGTGAGCAGTCTTGATGAAGATATATCAAGGCTGAGCGAGAAGCTTTCGGAGAAGCAGGGCAGAAAATCAGAGCTTGAAGCAATAAAGGAAAGCCTTGAAAAAGAGCTTGCAAATACGGAAAGCACCATTCCGGGAGCTGAAAACGAGGTTGACGAAAAAAAGAAAAAGCTTTCCGGCTTAAATGCAAAAATGAATGCTCTCCAGAGCGAAAGAGAAAATCTTGAATCTCAGATAAGCTCAAAGCAGGAGGAATACAATAAATTCTACAACGAAAATACAAAACCTCTTCAAGAGGAATATGACGGTATAACTTCCAAAATAAACAATGCCGAAAATGAAAAAAATCAGCTTGCAGAAAGCCTTGATGCTCTAAAAAAACATTACAGCGGACTTTTAGAGACTATTTCCTCATTACAGGTGGAAATTTCCGAAACAAAAAGCAATACTGACAGCAAGGAAGCTCAAAGGCTCATTTTTGAGGGGCAGAAAGCCGAATATCAGAAGCAGTATGACGAAATAAACGGGCAGACTGCAAAAATACAGAGCGAAACGCTTGAGCTAAGCACAGTAAGAATACCTCAGGCACAGGAGCTGCTTAATTTAACGCAGAAGTCAAACAGTGAAAAGCAGGCAAAGCTTGACGGCATAGCTTCAAAAATCGATTCAGCAGTAAAGGAAAGTGCCGTCATTGAAAAGAAAATAAAGGACAATGACGCTATGCTCAGCAAAAAAACAAGAGAGCTTGCCGAGCTGAGAGCAAAATATTACGTCAACAGCGAGGAGGTTTCCAGACTGGAAAGACAGCTTGAGGAGCTTAAGGGAAAAACCGACAAGGAAAAAACCGCCACCCTGCGAGGTCAGCTTGAGAGCGATATAGAGGAGCTGAAAAAGCTTGAGGAGGAGGAAAAAACACTTACAGAGGAATGCGGAAAAATTCGTAATGATATTCAGGAAGAAAATCAGACTGTCGAAAAGCTCAGAAAAAACAAATCCGATTATGAAAAAGAGTACAAGGAGGTAAGAAGCTCACTTGAAGAACTGAGGTATCTCCAGACAGAGGAGTTTATCAGCCGCTTTGAAAGAGTACGTGACAGGGCTTACTGGATAAACAGTATGAAAAACAGACTGAGCCTTGCATCGGAAAAGCTTTCGAGAGCTGTCGGAAACAGTGACAGCTTCAATACTGACGGAAGCTGGAGTGAAATTTCTGCTGATTTGCAGGAAATAGATTCATATATATCCGGTATACAGAACAATATACTTGATGATGCGAAAAAAATTTTTGCTGAAGGAGAATTATAAAAAATGAAATGTTTGGTTTGCGGAAAGGAATTTAACGGTAATGTATGTCCGGTATGCGATTTCCCTATAGTGGAAATTCCGGGAGATTATGAAGAAGGTATGCGTACACTTAAGCCGGTAATAGACCGTCACAGAAAAGCCTTTGCCGAAAGGCTTTCTTTGGGAGTGGTTACGTATGAGTACGAAATGGAGGAGTCCGTTTTAACGGAAAAGGGATATAAAAACTCGATGTTCGGAAATGTGAGCGAGCTGATTGACAAAACAAAATGGCTCGATGAGGTTTTTGAATGTCCGAATTTAAGAAATGTTATGTATTTAAGCATGGTTGTTTCTTTAGACGGAAAAGAGGGAAAAATTTTCAAGGTAAAGCTGCCGAATTTCAAGGAAGCATGCAGGGTTCGCCTTGGAGTATGCTGTGATGATGAGCTTAAATGCTGTCTTAAAATCCAAAATGAAAAGGGTGAGGAGCTTTGCTCCGAGAAAACACCTGTTATACACTGAATAAAATAATAAAACAAAAGAAAAGAGGTGACAGGCTTGTTTTCATCAAATGCTTTGATGCAGATAGTATTTGCAGACCCGAAGGATATTTATTTCCCCGAGGGCATATTGAAGTCCGACCTTAACAGCTATCTTTGGTATAAGCTTCATGATAAATACGATACGGTATACTTTGCGGACAGGGACGACAGGGGCGATATACACGTTTCATATTATCTCGAAGCATATACGGATAATTTCAGGGCAAAGGGCTTTCTCTCAAAAAGTCCGCAGAATACGCTTGCAAAATGGCTCAAAAAGCAGCTCAGGGACAAAAAACACAAGAGTGCCGTTGTATTTTCCTTAGAAAGCTTCTGTGTTCTGTTCAGGCGTGAAAAGGAAGTGCTTTCCGAGATAAGAATGTCAAAGGAAAACAGCGAAATATACGGTACAATAGTTCTTGTTGCTCCGCTTAATTTTGAAAAATCCTCAAAATGGCTGCTTGACAGTCACGTATTTGATTATCTTGATGAAATATCCGTAAATTCGCTCAAGGGCTACCGAGGAGACATATACGCCTTTCTGAAAAACCGCAAGCAGGAGGCGTGCGTATTCCTTAATCTGTATACCCGTGAGCGTATCTACGATATACTGAATTACGTTATGCTTGAGGACGACAGCAAATTTGTCAATTTGCAGTCTGTTGAATATGCCTCGGATTATCTTACTCAGTATATGAACAACAGGTATATGCAGATGACCTCAAAGAGGCTGTTTACACCTGACTTCAACCTGATTAACCCTGCATACAGGGATTTCTATATGCAGCTCAAGGACAAAAGCGTATGGAATGAGCTTATGAAAAGAAGCAGAGAGTACGGCGGACGCATACGTGAAAAGCTGCCCAACCACTATATAGACGAAAATTCCATTGCTTTTTATCCCTTATACGATGATGAATCCGTTCATATGAGATGTATGAAGCTTTGCTTTGCAGGTGCTATACATAATGCAGCATATGACGAGCCGACTATAGACAAGCTCAATAAAATATACAGTGAAGCCTCACATCATAAAAACAGAGAGAAAAATTATCAGATAAACGAAAAGCTCAATAAATTCATTGACGAGCTTCAGAGGTTCTGCAAGGGCGGGGACAGCGTTACCTGCGGAAGAACTGTTTCAGCCGTTCTGTTCTGCATAAAATGGATTTATGCAGACGGCAGAAAGCAGGAGGACGTTATGCAGATAATAAATGCCTTTGAGCATTATATAAAATGGTCTGACTACTGCTATACAATGCAGAAAAATTACGGCAGCTATTCACATCAGTACGAAAGCTTCAAGAGGGATATAGAACAGAAGCGTAATGTTCTGGAACAGCTTGACAGGGTCATTTCACTGGGTATTCTCAATCTGACGGTAAGCAGTACCGAGATGGACTTTTCCAAGATGTCGGGGGATATAAACAGGATTATCAGCGGAGCGGAAAATTACAGCGGCTCCGACGTTCAGAAAGCCGACGATACCCCCGGAGCTTTGGAGAAGGACAAAAGGAGATTTTCCTTTGATACTTATACCAATCTCCCTGCGGGACTTTTTGACCCGAGTGTTCCCGATTAAGCAATACTTTCGTTAAGGATGAAAATTATGAAAAATTCAAATACTACAGTATCATGGTTTGAGGATATAAGAACAGAGGTAAATGAAGTAAACAGCGATATTGAAGCCTTTGCACAGTGTATAAGTCAGAGCAAGGTCGACAACAATATCAAAATCATAAATCTTCTGAAAAGCATAGACTTTATGAACAGCGGTCTTTCTCAGGAGGTTCTGAACAAGCGTCAGGATCCGAATCAATGGTGCGGAGATTTGCAGTTCAGCACCGAGTTTTTAATTCATTATCTTGAAAACGATACAGGACATGATGATATTGATATGAGCGATATTGACAGAAGTCTCTATCTTATTGCCAAAATGTTCGAGGGTGCTGTAATACACGGCGAAACAGAAACCGCCTTTGCAGCTCAGGCGGGACTTATGAACGGCGTTCTGAATATACGGAACAAATTCTTTTCTCTTGATGACAAGGTAAGAGAAAGCTATATGCAGACGTGCAAAAAATATCTTGAAAGCTGTTATCTTTGTGTATCCGTAAAAAATATAATAGATAAATCCAATAAAAATCTCAGACTGAAGCAGAAAAACCTTGCCGCAGAATTTGCAAGGCTTGAGGAAAGCAAGCATAAAATGGCACTTATGATAAAGCAGTCACCGCAGCTTGCGGAGCAGATAAATGAAGTATGGTCACAGACCTACATTCAGTCACACTTTATGTGGAGACCCGAGATGATAGAGCTTTACAAAATGCTTGTAGAGCTGAGAATTGCACGCTCGGGACTTATATTCAAGGGTTATATGCTGGAAACGGAGGAAAAGCGTATTTTCTTTTACCGCGAAATTGCGGACAGACTTGAGGATATTGTAAGAACCATTCCGGTACCCGAAGACCCCGAAATACTTTCAAAGCTTCAGGAAATGATGGAGGGCTCGCTTTCAAAGGCGGAGAAAATCGACAGCGACTTTGATACTCTGGGAAATATGATGGAGGATTTTGACAAGCGTCTGCAAAATATCGGAAAAACGAAGCAGCAGTCAAAAATGCTTGAAAGTACGCTGAGCGATATTGAAAAAAATAAAGCTGAAAAATAAAGCTGAAAAAATAAAATCACCCCGATTTACATAAACCATAAGGTTTAGGTCAAGCCTTTTTAAAGGCTTGCGGTTTCCAAAGGCAGAGCCTTTGGTGGGATTTTTAAGGGCAAAGCCCTTAAACTACAATGAAAAGGAGATAATTTTTATGCCAAGACCCAGTAAAAGCAGTTCAAAAGCCGGAACGTCAGGAGGAAGCGTAAGCAGCGGAGGCAGCATACTGAAAAATAATCCGTTTACAGCGTGGCTTCAGAACAGAAAAAATATAAAGGCTCAGAAAATGGAGGAGGCTGCAAAACAGGTTTCCAACAATAAAGCCGAAAACGAAATGAAAATATCAAACATTCTTAACAGCATTAACTTTACAGAAAGCCTGCTGCCCGTTGAAAAGCTCGACTATAAATCCAATGACTCACAACCCTACGGCGACCTAGAATTTGCCGTTGTCGTTGCCTCAGACCTTATAAGCAGCAATACATACGACTACTCAGGCGTTGATATAAGCAATATAGACGCAAGCATTATCGTTATCGCTCAGGAGCTTAAAAATGCTATAGAAACAGGCGATGTCAACAGAGCCTTTTCAGCTAAGTCAGGTCTTGTCGTTGCTGTAAACGATGTCCGCAACAAAATTCCGTTCGTACCCGAGGATATGAAAAAAGCCTTCGTCGAAAGCTGCGAGTCTTATCTCGACCTCTGGAAAACCCTCATTATGTCCTGTACCTCTCTCGATGCACTGCAAAAAAATCTTGATTCGCAGATTGCCAATATAGAGAAAAAGAAAAAGAAATACAGCGAGGATAACAAGGCTGTTGCAAAAAGACTTATCGAAGAGCCTGAGCTTCAGCAGAAAATTGAAAGTATTTCCAACGAAACCTTTATCAGCAACGGGCAGAGATGGGATCAGGAAAGTCTGGATTTCTATAAATTCCTCGTCAATCAGCGAATTGAAAAATCTGCACTTACCTTTGAGCTTTTACAGCACGATATGCTCGAAAAACAAATGGTTTATCAGTCCAAAATTATAAACGACTACCGCACCCGTGTGGAAAATAATCCCGTACCCGAAGACCCTAATCTGCTCAACAAATATAAGGATATGATGGAGCAGGAGTTCAAAAGAGCCGCTGAGATTGACGCTCAGTTTGACGAGCTTGGCGAGTATATGGACAGTATGGACGAGAGAATTAATCAGATGGCTTATTCCAAGGGAAGCATACGCCAGAAAAGAATGGCTCAGGCTTCTGTTGACAGTATCGTTGAGCTTGCAAAGCAGATACAGCTTGAGGAAGCAGGTCTTAACGAAAACGGCGACCAGATGAACGCTCTCAGGAGAGTTAAGCTGCTTTCTGAAAGCGAAATTCAGAAGATTAAGGAAGAACAGGCTCAGCAGGTAGTACAGCCTGTCGTAAACGTAAATACAAACCAGAACCGCACCAGAAATACAAACTGATTTTAACGGAGGATATAAACTATGTCTGTAAACGATAAATTACACGCTGCCAAGAAAAAGCTCGAAGCTATAAAGAAAAATCACAGATACAGAAAGGCTAACAAGGACAGAGCCGTTATGGCGGAGATTACCTATGAAATTGCAAAATGTGCAGGCGATTTGGGTGCCTGCCTCAAGGATTTCAAATACACCATAGAGGAGCAGAGCTTCGCTGTAAGAAAGGGTCGTGCGGAATGCTATCCCACGCAAATTCAGGAGGGACAGCTCAGGGATGCCGCAATAGGTTATATGCTCGTTAAGGACGCTTTGTTTGTACTGAAAAGCGTGTCCTCATATGACAGCGTTGAAAATGCGTACATTCTGCTTGATGCGGCTACAGGAAAAATTACAGGCGAAAGGGTGTTCCCTTTCTTCAGCGGAAGCAAAAAGCCTAAAAGAGAAGAGTATGCTTTCCTCAATTCGCAGGAGGCTTATCAGAAAAAACAGGAAATGTACGACAGCTTTGTTGAAAAGCTCATAGATACAGGCGATATTGAAGCCTGCATTGAAGAGGCTAACACAAATATGAGGAATGCCGTCAAATCAGCACTCAGCGATAATTTCCCTCACGATATGAGCGTTGAGCAGCTTCAGGAGGCTGCCAAGTATATTCCGCAGGATATAGATTTGCAGAACAGAAAAGAGCTTCTCGCAAACGCAAAGCACAATACGGCTGCACCGTCTGACGATAAAAGGGAGTGAGAAACAATATGGCTAATACCTTCTATGAAAAAGATATGTCTGCACTGATTACGGAATACAACGCCAGTATTTCTCAGGCTAAGAACACAAACAGAAGAAACGGTGCAGTACCCTCAAAGGCTGAGTACGGCTTCTATGTAAAGGCTGCCGAAGCCGCACGCAAAATAAGCAGCATAAACGTACAGCAGAGAGCAGTATACAGACAGTGGGCTGAAAGAGCCGCTATGAATGAAAGAAAAGCTATGGAAATTCTGCGTGTTCTTGTACCCGACTATGGCAAAAAAACGGAAGAACAACAGCAGACGGAGAATACCGCCTCCGCCTCGGGTGCCGACAGCTCAGCCGAAAGCCGTACCTCATCAGGCTCTGCGGCGGCTGCACCTGCGAGCAGCACGTCCTCTCAGTCAGATGCAAAGCCTGCTCAGGCTCAGACTAAGGCTACCGCAAGCGGCTTCACTACAAGAAACGCAAGCGAGGACGTTTCCGCCGAAACTATAGAAAAATGGTATCAGGAAAAGCCTAAGCACGGCTTTGATGACATTGTAGGTATGGAGGACTTAAAGGAAATAATCCAGTCCGAAATTCTGGACAATATCGGCTGGGAGGGTACTGACAAGCTTCTGCGTATTTCCAGCCTTAAATCATTCCTTTTCTACGGTCCTTTCGGAACAGGAAAGAGCTTCTTTATAGAGGCAATCGCAAAGGAGCTTATGGACAGGGGCTTCAAGTTCATAAAGCTTACAGGCTCAGATGTTCATGACAGTTATGTTGGCGTTGGTGAGAAAAAGGTCAAGACTGCCTTTCTTGAGGCTGTAGACAACGCTCCGTGCGTGATTTACTTTGATGAGTTTGAAAATATGTGCGTCCGCAGGGACGGCAACGCCGAGGGTCACGAAAAGCGTCTTACCGTTTCATTTATGGAATCCTACAATATAATAGTAAACGCTGATAAGCCTGTAGTCTTTCTTGCCGCTACCAACTATCCCGACAAGATAGAAAGTGCCATGCTTTCACGTATTCTTACCTATGTGCTTGTACCTCTGCCCTCGGAGGAGGTACGCTGCAAATATTTCAATGACTTCTTCAAGAAAACTGAGATTAAATGCTCAGATGATATTAACGCTGATATTATGGCGGACGTTACGGACAACTACAGCTTCCGTGACCTCAAAAAGCTTACCGACGGCATAAAGCAGTCGATAAAAAGAGCCGCAAAGGAACAATTTGCAGTATATGACGAGAATAACAAAATTCTTTCAAAGGAATCCGATGAAAACACCTCAAGGGCAATTATTGAGGGCAAGCTTACGCTGACAAAGGAAATGTTCGAGAATGTCAAAAATTCGTTCTCACCTGAGAAGAAGGGCGATATTCTGGCTTCGCTGGAGGCATTTGAGAAGAAAATCTGATTATTTTTTCGGGTCTGTTCAGTACTTTCGGGTACTGAACAGCTGCCTGAATTTTAGAGTATTTTTTCGGAGTGAATTAGTAAATGGGTACAAGCTTTTTCAAGAAAAAGGTCCGTGCGTGGATTGAGAAAATTATATTGACCTCTGCCGATATAAAGGCTGATGTGCAGGAAAGACATAAAACCGAGTTCGGTACTTCAAAGGCGGATTATTCCTTTGGCTGGAAGGACGTAATCGAAACAACCGTAAGCGAAATGAAGGTCAAGGGACTTCTGCTTACCGGTGCTGAGGGAAGCGGAAGGCATACGGCTGCCGAAATAGCCGTAAATATGCTTTCGGGAGAGGATTACGGCTATGAGATATTATATCTGTCAGGTAATGACTTCAATTTCAGCAAGGCGGATATTGAAGCGGACGAGCAGGAGCGTCAGAGTATAATTGAGCGTGAGGACTGGGACGTTTTAACAGATGATATTGTACATACATTCATTAACAATCTGCTTGACGAGTTTTACACCGATGACAGACAGGATAACCTCTGCATAGTGCTTGAAAATATAAGTCAGTGCGATATGTCCGACCTGATATATGACAGAATGGGAAAATATGTGCGTATGTATGACGTAAACGAGGGTTTCCCCACTCTGTTTGCTGTGGTGATAGAGCCTGACGACAGCCTTGTAAGGGGCTGTCTGAGAAAATATTTAAGGCTTATGAAAATGTCGCTTCCCAACGCAGCACAAAGGCGGCAGATGCTTGTCAACAGGAAAATAGATTTTGAGACCGCCGAGGCTATCGCAAGCCATACCGAGGGCTTTAATTATTCTCAGATGAGGGACTTAGCCGAAAATATAAACATATGGAATGCGGTTGATGAGGTAAGCTCTGAATTTTACAAGGAGTTTATTTCCACACAAATGCCTGAGCAGTCAACGGACGAAAGCGTGCTTATTCATTCCGAAAAAATATTGCTTTATCAGAAAATAGGTGAGCTTATAGACCTTGCACCGCAGCTTATTGAAAAAATGGGAAGCAGTGTAGTGTATTCGGGAGTACCTGCGGTTATACAGCAGGCAGGTACTACATCAGCGGAGGTCACTGTTCAGAAGCAGGAGGAAAAGCCGCCCGAAAGTGCGGAGGACTTCAAAAAGCAGCAGCAGCTTCTTGAGCAGCGTTCTCAGGAAAGTCAGAATCAGATTGCTGAGGAATCGAAGAGTATGCCTATAAGCGACCTGATGATGGACGTTTTTGACAAAGAGGATATGGACAATATAAAGGAGCTTATCGGCAAAAGACAAAGAGTGTAAGTGTGCATAGGGGAGAGCAGATATGGAAAATTTAAAAATAAAATCAGTTTATGAGTTTGACAAAAGCGAAATTGAATATCTTAATGAAAAATATCAGATAACTAAGGTCGTTGCCGTATGCTTTCTGGGCAAAACAAAATTTACCCTTGATGAAAAGGGCAATGTACGCATAAGCGGCGAAGCTGCCTACGGTGCATTTGATAAAGAGCAGTGGAAAAATATAAAAAGAATAGTAAACGGCAAAAAGCATATTGTCGGCTTGAAGAATGACGGAACGGTTGTGGCTTACGGCGACAACTCAAACGGTCAGTGCAATGTTGCGGACTGGAAAAATGTTGTATCAGTAGATATTGACGGCGACAAGACAATCGGCTTTACTAAAAACGGTATGCTGGAAACACAAAAAGAAGAAGTGATTTTGCCCGAAGAAGAAGCTCTCGAACTGAAAAGACCGACAAGAAACAATGCGGTGGGAGCTGCTCTGGGAAGCAGTAATTCAGCCGTGAAAAATAATGTAAAGTCAGAGAATGTAAACGCTCAGGGCAGATGCGGAGAAAATGCTTCATATAAGCTTATAGGAAATACATTGTATATTGACGGAACGGGAGCATTGGACGCAAAAACGTTGGCGGAGGGCAGCACTATCTTTCACACAAGCCGCTTCAGATATTTACCGAATAAAATAGAAAATGTTATTATAGCCAAGGGAATAACAGAAATAGGTGATTATGCCTTTTGTGATTGCACGTCATTAAAAAGTATAACAATTCCAAACAGTGTAAAAAAAATAGGTGATAAGATAATTTAACGATAAACGGAGAAGCAGGCTCTTATGCTCAAAGATACAAAAAAGATTTTGAAGCTGTCACATCTAAAAATTCTGATAATTCAAAAGAAATTGTTAAAAAACCTAAGAAAAAGGGTTTTATATTTGCAGTGGTTGCAGTGTTGGCGGTTGTTGGAGCAGTAGGTGCCGTTGTTTTGGAAAATAACAATTCAACAGTAAAAAATAATGTCAACACATCAAGTTCTGCGAATACGTCAAGTTCATCATATTATATTACATTATATGATGACACATCATATGATGATACATTATACGACTACGAACTAGAACCATCAACAATGCCTTCCGAGGGAAAATTGAGTGAAACAATAACGTTTAAATTAGTAGAAAATACATTATATATAGATGGTACAGGAAAAATTTCTCAGAGCTTGTTTGCTAAGTATATTAATGCACTACAATATAATATAGAGAATGTTGTTCTATCAGACGGAATAACAGAAATAGGTGGTTATACTTTTAATAGTTGCAAAAGTTTAAAAAGTATAACAATTCCAAGCAGTGTAACGAAAATAGGTGCATATGCTTTTTATGGCTGTAAAGCATTGGAAAGTATAACAATTCCAAGCAGTGTAACTCAAATAAGCGTGAATGCTTTTGAGAATTGCACATCGTTAGAGAGTATAACAATTCCAAGCAATGTAACAGGAATAGCTTATAAAGCTTTTTATAAATGCACATCATTAAAAAGTATAACAATTCCAAGCAGTGTAACAAAAATAGATAACACAGCTTTTGAAGGTTGCGATAAATTAACGATAAACGGAGAAGCAGGCTCTTATGCGGAAAGATATGCTAAGGAAAATGATATAAACTTTGGAAGCATATAAAAAACGGAGAAATTTTGAGGTATGGGAAGCTTGAAAATAAAATCAATATATCATTTTAATAAAAACGAAATTGAATATATTAGTGAAAAATATAAGATAAATGAAACTGAAAATTTTCAAAACAGGGTTATATATACGCTGTATTCTCTTAACGACAGTGAAAAAGAATATGTTAAAAAGAAATTTTCAGCATATAACAGTGCTGAAAGAGAGTTTTCAATAAATGATAATGAAAAGCGGTATGTAACGGAAAGCATTCCCGAGCAGGATTTTTCTGCAAGCGATATTCAGATTACGGATAATTCATATACACCGATTAATTATGATAGTTCAGATGAAATTGTCAGAAAGCCTAAGAAAAAGGGTTTTATATTTGCAGTGGTTGCGGTGTTGGCGGTTGTCGGAGCTGCGGTGGCGGTAGGCGGTATTGTCATAGGAAACAGCAGCTCAAGCAGTAGGGGTACTGAAATTAAGGCAAGCTCCTCAGGCAACGCTGAAAAAAGCAGCTCAGCTTATGACGTACAGACATCGGAAGCCGAAACAACCCAAAATATAGACGCTCAGGGCGAATGCGGAGAAAATGCTTCATATAAGCTCATAGGAAATACATTGTATATTGAGGGAACGGGAACAGTGGACGGCAATTCCGAAACGGCGACAAGCCGCTTTAAATATTTGCCGAATGAAATAGAAGCTATTATTATATCAGACGGAATAAAAAAGGCAGGGGATTACGCCTTTGACAGCTGCGGAAGCTTAAAAAATATAACTGTTCCCGACAGTGTAAGCGAAATAGGCTTGTGTGCTTTCCGTTATTGCAAAAGCTTAGAAAGCATAACCATTCCCGATACTGTAACGAAGATAGAGGACGAAGCCTTTGAGGGCTGCTCCTCATTAAAAACTATAGTAATTCCAAGTAACGTAACGGAAATAAATAATTACAGCTTTGCTGACTGCGAGGGTCTGGAAAGTATAACAATTCCGAGCAGTGTAACGTATATAGGAGATTATGCCTTTAAGGGCTGCGATAAATTGACGATAAACGGAGAAAAAGGCTCTGCGGCGGAGGCATATGCAAATAACCGGAATATAAAATTTAAAAGCATATAAAAACGGAGAAATTTTGAGGTATGGGAAGCTTGAAAATAAAATCAATATATCATTTTAATAAAAACGAAATTGAGTATATCAGTGAAAAATATCACATAACTAAAATTGTTGCTGTATGCTTTTTGGAAAAAAGCAAGTTCACACTTGACGAAAACGGAAGCGTAAGCATAAGCGGAGAAAGTCCCTATGGTGTTTTTGATAAGGAACAATGGAAAAACATCAGTAAAATATCCTGCGGTTCAAATCATATTGTCGGCTTGAAAAATGACGGAACTGCTGTGGCTTACGGTGACAACTCAAACGGTCAGTGCAATGTTTCCCACTGGAAGGACGTAGCTATGATAAGCACAAGCGGCAATCTGACTGTAGGCATTACGGAAAACGGAGTTGTATTAAAAACCAATAAAAGCTTTGAAATTTTTCTTGAAAAACAGTTTGTCAGGTATCACAGTATGCTTTTGGAGAATCAGAAAGAGCTGGCTCAATGCCGTGATATGCTTTCGGAAGCCAAGAAGCAGATAAATGCTATGAATGAACAGTCCGAAACTATTCTGAAGTCTAATCAGACCCTTATGAACAAGTATGCTCATCTTAAAAATTATACTTCTATTTTACAGAACATTATGGGCGGCGTGTACGAAAAAGGCACAGTGCCGAATTATGAAGAGGCTCTCAAATGGTACAGACACGCTGACGAGGGAGGCAATCCAAAGGCTAAGGAAAGTCTGCTGAGACTGCAAAGTAAAATCAAGTCCGAGCAAGCCGAAAAACAGCATAAGGAAAAAGCAGGAAGAATGAAAAATCTTATCGGCTGCGGAAGCTATCATGCGGCGGCTTTGAAGTCGAACGGAACTGTTGTGGCTTACGGCAAAAACGCTAAGGGTATATGCGATGTGCGTAACTGGAGAAATATAGTCGCAATATCAGCTAACGGGGGCTATATGCTCGGACATATAACAGCAGGTCTGAGAGCAGACGGCACTGTTGTTTCCGTAGGAAATGTGTCCTATAGTGAAGTAGCAAGCTGGAATAACATAGTATCAATTTCCGCAGGCTATGACAATCTGCTCGGGATAAAATCGGACGGCACTGTTGTTGCCGCAGGCTCGAACTATCAGAATAAATGCAATGTATCAGGCTGGACTGATATTGTAGAGGTTTCGGCGAGCTGGGAGCACAGCATAGGTCTGAAAGCTGACGGAAAAGTTGTAACAGCAGGAAACAGCAAATATTGCAGCGGTGTGTCAGAATGGAAAAATATTGTCAGCGTATCGGCAGGAAACGGACATACAGTCGGACTGAAAGCATACGGAAGTGTTGTTGCTGCCGGAAAAGTAGAATATTTTAAAGCCATATCGTTATGGAAGAATATAGTTGCAGTTTCAGCAGGATATTATCATACTGTAGGACTTAGAGCAGACGGTACGGTTGCAGCAACGGGACATAACAGCTACGGCGAATGTAATGTATCAGACTGGAGAAATATTATCGCGATATCGGCAGGAGAAGAATGTACATTAGGTCTGAAATCGGACGGAACGCTCGTTTTTGCAGGAAAAAACCGCAACGGAATAATGGGTATTACCAGAGAGAAGCTGTTCTGATAAAGCAAAGGATTTGTGAAATATGGAAAATTTGAAAATAAAATCAATCTATCATTTCAATAAAAACGAAATCGAATACCTTACTGAAAAATATCAGATAACTAAAAAAGAAATTTCAGAAAAAACAGAGAATGCTGAAACATATGCTAACGAACATAATATAAGCTTTAAAAGCATATAAAACGGAGAAATGATTTATATGGAAAATTTGAAAATAAAATCAATCTATCATTTCAATAAGAATGAAATCGAATACCTTAATCAAAAATATAATACTGCCAAAATTATAGCTGTCTGCGTTCTTAAAAAAACTAAGTTTACCCTTGATGAAAAGGGGAACGTAAGCATAAGCGGCAAAAATCCCTATGGTGTTTTCGATAAGGAACAATGGAAAAATGTGAAAAAAATATCCTGCGGCAAAAATCATATAGTCGGCTTGAAAAATGACGGAACGGTTGTGGCTTTCGGGGATAACATTCTAGGTCAGTGTAATGTTTCTATGTGGAGGGACGTTATAATGCTGAGCACAGGCGACAATATTACCATAGGCATTACCAGAAGCGGAAAGGTGCTTAAAACACAGGTGGACTTCAAGCTTATGCTCGAAAAGGAAAACAGTCAGCTTAATAATGAGCTTAAAAATACAAAACAGCAGTATGCTGCTCAGAAAAAGGAAATTATATCACAGGCTTTAAATTCAGTAATGAGCCTCAGTATACACTCAAAGGGAAATTCCGTAAGGATTAAGGACGACAACAGGCTTAATGCCGTGCTTAATTTCGATAACCTGATAAGCTGCGGAAATTCGCACATAGCTTGTCTTAAGTCGAACAGAACAGTTATTGTTTCGGGAAAAAACAAGCACCACTATTTTGATGTATCAAACTGGAAGAATATAGTTGCGGTTTCGGCAGGCTGGGAGCATACAGTCGGTTTGCAGTCGGACGGTACGGTTGTTTCGGCAGGCAACAACAACTATAATCAGTGTAATGTCTCCGACTGGAAAGGCATAGTTTCCATAGCTGCAGGCTGGGAGCATACAGTCGGCTTGAAGCTGGACGGTACGGTATCGGCAACAGGCAACAACAGCTATAAACGCTGTGATGTATCAGACTGGAATGATGTAGTCGAAATAGGTGCAGGCATTCACCACACGATTGCACTTAAATCTGACGGCAGGGTTTATTCTACAGGCTGGAATTTGTATAATCAGTGCGATGTATCAGACTGGAAGGATATTATTGCAGTCGCCGCAGGAATCCATCACACCATAGGCTTGAAATCCGACAAGACCGTTACAGCTACAGGCGATAATACACATCATCAGTGCGAGGTTTCGGAGTGGAAGGACATAGTAGCGGTATCGGCAGGCTTTTTTCACACCGTAGGCTTGAAGTCGGACGGAACGGTTACAGCCACGGGTGATAACGGCTTTTCTCAGTGTGATGTATCAGACTGGAAGGATATTATAGCAATATCGGCTGGAAACAATTATACTGTTGCACTCAGGCTTGACGGAACTGTTCTGTGCAAGGGAAAAGCTGATATTATCGGCTTTATATCAAGCGTTTACAACAAATAAAGCTTAGCTTACTGATGGTACAACACAAAAGCGGCCAAGAAAAATCTTGGTCGCTTTTCATAATAGAAAATATTGCCTTTTTTATGTAATGCTGATTGGATTTCAGAGGTTCTTTTTCAGTTCACGGAAATCCTTGAGAGCCTGTTGCCCGATTTTTATGATTTTCTTAATGTTTATAGAATTTGTGCCTTTTTCACGAGGCTTAAAGCTTATTTCCTTGAAGGTCACTCTGTCCTTATAATAAACAAAATATGTAGTCATCATAATATTCGGAAGATTATAGTCAGGCTTCAGTTTGCCGAGATATTTGCTTACCTTATCTGCTCTCATAAGACGGAAGGGTGCATTTGCATCGGGAACCTTTACACCAAAATAATGCTTTACAAGCATACATACAACCTTTTCAACAAAGGCTCTGGATTTGCCGTCGCCGCGCACTGTTCTGTTGCCGAATATTGCGTCGTAATTATCCCTTTCATTCCAGAAATCTTCAAATTCATCAGGATTTGTCTGTCCGTCCGAATCGGTCTGGAATATCCAGTCAGCACCGCTTTTAATTGCATAATCGTAAGCAAAAATAACAGTTGAACCATGTCCGCCGTTGGGCTTTGTCAAGGGTACAAACAAGGGGTGAGTTTCGGCATACTCCTGCATCATTTTGTATGTATTGTCCTTACTGCCGTCATTTACTACCACTAATCTTGAGTTGCCCGTTTTGTTATGCTTTTCAATAACAGGATACCATGCATCAAGAGTTGTTTTTATATTAGCCTCTTCGTTATATGCGGGCATAACTATGTATAAAGGTTCCAACTTATTTATCCTCCAAATCAATTATAGCTGTATGATAAATCTTAATATACCTTAGATGATACATCAAAAATCGAAATTAGTCAACATTTTTGAATAAATTTTGACGGTTCGGGGGAATTTTTATTATAGTGTGAAGATTTTAAGAACAACTGTTTTAGGGAATAAAAGCTATCCAGATTATTTTACTTACTATATGTACCATAACGTGGGCGAGCATTGCATACTGAATACCGTACTTTCTGTAGAAGCGTCCCAATACAGTACCTATTGCACCGTTCAGGAGAAAACATCTGATTAAAAGCAAGGGTGTAAGATTTCCGAAAAGTATTGCGGTTGAAGGAAGATGACCTGCGGCGAATATCAATGCTGAAATTACGTTGGCTGTTATGAATACTTTATCGGAAGCTTTTTTTTCTTTTCTGAAAAAGCACTTCCATATAATAAAGGATATAAGGCTCATAACAAAAAGTCTGAGCATAACTTCCTCTATTATTCCGCCGTAAATAACTGAAGTAATCCATGTGACCGTATCAAAAGAGCCTGCCGTATCATAATATCCGTTTAATTCGGGAATCCATTTTGCGAATGTCCAAGCGTCAAGGCTTAACATAATTCCGCACAATGCAGATATACCTAAAACGACTATAATATTTTTTCGCTCAAAGCTGAAAGAACGCATTAATCCGACTTTTTCCGAGAGAATATATCCGAAAAAGCTGCATAAAAGTGCAAGTATAACAGGCTGAATGGTACTTATAAGTACTAAAACATCTTTGCTTCCAATCTGAGCTAAAGCTTTTTCAAGTAATTCGGGATTTGTATAAGGAAGCATTATCAAGGTAAACAACAGAGGCTTTTTAAGCTTTTTCACTTCGCTTTTCCTCCTCAGCTGCAACCTCAACGCAGAAGCCGTGATGACCGCAGGCGGTACATGTAAGCTTTCGTGTGGATGGTGTGTGTCTTGCAAAGAAAGCGTCTTTAAATGCCGGCCTGAATATTGTGTGACAGTTAGGGCAAAGATAAGCGACATGATCTAAATAGTACTTTGATACAGCAATACCGTAAGGTAATGCAATTACAGCCCATATGACAAAAAGCCACCAAAGCCCGCTTGTAATCCACAGTACAACGGATACCAACTGAAAAATACTGACAGGAAGTCCCGTAAAAAGAATAGTAAGATGAATTTTTCTGAGTTTTTTCTTGTTTGACATTGTGTATGCTATGTCACCGATGGATTCGACAGAAACTGTATCAAGACTTTTAAGACCGTTTTTCAATTGTTCCAGCTTATGCAGTTTAGCGGTACTTTCTTCTGCTTCTTCCCGGAGAGCTTTTTCCTGCTGTTCAAGCAGAAGATATATTACTTCGTCAGAATTTTCTTCGGAAAGTATCTGAGAGATTGAAGATATAGGCAGTCCCAGTTCTCTGAGAAAGCATATAATTTTCATTGTTCTGAGATTATTTTCAGAATAGAGTCTCCGTCCGCCCTCAGACAATTTGTCGGGAATTAGAATACCCCTTGTGTCATAGTACTGTACCGTTCTTACTGTAATTCCGCAAAGCCTTGCGATTTCTCCCGTTGTATATTCAGACATAGCTTTTCACCTCCTTGCGTGTAATTATAGATTATTACGCTGCGTAACGAGCAATACCTTACGCAAGATGATTTTTTCAAAAATATTTTTGGTTAATTTTCAAAAAAACATAACCCTACCATATAAACGGAATCAGCCTGTATTTTACCTTTTTCTTATATTCTCTGTAGCCTGAAAGACCTTTTTCGAGAACCTCTTCTTCATTGAGAATACGTTTTATAATGATAGGAAAGTAGAAAAGCATTACCGCAAAAGAAATTACAGACCCCAGCACAAGAGGCATGGAAAGAAAAAGCAGTACAGTAGTAAAATACATAGGGTGTCGTACAATTCCGTACATTCCTGTATCTATGACTTTCTGATTTTCCTGCACCTCTATTGTACGTGAAAGATATTCATTTTCACGCATAACCTCTGCATAAAGCACATAGGCAATAAGAAAGATGACAGCGGATATATATGTTACATTGTCGGGAAGGACTATCCAACCAAAGCGGAAATTCAATCCTGCACTTACAAACGCAGCCAGAAACATAATGCCGCTTAGTGCAACAACTGTTTTTTGTTCGGACTGTTCCTCTTTAGCGTTCAGTCTTTTTTTGAGAAGAGAAGGATTTTTAATCATCATAACAATACCTGCTGCGAACATCGGAATAAAAAGTATTGCAATTAAAAGCCACGCCTGCCAATAAAGAAGCGTCCATGCGGGTATGAAAAGCAGTGCAGATATGATAACAAGTCCTGAAAAGAATTTGACAAGAGCCTGAAAGAATAGTTTTGCATTCATATATGTACCTCATTTAGTAATGGTATGCGATGAATTTTTACGGAAGCTCAAAGCGGTCTTTATTGTCTGCTTCAAAAAGAGCAAGCATATCAAGCAATTCTTCAGAGTACAGCTCAGGCTTGTTGATTGAATATTCACCATGATACAGACCGTCTTTTATTTCGAGTGTGCTGTTCGGGAGAATTTTATTAAGAAGCCTTGCGGATTTCAGAATTTTTAAAGCTTCTTTACTTCCGGCAATAATCCGTATTTTTTGACAGCGGCAGTTTTTTATATTTTCCGAAAGCTTGTATTCGGTACTGGATTTGAGAAAGCGTATCATATTTTCCTTTGAAATGAGACAGGTATCTTTGTAATAATCGTCAAAAAGTTCATTTTTAAGGTGAAGATATCTGAACTGCATTTTTGCAAACCATTTCTTTTTTATCAGAAAAAAGCTTGAGGAAACAGAAGGTTCTAAAAGAAAAGAGGTTATTTTTGACGGTATAATGCAGGCACTTTCTATAACGGCATACTGACAGATATTCTCATGTTTTGAAAGAATATCCGTGAGAATTTGTGCCCCGAGTGAAAGTCCTGCGATTAAAAGGACATTTCCGTTACAATTTCTGTATATAAAGGAAATAATTCTGTCAGCATTTTCGCTTATGCTCTTAAAATCGGCATCACAGCCTGCGTGACCGTCCAAAAGAGGAATTACTATGTGATAATGCTTGCTCAGACTGAGGGCTTCCTCTCTGTAGTTCCACCACGACAGTCCGCCTCCGTGCAGAAAAATAATAGTCTGACTGTTTTGCGTTCCGAACTCTTTTATATTCATATCTGCTCCGTAAATCTTATCTCTGAATTTATGCCTGAAAACCATAATTACACGATTATAATATCATATGTGACAGGATTATCAAGCGTATTCTGAAAAAAATATATACGAAAATCATCTTTATTTTTTGTCAGTGTTTTTTATGCGTCCGAAAGCCTTTCCGAGTTCACGGTAAAGAAGCTGCTGCTCGTGCGTAAGTGTTCTGAATATTCTAAGAATATCGTCCTCCAGCTGGTTATTAGCTTTTTTATCGGCAATATCCAGAAGATAATCGGTTGTAACGTCAAAGTACTTAGCTATTTTCTTTAAGGTATCGAAATCCGGCTCGCTTTTTCCCTGAACATACCCTCCCATTGTTGAGGGAGCTATGTTAAGTTCTTTAGCAACTTGTTTTTGTGTAAGATTTTTTTCCTCAATCAGATTTCTAAGTTTAATATTGAATTTCAAAGCTCTCACCTCTTCAATATGATTTTAGTTCAGGAAATTTCATATTTGGAAAAAATACTTAAATTCAGTTGACAAAACGTAAAAATAGTTTTATAATTTTCACAGGCTGGTGTATTAGGGACAA
>ONDU01000011.1:9324-38223 GCA_900316615.1 uncultured Eubacteriales bacterium | reverse complement strand
GATTACCTGAAGCAGAATTATTCTGAAAAATATGTGGGACTTTCTCAATCCGAGAACCTGTCCTGCCTCATACTGCCCCTTTGGTATCGATTCTATTCCCCCACGGTATATTTCTGAGAGGTAAGCAGAGTAGTTTATTACAAATGCAATAAGAGCCGCCTGCATTCTCGGAAAGCTTACCTGTCCGTCCGACA
Organism: uncultured Eubacteriales bacterium; assembly: GCA_900316615.1. GTDB lineage: Bacteria > Bacillota > Clostridia > Oscillospirales > Acutalibacteraceae > CAG-964. The sequence continues at coordinate 38,029 of ONDU01000011.1, read as the reverse complement.
TAAGCGGCGGTATGTAAAATACTACAAACAACTGCAGCATAAGAGGTGTTCCCCTTATTATCCATACTACCGTTTTTGTGAGAAATTTAAGCGGTCTGAACTTCGACATAGAACCCATAGATACTATAAGTCCTATGGGAAGTGCCAGAAGAAGCGTTATGATAAAGATAAAACAATTTTCACCGAACCCCTTGAAAAGCTGTTCGGTAACGTTTAAAAACTGTTCCATTAATGATTTACCTTCCTGACTTATTTTTTAGTCTGAATAAAAACCTTCGGCTACGCTCATACGGCGATTGCAGATTCAAAAGCATTCGCTTTTGAATCCTTCAAGGCTACGCCTTGAAGTCCGAAGCAGCTTTGCTGCTTCGTTATGCAATCGCCTGCAAAGTCTGAGCGAAGCTGTAAGCTTCTTTTTTTCAATTTTCTGAGGTCAGATATTATTTTGACTTGAGTATGAGCAAACTGTCAAGGTTATATTTCTTGCCTATCTTGTCAAGAGTACCGTCATCTGCAACCTTCTGCATAGCCTCGTTAAGCTTTTTGAGAGTTTCTGTGCTGTCCTTTCTTATAGCAACTCCGTACTGCTCGGGAGCAAAGTCCTTGCCCTCCACAACCTGAAGGTCTGAATAGTCTGAGCCTGAAGAAAGTGTTCCTATCGACATTACATAGTCTATAACCGCAATATCTGCCGTACCTGACTTTACCTCAAGAAGTGCCTTTGCCTGCGAATCTACAGAAACATACGTAGCGTCCTTGAAGAACTCGTCCTTTTTTTGTAACCATAACCTGCTTGTTTTCCATATAGGGAACTGATATATCCATATTGGACTTTCTTTCATCTGTTATGGTAAGACCGTTCCAAATGCAGTCTATAGTTTTGGATTTAAGCTCAACCTCTTTTGAATCCCAGTCTATTTTCTGGAATACGGGCTTGACACCAAGCTCCTTGCAGACACTCTCTGCAAACTCGGTTTCAAAGCCTGTCAGCTTACCGCTGTCGTCCTTATAGTTCATAGGCTCAAAATATGTTATTCCTATGATAAGCTCACCCTTGTTTTTTATGTAATCCCAGTCTGCGGATGATGTCTGCGAAGTATTTGTTTTAGTGTCAGCATTTGAAGAACCGCTTCCACCTGAGCAGCCCGTAAGAGCTGCCGCTGCCATCAGTGCGGATAACATAACTGCCGTAAATTTTTTCATTGTAAAATTCCTCCTGTAAAAAAAGATATATTAATGTCTGGTTATATTATAACATTAACAGATTATCAAAGTAAAGTATAAATATTGCTTTTACTTTATAAAAATAAAAATTTTTCCATATTTATTCCATATTTATATATTTACAAATTATAAATTTTGCATATAAGCTTGATTTTATTACGATGTTATATTATCATATATGGTATTATAGTTTATACACAAGGAGAGATATTTCAATGAAAAAACTTTTATCCATTATGTTAGCCGCTGCAATAGTAGCTGCGGCAGGTATTGCTATGTCCGCATGCGGCTCTGATAACGGAGCAGGCGGCAATAACACATCTGCGTCAGCTTCCGCAGATGCAACAAAAACCATCAAATCAAAGGAAGACCTTGCAGGAGCAAGAATAGGCGTTCAGCTTGGCACAACAGGCGATATTGCATATGCTTCCGATTATGAAAAGGAAGGCTCTGTAATCGAAAGATATAACAAGGGTGCAGATGCGGTTATAGCTCTTACTCAGGGAAAGGTTGACTGCGTAATAATCGACAGCGAACCCGCCAAGGCTTTTGTAGAACAGAACAAAGGCTTGAAAATTCTTGACGATACATTCGACACTGAGGAATATGCGATAGCTCTGCCCAAGGATAAGGAAAATCTTGTAAAGGACTTCAACAAGGCTCTTGATGAGCTTACAAAGGACGGTACTCTGAAGAGTATAGTTGACAACTATATCGGCGATGATACAAAGGGCAAATCACCTTATAAGAGTCCTGAAAACGTTGATACCTCAAAGGGTGAGCTTCATATGGCTACAAATGCTGCTTTTGAACCCTACGAATACAAGGAAAACAATCAGATAGTAGGCATAGACCCTATGATTGCACAGGCTATCTGCGACAAGCTCGGCTATAAGCTTGTAATAGATGATATGGATTTTGATGCTATCATAACGGCTGTACAGTCAGGTAAGGCTGATTTCGGTATGGCAGGTATGACAATCAAAGACGAAAGAAAAGAGGCTGTCAGCTTTACCACTCCCTACACAAAGACAACTCAGGTTATAATAGTAAAGGAATAATTCAAACGGTATAAATAAAGGATATTGGGTATGCAGGATTTTTTTGAAAGTATTGAAAAAAGCTTTACAAAAACCTTTATCACCGATGACCGTTGGCTTCAGCTTCTTCAGGGACTTGGAGTAACAGTACAGATAACTCTTCTGGCTGGTATTCTCGGTATAGTTATAGGTACGCTTATAGCTATAATACGCTCAACTCACGACCTCAACCTTTCGGGGAAAAAGTGCTGTAAACCCGGTGATTATGTTTTAAAGGTTTTGAATTTCATATGTAATATATATATTACGATAATAAGAGGTACTCCGATTGTAATTCAGCTTATGATTATGTATTATGTAATCTTTGCGTCATCAAGAAACGGCATTCTTGCGGCGGTGCTGTCGTTCGGAATAAACTCGGGAGCATATGTTGCTGAGATAGTACGCTCTGGCATTATGTCCATAGACAAGGGACAGGCAGAAGCAGGACGTTCTCTTGGCTTCAATTACTCGCAGACTATGATATTTATTATAATACCGCAGGCTATAAAAAATATTCTTCCTGCTTTGGGAAATGAGTTTATAGTTCTTGTCAAGGAAACCTCTGTGGCAGGTTATGTGGCTTTGCAGGATTTAACGTATGTCGGAAACCTTATCCGCTCCCGTACATATGAGGCATTCTTCCCTCTTATCGTGGTAGCTTTGATTTATCTTGTTATAGTTCTCATTCTTACATTCCTGCTTAAACGTCTTGAGAGGAGGCTGCGTAACAGTGAACACTGATAATAATGAGGTTCTTATAAAAGTCGAAGAGCTTCGCAAATCCTTCGGGAAAAATGAGGTGCTTAAAGGTATCAATGCCGAAATCAGAAAAGGCGATGTTATGGTGGTTATCGGAGCTTCAGGCTCGGGAAAATCTACCTTCCTCAGATGTCTTAATCTTCTTGAGGAGCCGACAGGAGGTCACATCTTTTTTGAGGGTACGGATATTACTGACAAATCTGTAAACATCAATTTACACAGACGTAAAATGGGTATGGTTTTTCAGCAGTTCAATCTTTTTCCTCATATGACTGTTCTCAGAAATATGACGCTTGCACCCTCGAAAATTCTCGGAATGAAGAAAGAAGAAGTAGAGGCAAAGGCTGTACAGCTTCTTGAAAAAGTAGGTCTTGCTGACAGACGTGACGCATATCCGTCACAGCTTTCGGGCGGTCAGAAACAGAGAATTGCTATAGTCAGAGCATTGTGTATGAACCCCGATGTTATGCTTTTCGATGAACCAACATCAGCTCTTGACCCCGAAATGGTAGGAGAAGTTCTTGAGGTTATGAAGCAGCTCGCCAAAGATGGTATGACTATGGTTGTCGTTACTCACGAAATGGGCTTTGCCCGTGAGGTGGCAACTACTGTAGCTTTTGTAGACAACGGTGTTATTGTGGAACAGAACAATCCAAAGGATTTCTTCAACAATCCTCAAAATCCTCGTCTTAAAGATTTTCTGTCGAAAGTTCTTTAAGTTTTTATCAGGCTGCGGACAACTGTCCGCAGCCTGATTTTGTTTCACAGAGAGTTTAAGGGCTTCACCCTTAAAAATCCTGACGAGGGCTCTGCCCTCGACCCGCAAGCCTTTGAAAAGGCTTGACCTAAACTTTATGGTTTTTTATTTTATTTTTTGACAGTCGCATTTTGCAGTGAAAATTTTATCTGTCAATTCAATTTTTGTACTAAACGTTATAATATGCTCTTTCGCTTGACAAACCGCTATATTAGGGGTAAAATCATAGTGCCAAAAAAGCGTAAATGCATTAATTCTTATATATGAAGAGAGGTTGTAAAGGTATTGAATACTCAGACTTTTGAAAAATACGAATCAGAGGTTCGCTCTTATTGCAGACATTTTCCCACAGTCTTTTCACAGGCTAAAGGCTCTAAGCTCTTTGACGAGTTGGGAAACGAATATATAGATTTTTTCTGCGGTGCAGGTGCTGTAAACTACGGTCATAACAACAGCTATATAAAGCCCAAGCTCGCTGATTACATTATGAGTGACGGCATTATGCACGCTCTTGATATGTATACTACTCCTAAACGTGAATTTATAGATTTTATGGAGGAAAAAATACTTAAACCCAGAGGTCTTGATTATAAAATTATGTTCCCCGGCCCTACGGGAACAAACGCTGTTGAGGCTGCACTCAAAATAGCAAGAAAGGTTAAGAGAAGAAGCAACATATTTGCTCTTACAGGCTGCTTCCACGGAATGACGCTTGGTGCTTTGTCGCTTACAACAGACGCTGTCGCAAGAAAAGGTGCAGGCGTTAAGCTTACAGATGTTACTCATATTCCTGCTCCTTATATGTATCCTGAGTTTGATACTGTAAAGTATATGCAGGACTTGCTTGACGATGACCATTCTGCTGTAGAAAAGCCAGCAGCTCTTATTATAGAAACTGTTCAGGCTGAGGGCGGAATATGGGTATTTGATAATGAGTATTTGCAGAGTGTACGCCGCTTCTGCGATGACAATGATATTCTTCTTATTGTAGATGATATACAGGTAGGCTGTGCAAGAACAGGTACTTACTTCTCATTTGAAAGAGCAGGTATACAGCCTGATATATTTGTTATGTCAAAGTCTATAGGCGGATACGGTCTGCCGTTTGCTCTTACGCTGTTCAAGCCTGAATTGGATAAATGGCTTCCCGGTGAGCATAACGGTACTTTCAGAGGTAATCAGCTTGCTATGGTTGCTGCAAAGGCAGGTCTTGAGTTTATGCTTAAGGAGAATGTGGAGCAGCAGGCTGTAAACAGTGGCAAGATTATTAAAGAGTATGTTGAAAACGAAATTCTCCCTTTGGACAGCCGTCTTAAATTAAGGGGAATTGGTATGATATGGGGTATTGAATTTGACGGCATACCTGTTGAGGGTCTCAGCGAAAAGGTTACGGTCAAAGCCTTTGACAGAAAGCTTATTGTGGAATGTGCAGGAAGAAAAAATTCTGTTGTTAAGCTTATGCCTCCGCTGGTTATCGAAAAGGAAGTTCTTTTGGAGGGTCTTTCAAGGCTTAAGGGTGCTGTGGAAGATTGTCTTTCAGAGTTGAATTAATCTTGCTTTTAAACAAGGGGCAAAGGTTAAAAGCCTTTGCCTTTATTTTGTTTTCAAGTACTGAAGTAAAGGGGAGTTTGTTATGAATATAAAATATGTTGCTAGAGTTCTGAGCGGTGCAAAATTCAAAAAAATGTTTGAGAAAATAGATATGATACACGAAAAAACAGGTAAGAACAAGGTTGCTCTGTTTTTTGATATGATAGGCTGTACCATTAAATACGGTGCAGGCTACAACGATTATATTATTTTTGAATTTTACAATATGAAAGCTAAGGAAAGAAAAACCTACCTTACAAGAATGAAAAATAAAAAACTCGTGACTACTCTTAACGATATGAAATTTTCTCATATATTTGACGAGAAAAATCTTTTTGATGAAAAATTTGCTGAATTTATGGGCAGGGAAATTCTCGATATAGCTAAAATTGACTACGACAGGTTTGAGCAGTTCGTAAAAGACAAGAATTTCTTCTTTGCAAAGCCCTACATAGGTGAAAGCGGAAAGGGTATCGAAAAAATTAAAACCGCTGACTTCTCCTCGGTAAAGGAGCTTTGGAACTATATTACAAAGCCTGAAAAGAATTTCGGCGTTATAGAAGAAGTTATCGTTCAACACCCTCAGGCAGCTAAGATATATCCTAATTCGCTTAACTGTCTTAGAGTGGTTACACTCGTAAACAATGGTGAGGCTCATATCCTGTATTCCGTGTTTAAAATGGGAAATAACGGCGGCTTTGTTGATAATCTTGAAAACGGCGGTCTTGCTTGCCACTTTGATCTGGATAAGGGCGAAATTATAGGTCAGGGGCATACTTCGGCTTTGGTAAACTATGACGCTCACCCTGCTACGGGTATTAAATTTGTCGGCTATAAGCTTCCCTTTATGGACGAAGTAAAGGATATGGTCAAAAAGGCTGCTATGGTAATCCCTGAGTTCAGATACGTTGGCTGGGACGTTTGTCTTACTCCTAACGGCCCTGCTATCGTTGAGGGCAACGATTATCCTGCTTACGATTTTCCTCAGCTACCCGACCCCGATAAGCCCAGAATAGGCTTGATTCCTAAAATAGAAAAATTCGGCATTAAACTTTGAGTAAATTTTCAGATTGATAAGGTCTGCTCATAAGCCTGAGGCTTATGAGCAGACCTTACTCTTTTATCACAAAAGAAAACCTGCGGCTTCGCTCAGGCTGCGATTGCAGACGACAAAAGCGTTCCGCTTTTGTCAGATTTCAAGCTTTGCTTGAAATCTCGCTTCGGACAAATGTCAGAAGCGGTCTGCAATCGACACAACTTCCGACAAGATGATTTTTCAGGCTGTGCTGAAAACTTTTCCAAAAATTTTATAAAATTTCAGAAAACAAGAGAAATCAGGAGTAAAATCAAGAAAATAAAAGAAATACATTAAAAAGATACATATATTTGACTTTTCGTGACTTTGACTTTATCTGACTTTTTGTGTAAAATCAAATCAAAGGTTAGGAAAAGTCAAATCAGCAAAACAAAGCTTTCCTATATCTTAGGTCAGAGGTGATTGATATGAGAATAAGCGATTTGGTTGCGGAATATATAAAGAATATGCTGGACGAAAGCAACGGTACAGCGGAAATTCAGCGTAACGAACTTGCAAACAGCATAGGCTGTGTGCCAAGCCAGATAAATTATGTTATAAGCTCACGTTTTACACAGGAAAACGGATATGTAGTCGAAAGCCGAAGAGGCGGCGGCGGATATATCAGAATAACCAGAGTACATCTTACTACCGAAAAAGGGGGAATTATAATGCACATCGTAAACTCTGTAGGTGAAACCCTTGATGAAACATCGGCAAACTTCATTTTGGAAAATCTGATTTCAGGAAACATAATTCATAAGGACACAGCAAGAATAATATCTGCGGGAATTTCGGAGAGAGCATTCTCTCAGATACCCAAGGAGCTGAGAAACAACGTAAGGTCTACAGTTTTTAAAAATATGCTTTTAACTCAGGTTTAAACAGAAAATTATCACATAACAGGAGGAAATAATTATGATTTGCGGAATTTGCGGAAAAAATCAGGCAACATCACACTTCACGTCTATAGTCAACGGAAATTATAAAGAACTTTGGCTTTGTCCTGAGTGTGCAAAAAACAAAGGAATAGGCATAGGAAATCTCTTTACCCATACTGCTACGGATTTCAGCAGTTTTCTCGGAAGCTTTTTCGGTGACGGTCTTCCTTCAAGAACGAGTGCGACAAGATGTAAATCCTGCGGTTCTTCATTTGCAGATATAGCCCGTTCGGGAAAGGTTGGCTGTGCCGATTGCTATACAAACTTTTATGATGAGCTTCTGCCGTCCATACAAAAAATACACGGCAACATCAAGCATACAGGAAAGATTGCATCTTGTGCAAGTCCTCAGCTCAAAGCGGAAAAAGAGCTTGAAAAAATAAAAACGGAGCTTGACAATGCAGTAAAGGAACAGAATTTCGAGCTTGCAGCAAAACTCAGAGATAAAATACAGGAAATGGAAGGAGGAAAGGATAATGGCTGAGAAATGGTATGAAAAAAATGGTTTGGAAGGTGACGTGGCAATAAGTTCACGTATAAGACTTGCCAGAAATCTTAAAAATTATCCTTTCCCCCACCTTATGAGCTTACAGCAAAAAAATGAGGTGGCAAACAAAATCAGGGAAGCTCTTGAGGGAAGCAACTCATATATAGCGGCTACTTTCAGATTTATAAATATGGCACAGCTTAATGATACCGAAGCAGGTTCTTTGATGGAAAGGCATCTTATAAGCCCTGTGTTTGCACAGAACAGAGCAGGAAAATATCTGCTTCTTACCGATGACGAAACAATAAGCATTATGATAAACGAAGAGGATCACCTCCGAATACAGGTTCTTTCAGAGGGACTTTCCTTGAAAAAAGCATATGATACAGCTGATAAAATTGATACGCTTCTGGATAATTCTCTCGGCTTCGCCTTTCACAACAAGCTGGGTTATCTGACGCAGTGTCCCACAAATCTCGGAACGGGGCTGAGAGCCTCGGTTATGCTCCATCTCCCCGCTTTGGAGTCAGGAGGTGCAATTCCACGACTTGAGGATAACCTTTCAAAAATAGGTCTTGCTCTCAGGGGAACATTCGGCGAAGGTACAGATGCACAGGTAGGTTTATATCAGCTCTCAAATCAGGTAACGCTTGGTCTTTCGGAAAAGAATGCAATAGAAAATCTTCAAAACGTCGCATTACAGCTTATCACAAAAGAACGTGATATGAGAAATGAAATCTGCAAACGCACCGAAATCAGGGATTATATTATGAGATGCTTCGGTACGCTCAAATACGCTGTTGTTATAAGCCACGGTGAGGGTCTGAAACTTCTTTCGGCAGTAAGAATGGGTATAAACGAAAAGCTTATAAGCGGTATTTCACTTGATACGGTGAACAAGCTTATGATTGAGCTTCAGCCGTGTACCATTTCAGTAAACTCAGGCAAACAGCTTTCGCCTCAGCAGAGAGATATTATGAGAGCAGATATTCTCAACAAAAGTACAGCTCACAGCTAACGTCAGCATGGGGCGATTGCCGTTAAGAATACTTCGTATTCTTAACGCTTTAAGAGCACAGCTCTTAAACATTTATGTCGGGAAATCCGACATAAATGCAATCGCCCTCCTCGCACAGATGTAAGCTGTGCTGAAATAAAAAAGTTTTTTTGCAGGTTGTATTAACCGACAAAAAACAGGAGTAAACGGAAGTATTATGAAATACATACGGGAGGTATGACTTATGTACAAATTCACAGGATTTACAGAGAACGCAAACAGAGCTATGAATTATGCAATAGAAAATGCACAGTTGCTCGGACATACGTATATCGGAACTGAACACATACTGCTGGGACTTTTACAGGAAAGCACTGGTGTTGCATATGCAGCTCTTGAAAGTGCAGGAGCAAGCTTTGCAGCAATAGAGAACAAAATCAAGGAACAAATAGGAGTCGGAAGTACTTCAAGACTTACGGTAAACGACCTTACTCCCAGAAGCAAAAGAGTTATACAGACAGCTCTCGCAGTTGCTTCGGGATTACATCATAACTATGTGGGAACAGAGCATTTGCTTATAGCATTGCTTCAGGACAGCGACAGCTATGCTGTAAGAATGCTGAATGAAATAGGAGCAAGACCCGATGATATTGAACAGGGTATAAAATCTCAGTTTCAGGGCGGAAGCTTCGGTGATGAAAACAGCTTTTCAAAAGGCGGTACGGCGGCAGCATCAAAAGGAGGCAAGACCGATACTCTTGACAAATACGGCGTTGACCTTACCGCAAAGGCAAAGAAAGGTGAGATAGACCCCGTTATAGGAAGAAAAAAGGAAATTGAAAGAGTTATACAGATACTTTCCAGACGTTCCAAAAACAATCCATGCCTTATAGGTGAACCCGGTGTCGGAAAAACAGCTGTTGCAGAGGGACTTGCCCTCAAAATAGCAAACAATGATGTTCCCGACCTATTGCAGGGAAAAAGAGTTGTCGCTCTTGACCTTACGGGTATGGTTGCAGGCACAAAGTATCGTGGCGACTTCGAGGACAGAATAAAAAATGCCATAGATGAAGTAAAAGCTTCGGGAAATGTCATACTCTTTATAGACGAGCTGCATACTATAGTAGGTGCAGGCAGTGCAGAGGGTTCTTCCGATGCTGCAAACATTCTCAAACCATCACTTGCAAGGGGTGATTTTCAGGTAATCGGTGCTACTACCTTAAACGAGTACAGAAAGTATATAGAAAAGGATTCTGCACTTGAGCGTCGTTTCCAGCCTGTAACAGTCGGTGAACCTACTCAGGAAGAAACCATAGAGATTTTGAAGGGACTGCGTGACAGGTACGAGGCACATCACAAGGTTAAAATTACAGATGAAGCCATCGAAACCGCTGTAAAGCTTTCCTCAAGGTACATCAACGACAGATTTTTACCCGACAAAGCTATAGACCTCATTGACGAATCGGCTTCAAGAGTTCGTCTGCAAAACCATACCGAGCCTGATGATATAAAAACACTTGAAAAGGAAATAGAGCGTTTGGAATCTGAAAAGAGCTCGGCTGTAAATGAACAGCGTTTTGAAGCAGCTGCAAAGCTCAGAGATGAAGAAAAAGCTATGCGTGAAAAATATGATAAAGCCGTAAGCGACTGGAAATCCCACGTTGGCGGCAGTGTAAAACAGGTTACAGAGGAAGATATTGCTCAGGTAGTATCAGGCTGGACAGGCGTACCCGTTGCACAGCTCACTCAGGAGGAAAGCGAAAGACTTCTGAAAATGGAGGAAATTCTCCACAAAAGACTGATAGGTCAGAATGAGGCTGTTTCAGCGGTAGCAAGGTCAATAAGAAGAGGCAGAGTAGGTCTGAAAGACCCTAAACGTCCGATAGGCTCGTTTATATTCTTAGGTCCTACAGGCGTGGGAAAAACAGAGCTTTGCAAGGCTCTTGCAGAGGCTATGTTCGGTGACGAAAACAATATGATAAGACTTGATATGTCAGAATTTATGGAAAAGCATACCGTTTCCAAGCTGGTAGGCTCTCCTCCGGGATATGTAGGATATGACGAGGGCGGTCAGCTTACGGAACAGGTAAGACGCAAGCCTTATTCCGTAATACTTTTCGATGAAATTGAAAAGGCTCACCCTGATGTATTCAATATGCTGCTTCAAATTCTTGATGACGGCAGACTTACGGACTCCCAGGGCAGACACGTAGATTTCAGAAATACCATAATTATTATGACCTCTAACGTCGGTGCAAGATATATCACTCAGCAGAACTCAAAGGAGCTCGGCTTTGCTTTCAGTGAAGAAAACAGCAATAACAATGACTTTGAAAAAATAAAGGAAACGGTTATGAATGAACTGAAAAATACATTCAGACCCGAATTTCTGAACAGAGTTGACGATATTATAGTTTTCACAAAGCTTTCGGATACAGAAATTGCACAGATTGCAAAACTTATGCTTACATCTCTTACTGAAAGATTGTCTGATATGGATATAAGTATAAGCTTCAGTGACGAAGCCGTACAACACATCGCTAAAGTAGGCTTCGACCCTGTGTATGGTGCAAGACCTTTAAGACGTGCTATCAGCTCCAATATTGAAGATGCCGTAAGCGAAGAAATTCTGAAAGGAAATATCAAGAGCGGAGATAAGGTTGAATGTATACTTGAAGATAATAAATTCATCTTTAAAAAAATCTGATATAACCCTTGTGTAATCTCTTGCACAAAAAGAAATTATATATTATAATATGTTTAGTCGCTTTTCACGAAAACGTGTATATTGACGTATCGGAGGATTTGTCTGCATTATGCGGCAAATCCTCTTTTCCTGTAGTATTATAATTAACAAGGAGAGGATTTTTATGGGTAAAATATTGGTAGCATATTTCAGTGCAAGCGGTTCAACCGCTAAAATTGCAGAAAAACTTGCAAAAGCAGCAGATGCAGATTTATTTGAGATTTCACCTCAGCAAAAATATACAAGTCAGGATCTTAACTGGATGGATAAAAAAAGCCGCAGCTCCGTAGAAATGGCTGACAGAGCCTGCCGTCCTGCAATAAGCTCAAGAGTTGAAAATATGGCGGATTATGACGTGATATTTGTCGGCTTTCCCGTGTGGTGGTACAGAGAGCCCTCCATTATAGATACTTTTATGGAAAGCTACAATTTCAGCGGTAAAACAATAGTTCCTTTCTGTACATCAGGCGGAAGCGGTCTGGGAGATTCTTCAAAAAATATGCAGTCACTTGCAAAAGGCTCGAATGTTGTTGACGGAAAAAGACTTTCTGTTACTGCTTCTGTTAACGAACTCAAACGCTGGGTTGACACAATTATTTGAATATTAGCCCGAAACAACTTATTATTTTGGGCATTCGTCCGAAATAATCTGCAATCACTGCAAAATACTGACAGGCTTTTTATAATCAGAAAATGCTCCGATGCTGTTTCATGGCATCGGAGCATTTTCTGTTATTGCTTTTTTGAAAATATACATCCGCAATAATTTTGTCTGTAAAGTCCGTACTTTTTTGACAGCTCTATTGAACGCTTATATCCCTCCTTTTTCTTAAAATCACTGAAAAGATACTTAACACCGTATTTCTCTGCAAGTCTTTTTCCTATATCATTTATCAGCTGTGCATTTTTCAGCGGACTTATAGTAAGTGTTGTTGTAAAATAATCAAAGTTCTCCCTTGCTGCAAGCTCGGCTGTCTTTTTCAAACGCAGTTCAAAACAACGTTCGCATCTCTCTCCCCCCTCGGGAGCATTCTCCAGACCAACGCACAATCTGTAAAATTCATCAGGAATGTAATCGCTCTCTTCAAAATCCACCTTATTTTTTACCGGCATACCTTCAATAAGCCTTTTTTGCTCGCTTGCCCTGTAGTAATATTCCTCCTTAGGTGAAATATTAGGATTATAATAGTAAACCGTTATTTTAAAATACTGCGAAAGATACTCTATAACGTAACTGCTGCATGGAGCACAACAGCTGTGCAGCAGCAGTGAAGGCACATTTCCTGATTTAATTATTTCATCTGTTTTTTTATCAAGCCACTTCTGATAGTTAATTTTATTCATACTTAAAATTACTCTCCGATTATAAGTTTCTCAAGCTCTGAAATACTGTGTGCTACCAGCTCCGCTCCTGCTTCACGAAGCTCCTGCTCACCCCTGAACCCCCACGAACAGCCTATAAAATCAATTCCTCCGTTTTTTGCCGTAAACACATCAATATTACTGTCACCAACATATACTGTGCTTTTCTTTTCTGCACCTATTTCTTTCATAATTGCAAAAAGCGATTCGGGATCCGGCTTTACCGGAAACTCTTCTTTCTTTCCCCACGCAGCTTCAAAAACAATATCAGGATACAGTGAGCTTAAAATATCGCAAACAAAAGCATCGGGCTTGTTTGAAAGTACTGCTGTTGCAATTCCTCTTTCTTTCAAATGCTCCAGCATTTTTCCTGCTCCATCATATTCGCAGGTTGTATCCTTAAAATGCTCACCGTAATATTCCTCAAAATGTTTTTTTACGGAAAGTATTATATCAGAACTATCCTGCTTTGATGCTTTCTTTATAAAATTAATTAACCCAGAACCTACCATATTTCTGTAAGCATCTGTCGGGTGTGTATCCAGTTCCTCCACTCTTAGTGCATAATTCATAGCGTTGGCTAAATCCTCTAAGGTATCCGCCAAGGTTCCGTCAAGATCAAATATTACGTATTTGTACATACAGATTTTTCTCCTTTTCAACAAATTTATTCTGACCGGAAATAAAATAACTTGCAGCTCAGCTGTCGGCGATTTCAGCTGTTTTCAGCCCAAAGCTGAAAACAGTTATAAAAGTGACTTTGTCACTTTTATTCTGTAAAAATACAAAGTATTTTTACAACTGAAATCGCCTGTTTTTAGCTAAGCCGCAAATTTTCTTTCAAGTAAAAATACAGCTGAACTCAGATAAAATACTGATTATAAATAGTCGTCATCTGAAGATATTTTTTCCTCAAGAAGCTCTGCCTGCTTGGAGCTGTCTTGTATAAGCTCCTCACGAATAATGGTTATACCCTCTTTTTTTATCATACGTCTGTTATATCTCACAAGGAAAATTATAACCAGAATAAATATAATCAGAACAGCTCCCACCATAGCTGTATACATAAATATTCCGTTTAAAAACGGAACTGTCGCTTCATAACTGACCTTAAAGCTGCCGTTTTCCATTACTGCACAATAGCTTGAATCAGGCTGTCTTTTAGTTTTTATCACAGTATTGTCATTATTGTTAACTGTTTCGGCACTTGTTATATATTCCGAACATTCACTTTTGATAATATATTTTATAGGTATATTTGTATTTGCACCCGTAAGCATATGATTAATATTTACATTATCTGATACATTTATATCGGTAACAACCGAAAGACTGTTAGTACGACGGCTGCTTTCAAAATAATTTCCGCTTCCAAAAACGGCACTTACCGAATTGTTTATATCAGCAGAGCTCCCCCTTTGGGTTATCCTGCATATAATTCCTTCATCAGTAGATTCTCTTGAGGCGGTAACCCCTTTGCCCGTAAGAAATCTATAGGCATAATTTACACCTTTTTCACCCGTGTTTCTGTCATAAATAAAATCTACCTCACGTTTAAAGACTTCATTTTCAAGTGATGTAAGGGTAATATTGATGCCTTTTATAGTATACTGTATACCATCAGGAATTCTTATATCATATACTCCGTTGTTATCTTTTATTTTATAGGTATTTTTAGACCAGTTTCCTGATGTTTTCCATTCTCCGCCGCTAAGCTCTACACCCTGCCCGTGAGTAGTTTCATCAGGAAGCGTATAATTATAGCTTACCTCTACATTTTCATCTGTATCGGAAACCATACTCATAACATTAATTTTTTCCTCAAAGACCAACTGCTCAGCCAAAGGTGTACTGCTTTGATTTTGATCTCCGTAATAAATACTTGCATTCCTGTTATCCAAAAACATTCTTGTATATTCTTCCATACGTTCAATATCTATATTTTCGTATTTTACGGTAAAATTCATATACCCGCTGCTTTTAGACCAGCTTTTCTTTTTAGCATCTTTTCCTGCTCTTGATTTCATCAGACTGTCAAGTGAAGCACCAAGCTTATCATACG
The DNA here is from genome assembly GCA_900316615.1 of uncultured Eubacteriales bacterium. Taxonomy (GTDB): domain Bacteria; phylum Bacillota; class Clostridia; order Oscillospirales; family Acutalibacteraceae; genus CAG-964. Next base: position 22,947 of record ONDU01000011.1, on the reverse strand, counting down.
AAGCAGATGAAACGGATAAAATCATAGTTCTGTCATATGAGCCGTTTTTATGATTTACGGTATCTATGGTAATGCCGTGAACCGCTTCACCTTTTACCGTAGAAGTGTCAAGAACCGAGCTTTTGCTGTTCAGAACCTCTCCGTTATACTTAACTATATTGGAGCTTGGATTAAGCTTTAGTACAATATCATTATATCCTTTTTGATAAAGACTGTCTGCAAGCCAGCTTACAAGATTTATTCCGTCATAGTCCTCTTTATAGTATGTTCCCTTTGCAAGTACACTGTCAGTATAGCCGCAGGCAACAGCTATCTGATTTCCTATAATACTTGCAACCTTTATTTTATAATCATCAACCGAGCTGAACGAAACAACAAAAATACATCTGTAATGACCGTCCTGAACCTCACTTCTGCATGACATAACAGGTGGACAGTTCTCCTTTATGATATTTTCAAGGATTTTCTGCTTATCCTTTTCCTTTGCAAAATCCTTGCCAAAGTCAATCGTAACGATACGCTCACCTACAAAATCATCTGCTATTTTCATAAAATTTTCAACCTTAGCCTCTGTTTCACCGCAACCGCTCATAAAGACAGCAGAAAACATTACTACAAATGTTAAAATCAAAAACTTAATCATAATTTTTATATTTCTCAAAGTTACCACATCCTATGATACCCGATAAAAAAATCTTGTAATACTTTTTACAGACCAAGCTGTCTTTCAAAAAGGACAACTCTGGCAGGAGCTGCTTCGGCACCGTCTATTTTCAGCGGAAAGGCGGCAAGCGTATAGTTCCCGTCTTTAATATTTGTCAGATCCAAACTTTCAATAACAAGAATATCCCTGTAAGCAAGCTCTCTGTGTACTCTCTGCTCCTGTTCCTCATATCCTATGGATACCCCTTCAGTTCCTACAAGCTCTACACCATAGTCCGATAAGACAAATACAGCACTTAGTGAAAGTACTCCTCCTTTTTCTCCTCTGAAAAGAACCTTTTTCCGACAGCGTGGAAGTATTCTTTCCATATCTTCACCGGTCAGGGCACCTCTTACAGTAACCACACTGCATTCTCCATAAAATCTTTCAACAGGATAATCCGTTATAGTTTTTCCGCCATCATCAAAATGATTTGGCGTATCAATATGCGTGCCCGAGTGATTACAGAATTTTATTTTCGAAAGATTATATTCATCACCGCAGTCTATTCTCATAACCCATTGAAAATCCGTAACAGGGTCACCTTCATATACAGGTGCGGAAGTTATTTCTCTTGTGACATCATGCAATATCATAAAATTATCCTCCTGAAAAATATTACCTATATGATTATAACACATTGTTTATTTAAATAAAAGTTATTTTGTCTCTTTTTATCCTTAATCAGCTAAAAGACCTTTATTTATCAGCTTTAAAAATTAAAGATAATATCATATTATGAACAAATTTAACATCGCTTATTGACAAATCAGACTGTATAATCTATAATACAGAAAGTAGTTTTTAAATCAAAGTATACGTCTTCGTAGCTCAGCAGGATAGAGCGTCCGCCTCCTAAGCGGAAGGTCGTGGGTTCGAATCCCGCCGAGGACGCCATTTAAAGCCGTTTTTGATGACCTTTCACCAAAAACGGCTTTTTCTCCGTCTACAGGCTGCAATTCCAAAAATCGTGTTTTTAACTCTTGAAAATATTTATTTGTACGATTATTCAAAGATAATATTAAAAAATCGTTGTGTTGAAAAACTTAACGTGGAATTTTGCTTGCGAATGACTAACTTTTACCTAAGTTAGTGCATATATGGTGAAACTCTTAAACTATCGATAAAATACTTGCTAACTGATTTGATAAACGTTATAATTATTATATATAATTGTAATCGTATGGAAACGGACTGATATTATGATTCTTGCAATGGACATAGGCAATACAAATATAGTTATGGGATATGTAGACAAAAACTGTAACGTAAATTCTCTTTTCAGAATGAAAACAGACATAAGCAGAACAGCGTGGCAATATGCCTCCGAAATATACGGTATGCTGAATATATACGGCATTGACAAAAACCAGCTTGATGGCTGTATAATCTCCTCCGTAGTACCACCGCTTACCTACTCGATAAAAGAAGCGGTCAGAATTGTATTTCATCTTGATGCAAAAATAGTAATTCCCGGTATGAAAACAGGACTTAACATACTGATTGACAATCCTGCAAGCGTAGGAAGCGATATGGTGGTAGATGCTGTAGCCGCAATAAATCAGTACAGCGTACCTGCCGTAATAATAGATACCGGCACTGCAACCACATTTTCCGTTGTTGACCGCAATAAAAATTACCTCGGCGGTCTGATTATGCCAGGAGTTATGATTTCTCAGGAGGCTCTGACAAGCCGAACCTCTCAGCTTCCCAAAATAAGTCTTGAGGCTCCCAAAAGGGTAATCGGCAAAAATACTGTTGACTGTATGAAAAGCGGTGCAGTATACGGAAATGCCGCTATGATTGACGGTACTATTGACAGAATAGAAAATGAGCTCGGAGAAAAAGTAACCGTAATTGCAACAGGCGGTCTGGCAGAAAGTATTGTTCCCTACTGTCAGAGAGAGGGTATAATTCTTGACAATGACCTGCTTCTTAAAGGACTGCGTATTCTTTATGACAAGAACAAATAAAAATCATACACTTTCCGAAAGCGAAAACATTATGAATAAAACAGAGCTTGAAAAAAATCTGAAAACCGATTATCTCGGAAAACCACTGATATATACCGATTGTGTTGATTCTACCAATAATGAAATAAAGCGTCTTGCTCAGAAAGGATATCCTACAGGAACTACCGTAATAGCCGAAAAACAAACAAGCGGTAAAGGCAGACTGGGCAGGGTATGGAACTCTCCTGTAGGAACAGGTTTATGGTTCAGTTTCCTTCTGCGTCCCCACACAGACTTTTCACAAATTTCAGGAATAACGCTCGCGGCAGGCTTGGGAGTGTGCCGGGCCGTAAGAAGCTTTACGGGACTTGACGCTGAAATAAAATGGCCTAACGATATTATCATTGGAAACAAAAAGATTTGCGGTATACTTGTCGAAACAGCTGCCGAAACCGATAAACTAAAATATGCGGTTGTCGGTATAGGAATTAACGTAAACACCAGAGTTTTTCCTGATGAAATAAAAGAAAAAGCAACCTCTCTTATTATTGAAAACAAATATTCTGCTATTAACAGAACAAAGCTTTTCAAGGAAATACTCTTTCATACCGAAAAATGCATAGATGATTACCTTAAAAATCCCGTAATCCCAAACGATTACAAGCAGCTTTGTGCGACACTGGGCAGAAATATTTCTGTAAGGCGTGGAAAGAATGTTATAAACGGAATTGCATCAGATATTTCAGAAAACGGAGATTTAATCGCAACCGATGAAAACCATAATAAAATTCTGATAAATTCGGGAGAAGTTACGGTTCAGGGCATATATTAAGTATTAATTTTAAACATAAAGATGTACCATAAATATTTTATAACTAAGGAGGCAATAACATATGAATAATAACGGTTATAACAATACTTCGGAAGATAAATCATCTTTGGACAGCATAAAGGTAAACTCTTCTTATTTCAGAAAAGAGCAGTATCAGAACAGACCTAATCCTGCCAATACCGCACAGGCTCAACCGCCTGCCGCTCCTGTTAACCATACCGCCGATAATACTCAACCTCAGACGGCTTCACCTGCACAAAGTAATCAGACATTTGAAAATTCAAATAACAGTTCAAACTACTATTCTCCCACTCAGCAAAATATTCCCCCGCAAAACGATACACCTGTAAAAGTTCCCGATTTGAAAAATCACGTATTTTACAATGAATCCGCTCTTACTCCCCCCGATAAAAAAAGTAATGCGGTTATAGTCGTAATATTCATTTTCCTTATCGCAATGCTTCTGTTCGGTCTTATAGGCTTTGCTCTCACAGTTGAAGATGATATAGATAAATCTTCGTATTCATCATACTTAAACAAAAATCATTTTTCCAATGTTTTTGTTACTTCCAGTACATTGGAAAACTATGCCAAAAAGAAAGCTTCATCTTCAAATTCAGTCACTGACACAGGTATAGAAAAATACAGTATACCAATCGCTGAGAATAAAGAACTCGTCTTCTCAATACCTATACGATACTCTGCTTCCGAGTCCGGAGCAACTGATATTGAACTTAAAAATTACTCAGGCGATGTTATAAATCTGTCAATATTACTGGACGATTCAGGCTCTGCAAGCAAAGAATACAATTACTACCGCTCATACGGCAAATATTGGGAAGAACCCGACTGTACTACAATAGAGGGCAAAGCAAAGCTTATCTGCGTATCTGAGCCTGACGGTGCTTATCAGAAGGCTGCGGCTCTTATCGACAGCAAATACGGTCTTATAAGCCTTACCCTCACAACCGAAAACACTGAGGATTATATGACAGACGACCTTTTTAAACTCCTGCGTGATATTACGGGAAGCTTTGAGGAACGCTCAATATAATATTGAAAATCAGGTCAAGCCTCTGGTAAGCTTGACCCGATTTTTTTTGCTCTCATTCCGTATTCAGATTTCATGCAGCCTCAGAACAGGCTTTCCCTTGAAAAGTGCCTTGAATTCGTCCTGCAAAATTGAATAGCACCTTAAATTTACATACCTGTTGTTCTTTATAAAATAGTCACGCATTGTACCCTCATATTTCATACTGAGCTTTTCCATCACTCTCGCAGAGGCTATGTTATGCTCCATGCAGCTTCCTCCTACCCTGTTGATATTCATAACATTGAACGCATATCCTATCAGCTCCGAAGCCGCCTCAGTTGCAATTCCGCAGCCCCAGAAATCAGGATTTACAAAATACGAAATATCACATTTTCGGCTTACCATATCAATATTTATAAGCCCTACGTTTCCCAGATACTGCCCGTCCTGCTTTCCTATTACAGCGTATTCATATGACTTATCCTTGACAGCATTGTTTATTACACCCTTTATCCATTTTTTTGCGTATTTCAAATCACACGGGTGCGGTATTCCGTAAGTTGTCATATATACCTCATATGTTCCAATGGTACTCAGAAGATTTTCTGCGTCCTTGGTTGTATATGGTCTTATAATAAATCTTTCCGTTTCAAACAAAATATATACCTCCCCGAAACAGCCATTGTCTGTCTTTAAAGTATAATCTATAATTATCGAAAAAACAATTATTTTTATTTAAAATTTCACCCCAGAAAGTTATAAGCAACCTGAGAAAACCTTAACACTGCTTTCTAAAATGCAGGAATCTTTTTTAAAAACTGCATATATTATTCCTTTAACACTTTAATTTGTTATAAAAATTTTTCGTTTCTACTTGCAATTATCCGCATTATATTGTATAATCTCTCTTGCGAAGGAGGGATTTCTTATGTTTGATGAACTTAAGAATATGCTGGAAAAAAATAAAAACTTGCAGCAGTATCTTTTTGTGAGAGGCTTTTTACTTTCCGATGATGACAAAATAGATTTGAATGCTTTCCCCTTTTACGGCAACTGGCAGCGTAAAAGAATAAGCGGTAATTATTACGGTTATGTACACTTTAAGCAGACCGTACACTTTGTGGATTATGACGGAAAAACCTTTTTCCTTTTCGGTCACGCATATAACCCGTTTACAATGGAAATAAGCGAAGAGGCTGTTCTTCAAAGAATTGCCGAAAGCTATGGTACAGCGGAATATCAGGATCGTATAGACGAAATAACAGGCGTATTTGTATACGGTGTTATAATCAACGGTGAAGTACAGTTTTTGGTAGACCCCGCAGGTATGCAGTCAGCCTGTTACGGTTATGTGGGTAATCATTTCTATATGTCGTCACACCCTCAGCTTATCGGTGACCTGTGTAGTCTTACTATGTCCGATATTGCAAAGGAGCTTACAGAGTATAAATGGTATTACAGAATCTGCGGTCCTTATATGCCTGCTGACTTCACTGCATTTGATGAGGTTAAAAGAATTGTTCCGAATATTTTATATAAATTCGGCAGCGGTAAAATAAGCCACAAGCGTTTCTATCCTCTCAAGGATTTGCCCGAATGTAAAAACGAGGAAGAATATAAAGAGGTTATCAGACAGGGAGCTGAAATACTTAAAAATAATATGGAGCTTATTTCACGCAAGTGGAAAAACCCTAAAATATCTCTCACAGGCGGTATAGACAGTAATACAACCTTTGCTTCAGCAAACGGAATTTACGACAGGTTTGAAACCTTCAGCTATCTTTCAGCCGAAAAAGAAACCATAGATGTAGACGCAGCAAAGAAAATTGCAAATCATTTCAACGTCAAGCATACTGTATACAAGGTTCCCGAGGACGGCAGCGAACTGAAAAATTATAATGAGCTTGTTCAGATTATCGAACATAACAATGGCTATATCGCAAAGGGTAAGGGCAACGAGTATCGCAAGCGTGTATACCTCCTGCAAAACCTTGAAGCAGATGTAGAGGTTAAATCTTGGGTATCGGAAACAATCAGGGCTTACTGGTACAAGTATTACGGAAGAAAGACTATGCCTGAGCTTTCACCCAAGCTTTACAGAAATCTTTACAAGATATTTACGGTCAACCGTCCGCTTGCTCACAAGATAGACAAGATATTTGCAAAGTATATAGATGAATTTGAGTACGACAAAATTCCTGCACAGTACCCGACCGCAGACGTTCATTACAATGAGGTTACATGGGGAAGCTGGGGCAGTCTGAATATTTCGGAAATGAAGATATACACAAATATTACTTTTGTTTATAACAACCGCAAGTTCTTTGACCTTATGTTCAGAGTTCCTCTTGAAAAGAGAATTTCCGACCAGCACCACCTCGATATGAAAAAAATTCTGAACAAAGAGCTTTATGATATGCATATACGTGTAAAGAATATGAAGGAAACAAATTTCAGAGCATTTATGCTCAACGTTATATTTACAATAAACTCCTTCCTTCCTTTTTAACAACAGCTCTGCTTTTATAACATTCAAGTCTTTAATCAAAATCTGAATTAATAATTCTGCTTGAGATTAAAAATTTCAAGCAGAATTTTCTTTTTTAGACATTTATACAAAATTTTCTTTGATTTTTGTGCAAATATCGTCATACGCTTTCTCTGAAATTTTCGATTTTCGCTTGAAACAGTCATTTGTTATAGTGTATAATTTTCGGGCAAGGGAGGAATTTATTATGTTCGATGAATTTAAGGAAATGCTGGAGCATCACAGTGATTTAAAGCAGCATCTTTTCGTTCGGGGCTTTTTACTTTCAGATGACGGCGAAATAGATTTGAATGCTTTCCCCTTTTACGGCAACTGGCAGCGTGAAAAATTAGGCGACAATTATTACGGCTATGTACATTTTAAACAGTCCGTGCATTATGTTGATTATAAAGGAAAAACCTTTTTCCTTTTCGGTCACGCATATAACCCTTTTACAATGGAAACAGATGAAGAAATAATTCTCAAAAGGATTGCAGAGGGCTATGGTACAGCGGAATATCAGGATCGTATAGACGAAATGACAGGCGTATTTGTATACGGTGTTATAATCAACGGTGAGGTTCAGTTTCTGGTTGACCCCTCAGGTATGCAGTCCGCCTGTTACGGCTATGTGGATAACCACTTCTATATGTCATCTCATTCTCAGCTTATAGGCGACCTGTGCGAGCTTACCATGTCGGATATTGCAAAGAAGCTTGTAGCATATAAATGGTATTACAGGGTAATGGGACCGTATATGCCGGCTGACCTTACTCAGTTTGAAAGCATAAAAAGAATTGTCCCGAACATATTGTATACATACAGCAAGGGCTCATTCAAGCATAAGAGATTTTATCCGCTCAAGGATTTACCTGAATGCAAAAATGAGGAAGAATACAACGAGGTTATAAGACAGGGTGCTGAAATACTCAAAAATAATATGGAGCTTGTTTCCCGAAAGTGGGAAAGACCTGAAATATCCCTGACAGGCGGTATAGACAGCAACACAACCTTTGCTGCCGCCAACGGAATATATGACAGGTTCAAAACATTCAGCTATATTTCCACAGAAAAGGAAACCATAGATGCTAAGGCCGCAAAAGCAATAGCAAAACGTTTCAGAGTAAGACATAACGAGTACAAAATTCCCGAACACACATATCATCTTAAAGATTACAATGAAACTGTAAGAATTATCGACCATAACAACGGCTATATAGCAAAGGGCAAGGATAACGAGTACCGCAAGCGTGTATTCCTTATGCAGCTTCTCAAGGCTGACGTTGAGGTAAAGTCGTGGGTATCGGAAACAATAAGGGCGTACTGGTACAAGCACTACGGAAGAAAATCTATGCCTGAGCTCTCTCCAAAGCTTTTCAGAAACCTTTACAAGATATTTATATTTAATCGCTCTCTTGCACACGAAACAGACAAGATATTTGCAAAGTATATAGATGATTTTGAATACCGCAAAATACCTGCACAGTATCCCCCTGCTGATATGCATTACAACGAGGTAACATGGGGAAGCTGGGGCGGTATGAATATATCTGAAATGAAAATATATGCGGATATTACTTTCATTTACAATAACCGTAAGTTTCTTGACCTTATGTTCAGAGTGCCGCTTGAAAAGAGAATTTCTGACCAACATCATCTGGATATGAAGAAGCTTCTTAACAAGGATCTTTATGATATGCATATACGCGTTCAGAATATGAAAGAAACCAAATTCAGAGCTTTTATGCTGAATGTAATATTCACAATAAACTCATTCCTGCCCTTTTGATACTGCGTAATTTTGTCCTTAAACTAAATAAAAAGCGTTTTCATCAACGGATTTTCCAATGATGAAAACGCTTTTTAATTTGAAACGATTAGATTATGATTAAGGTTATGAGGTCAATATATTAAGCTACGATAGAGCTTGTATTTGTGAATTTAACACTTGTGCTTGCCAAAGGAGTACCTGAAGCACTTGCCATACTCTTTATTGTAGTTGAAAGAGTAAATGTTCCCGATTTCTTAGCAACAAGCTTTACAATTTCGATATTTGAAGCTGTTGTTGCTGTGTAAGGAGAACCGCTTGCAGCTGTAGCAGTAACATTGATAGTGCCTGCTGTCTTTGTTCTTACGCTCTCAGTACCGCCCTGATTCAGCTTCATTGTAGTAACGCCGTCTGTGCTGTAGCTTGTGTAAAGGTCAAAAGCATCTGCATTATATTTTGTTACCAATGTATATGTGCCGATTTTGCTGTTTGTCTTTGCCTTTACTGTATAAACGATAACATCGCCCTTGTTTACAAAGATGCTCTTGCTTACTGCACCTATCTTATCGGGGTCTGCAACTGTTATTGATGAAGAGGATGTAACTGAAAGATTGCTGCCCTTCTTGATAGACTTGCCGTCCTTATCTGTTATATAATCCAGTGTAGCAGAAATTGTAAATGTACCGTTCTTCTTAGCTACAAGCTTAACCGTCTGAAGATTTGTAACAGTGCTTATGTTGTAATTTGAGCCGCTTGCAGCACTGACGTTAGTAGTTATTTTTCCTGCTGTTTTTGTATTTACGTACTCAGTACCGCCCTGAGAAGCAACAATAGTATTCACTCCGTCCTTGCTGTAGCTTGTATAAAGCCCAAATTCGGAAGAAGTATAGTTTGTTGTTATTCCAAACGCACTTACCTGACTTGCAGACTTAGCTTTTACATTGAAAACTACTATATCGCCTACAGCTACCTGTATGCTCTTGCTTACTTCTGCAACACTTTCATCACCAACGTGTCCTACCTTTGTAAGAGTTGTTTTTACGCTTACGTTCTCGCCTACGGAATTAACCGCATCAGATGTATCTACAGCATCTTCAATCGTACTGTAAAGATAAGATGTTGTAGCGTTCTTTATCTCTACTGTAAATGTTACAACCTTTTTCTCTGTTGATACGGGTATACCTGCCTGTGCACCTGTACTTGCGGTATATGAAACTCTGTCCTTCAAGGGATTTGAAATCTCTGCGGTAGAACCCTCAACAGCACTTTCAGGAACAGTCATAAGCATTGTACCTGATGCCTCATTAACAATGTATGTTCCCGCATTTTGTCCCTGATTAGCATAGTACTTGTCCGTAAGAACCATAGTATTGTTCACTGAATCCGTATTAACCTTAAAAGCATCTGCTGATGTAGGAGTTGCAGAGCTCTGATTAATAAATGTGTGACCAACGTATCCGGAAATTGCCGAAGGGTTAGATGACTGATATGCGACAGTTACATTAACAAGATCGCCCACTTCAAACTCATATGAGCCTCTGCTTACTGCCTTATTTGCAAGCTGTGTCTGAGTGGTTTTTCCTTTGTCGTAAACGGCTCCCGAAAAATCACTTACATAAATTGTTGCTTTTGTATCGGCTGCAGAAACAGGAATAGCTGCTATTCCAATCATAGACATAACTGTTGCGGCAGACAATGCCGTACTGATTAATTTTCTCAATGAAATTCCTCCTTAAATAAAAATTTGTGTAACCTCACATTCCTACGCGTAGATTATACACTATTTATAAAAATATCGCAACTATTAAAAAAATATCATTTCAAATTTTACGTATAGAACAAATACATAACTATTTTTTGTTCAATTTTACTTTATTAATTCTGTACATAATATATTATTATTTTTCACATACGATTACGGACGGTAAACAAGCTTCATTTATGATAACTTTTTTATTTATAATTATAATCTTAAAATTATAAATATACCCTTGCAAAAATTTGATTTGAGTGTTATATTAAATATAAGTTATATTTACCCTAAACACTGTGACAAAGAAAGTAACAGCGTAAATTGTGTCCGTTACAGAGAGAGTCTGCCCAGGCTGAAAACAGACTTGCGGATTTTATGCTTGTGAAGTTCCCTTTTGAGTGGCTGTTCTTAACGCTTTCAGAACTTTCTGAAAAGCAAGTAGGAGCAGACGGCTGACACCGTTACCGGTCGCTGGAGTGTTTGCTTTTCAGCAAAAATAAGGGTGGTAACACGGAAGTATTTTAATGCTTTCGTCCCTGTTTCGGGGCGAAAGCATTTTTTATTTTCGGAAATTATGAAAGGAATGAATAAAATGAAAAATCAACTCGAAAAAATCCGCCAGTCCGCACTGGAAGCTGTAAATTCAGCGGATATGATGCAGGACATTGAAGCACTTCGTATAAAGTGTCTTGGAAAAAAAGGCGAGCTTACTGCTATCTTAAAGCAGATGGGCAAGCTTTCGGCAGAGGAAAGACCTGCAATCGGTCAGCTTGCAAACGAAATAAGAGGTAAAATCGAACAGGCTATTGAAGAAAAAACAAAGGAAATAAAAAGAAAAGAACAGGAAGCAAAGCTTCTTGCCGAAAAAATAGATGTTACGCTTCCCGGAAAAGCAACAAAACTCGGAAGCAGACACCCTCTTACAGTTGTTCTTGATGATATTAAGGAAATATTCGTAGGTATGGGATTTGATATTGTTGACGGCCCTGAGGTTGAGCTTGATTACTATAACTTTGAGGCTCTTAACATTCCCAAAGACCACCCTGCAAGAGATACTCAGGATACATTCTACATAACGGACAATATAGTTCTGCGTACACAGACTTCCCCTGTTCAGATACGTGTTATGGAAAAGCAGAAGCCCCCTATAAGAATAATCTCTCCGGGACGTGTATACAGAAGCGATGCAGTTGACGCAACTCATTCTCCCGTATTCCATCAGATTGAGGGTCTTGTAGTGGACAAGGGCATTACCTTTGCAGACCTCAAGGGTACTCTGGAAACATTCGTAAAAAGACTTTACGGTGAAGATACCGTTGTACGTTTCCGTCCTCACCACTTCCCCTTCACAGAGCCTTCTGCGGAGCTTGACGTACAGTGCTTCAACTGTCACGGAGAGGGCTGCCGTCTTTGCAAGGGCGAGGGCTGGATTGAAATTCTCGGCTGCGGTATGGTTCACCCCGATGTTCTCAGAAACGGCGGCATAGACCCCGAAGAATACAGCGGCTTTGCTCTCGGCTATGGTCTTGAAAGAGTTTGTATGAGAAGATACGGTATAGATGACCTGCGTCTTTTCTTTGAAAACGATGTAAGATTTTTAAAGCAGTTCGATTAAATAAAACCTTGCCTATATAAAGTTTAGGTCAAGCCTTTTCAAAGGCTTGCGGTTTCCAAAGGCAGAGCCTTTGGTCAGGATTTTTAAGGGCGGAAAGCCTTTAAACCTTAATTTGTAATTAAGAAAGGAAATATATATTATGAATCTTTCAATGAGATGGCTTAGTGAGTTTGTTGACATTGATGAAAGCATAACACCCAGAGAATTTTCTGAGGCTATGACAATGAGCGGCTCAAAGGTAGAGGGCTATGAAACAGAGGGCGAAAAAATAAAAAATGTAGTTGTCGGCAGGGTTCTCGGCATAGAAAAGCACCCCAACGCTGACAAGCTTCTTGTTTGTCAGATAGATGCCGGCGAGAGTGAACCGCTCCAGATAGTAACGGGAGCAAAAAACCTCAAAATAGGCGACCTTGTTCCCGTAGCTAAGGATAAATCTTATCTTTATGACGGTACAAAAATAACAAAGGGTAAGCTGCGTGGTGTTCAAAGCTGCGGTATGCTTTGTTCCGTTGCTGAGCTTGGCGTTACCGTAAACGATTTCCCCTATGCAATAGAGGACGGCATATGGGTTCTTGAGGAGGACTGCAAGCCCGGTGACGATGTAAGAGAGGTTACAGGCATAAACGATACAAAAATCGAGTTTGAAATAACCTCAAACCGTCCCGACTGCTTCTCTGTAATAGGTCTTGCAAGAGAAGCTGCGGCTACATTTGACAAGCCTCTTAAACTGCACGTACCTCAGGTAAAGGGCGGAAACGGCGACTGTACCTCTATGCTTGACGTTAAGGTTGAAGAGCCTGATTTATGCAGAATATACAGTGCAAAAATCGTAAAGAACGTAAGGGTAAAGCCCTCTCCCCGCTGGCTGCGTGAAAGACTTCGTGCAATGAACGTAAGACCGATAAACAACATCGTTGACATTACAAACTATGTTATGCTTGAATACGGTCAGCCTATGCACGCTTTCGACCTCAGATTTGTGAAGGACGCTAAAATAAGAGTCCGCCTTGCCGATGACGGCGAAGCAATAACCACCCTTGACGGTGTGGAGCGTACCTTAAACAACACAAATCTTATAATAGCTGACGCTGAAAAGCCTATAGCTATAGCAGGCGTTATGGGCGGTGAATACAGCGGTATTGTTGACGATACAACAACAATTATTTTTGAATCTGCTAACTTCTCAGGTTCTTCCGTAAGACTTACCGCAAAGCAGCACGGTATGCGTACAGACGCAAGCTCAAGATACGAAAAGGGACTTGACCCCAATTCCGTACTTCCTGCTTTGGAAAGAGCCTGCGAGCTTGTAGAGCTTCTTGATGCCGGCGATGTTATGGACGGCGTTATTATTGACAAGCATTTTGATGAAAACGCAAAAACTCAGATAAAATTTGAGCCTGAATGGACAAACAGCTTCCTCGGCACTGATATTTCAAGAGA
>ONDU01000011.1:0-9297 GCA_900316615.1 uncultured Eubacteriales bacterium | reverse complement strand
GACTTACAGCATAAGGCTGATATTGCAGAGGAAATAGCAAGATTTTTCGGTTACAACAATATTGCTACAACGTCGGTTTCAGGCGGTGCTCAGGGTAAGCTCTCACCCCGTCAGAGGTTTGACAGAACACTCTCCCAGAGTATGCTCGCTATGGGTATGAACGAAATACTTACATATTCCTTCATAAGCCCTAAGTACTATGATAAAATCCGTATGCCTGAAAACTGCACACTGCGTAATTCCGTTGTAATAAGAAATCCGCTTGGTGAGGATACCAGCGTTATGCGTACTACGGCTATTCCGTCTATGATGGAAATTCTGTCAAAGAACTACAATAACCGCAACAGTGAGGCTTATCTTTATGAAATGTGCCGTGAGTATATCCCCACAACTCCCGATGAGCTTCCCGTTGAGAGGAATGTACTTATAGCAGGTATGTACGGCGGCGGTGCAGACTTCTTTACCGCAAAGGGTATACTTGAAGAGCTTCTCGTAAAAGCGGGTCTGAAGAACTACGATATAGAGGCAAGCTCTCAGGAATATGCTTTCCACCCCGGAAGATGTGCTGTTCTAAGCGTAAACGATGAAAAGCTCGGCGTTATAGGAGAAATTCACCCCGAATGCTGTGAAAACTACGGCATAAATACAAGAGCTTACATATTCAAAATAGATACAGATATTCTCTACAAATATTCAAGTACGGAAAAAAGCTATACGCCACTTCCCAAATATCCCGCTGTTACCAGAGATATAGCTTTAATCTGTGATGAAAACGTTCCTGTTATCTCCCTTAAAAGAGCTATGGAAAAGGCAGCAGGAAAAACTCTGGAAAATGTAAAGCTTTTCGATGTATACCAAGGTAAACAGATTGAACAGGGCAAAAAGAGTGTTGCTTTTAACCTTACTCTCAGAAGCTCAGAGGGTACTTTGAATGACGAACAGGCTAATTCAACTATGAACAAGATTATGACTGCTCTCGAAAAAGCAGGTGCTTCCCTGCGTTCATAATTTTATTTTTCAGAAAATTACTTTCACGACAGAATTCTATTGATTTTTTAACCGTTTTGTTGTATTATTAACTTACAGTATTTATTTGTTTGCGGAGGTGTTCTTGTATGGATAAAACTATGGTTTTCTCTATTAACGACAAAGATGAGTTATTCAGAAAAAATCTTACTATTGTTTACGATGCACTTAAAGAAAAAGGGTACAACCCTATAAATCAGATTGTAGGCTACATAATCTCTGAGGATCCTACATATGTTACAACTCATAATAATGCAAGAGCAATAATAAGCAAAATGGAACGTGAAGATATTTTAGAAATACTTTTAAAATCATATCTTAATAAAAAATAAAAATCAATAGTTTTGTTTGCAGTGTGACGGAGTAAAGCTTGGGCTGTTTTCCGTCGCACTTTTTCTTTATGATGAATTTCTCAGGCATACAGTCAATAATGTCAATAAGCTTTCCACATTATCAACAATCTGATGTGGAAAACTTTTCTGTACGTTAAAATAATTGTCGGCATACCATATGAGGGAATTATGGATTAATTTTTTAATGCATATTGCGTCTGCTGCATTTTCAGAGAAATATTCTTTTTTCCAAAATGTCGAAATCATGTCAAAAAACTATCAGCTGCACTCAAAGTACGGAGCGATTGCAAAGCCGCAAGTTTCAGTTTAAGGGTTTCACCCTTAAAAATCCTGACGAGGGCTCTGCCCTCGACCCGCAAGCCTTTAAAAAGGCTTGACCTAAACTTTATGCTTTGTCTTTATCGGAATAAGATAGTAAAAAAGGCTGTCCGATAATATCGGACAGCCAAAAAAAGCTATAAGAAAGAAAATTATTCGTTAATAGCAGTAACAACGCCTGAACCTACTGTTCTTCCGCCTTCACGGATAGCAAATCTCAAGCCTTCCTCGATAGCGATAGGAGTGATAAGCTCAACGTCCATCTCTACGTTATCACCAGGCATACACATTTCTACACCTTCGGGAAGAGCGATAACACCTGTAACGTCAGTTGTTCTGAAATAGAACTGGGGACGATAGTTGTTGAAGAAAGGAGTATGACGGCCACCCTCGTCCTTAGTCAGAACATAAACCTGACCATGGAACTTTGTGTGGGGGTGAATTGAGTTGGGAGCTGCAAGAACCTGTCCTCTTTCAATTTCTGTTCTCTGAACACCACGGAGCAAAGCACCGATGTTGTCACCAGCCTCAGCGTAGTCAAGAGTCTTTCTGAACATCTCGATACCTGTAACAACAACTTTTCTCTTCTCGTCAGTAAGACCAACGATTTCTACTTCCTTGTTAACCTCGAGCTTTCCTCTCTCAACTCTACCTGTAGCAACAGTACCACGACCTGTGATTGTGAATACGTCCTCAACAGGCATAAGGAAAGGTAAGTCTGACTTACGGTCAGGTGTAGGAATAAACTCGTCAACAGCGTCCATAAGCTCGTGAATACAAGCATACTCAGGAGCCTTGGGATCTTTTGAATCAGAAGTAAGAGCGATATAAGCAGAACCTCTAATGATAGGTGTATCATCGCCGGGGAATTCATACTCTGTCAAAAGCTCACGGATTTCCATTTCAACGAGGTCGAGGAGTTCTTCATCGTCAACTTGGTCAGTCTTATTCATGAATACAACGATGTAAGGAACGCCAACCTGACGTGAAAGAAGGATATGCTCTCTTGTCTGAGGCATAGGACCGTCAGCAGCTGATACAACGAGGATAGCACCGTCCATCTGAGCAGCACCTGTAATCATGTTCTTTACATAGTCTGCGTGACCGGGGCAGTCAACGTGTGCATAGTGACGCTTAGAAGTCTCATACTCAACATGAGCTGTATTAATTGTGATACCACGCTCTCTCTCTTCAGGAGCCTTATCGATATTAGCGTAATCAACGAAGTCTGCATCACCCTCAAGGTTGAGAACCTTTGTGATAGCAGCTGTAAGAGTTGTCTTACCGTGGTCAACGTGACCTATTGTACCAATGTTAACGTGTGGCTTATTTCTTTCAAATTTTTCCTTTGCCATTGGAAATTGCCTCCCTTAAATTAAATTTAGGTTTATAATTATCCCCTTAACCCTTATTTTACCAATTAAGCTTGAAAAATGCAAGGGTTAAGGAAAATTTATAATTGAATTTATACGAAAATTTTTTTAATTTTCGGCTAAGTCAAAAGGAATCAGTCATCCTTCTTGCTGCGCTTGGACATAATATCCTCTGCAACAGACTTCGGAACCTCTGCATAGTGACTGGGCTCCATTACATACTGTCCACGACCCTGAGTATTTGAACGCATATCCGTTGCATATCCGAACATCTCGGAAAGAGGAACATGTGCGTTAATTCTCTGAGCACCGTTTTCAGCTTCCATACCCTGAATCATTCCACGTCTGGAGTTAAGGTCGCCTATAACGTCACCCATATACTCCTCCGGAACGATTACCGTAACCTTCATGATAGGCTCCATAAGTACGGGGTCAGCCTTTCTCATAGCCTCCTTGAATGCCATTGAACCTGCAATCTTAAATGCCATTTCTGATGAGTCAACCTCGTGATATGAACCGTCATACAAAGTTACCTTACAGTCAACTACATTGTAGCCTGCAAGAACACCGCTGAGCATTGCTCCCTGAATACCCTGATCAACAGCAGGAATGTATTCCTTGGGAATAGCACCGCCGACAATGTTGTTGATAAACTCGTAACCCTTTCCGGGGTTAGGCTCAAGCTTAATCTTAACATGACCGTACTGTCCTTTACCGCCCGACTGTCTTGCATACTTCTGGTCAACATTAGCTTCCCCGCGGATTGTTTCCTTGTAAGCAACCTGAGGTGCACCTATGTTAGCCTCTACCTTAAACTCTCTGAGCAAACGGTCTACGATAATTTCAAGGTGAAGCTCACCCATACCTGCGATAATTGTCTGACCTGTTTCCTCATCTGTATAAGCCTTGAATGTAGGGTCTTCCTCTGCGAGCTTTGCAAGAGCAATACCCATCTTCTCCTGACCTGCCTTTGTCTTAGGCTCGATAGCAACTCTGATAACGGGGTCAGGGAATTCCATGGACTCAAGTATTACGGGGTTTTTCTCGTCACAGAGAGTATCTCCTGTTGTTGTTGATTTAAGTCCGATTGCGGCAGCTATATCACCTGCATAACAGGTATCTATATCTGTTCTCGCATTTGCGTGCATCTGCACAATTCTTCCGATACGCTCGTTGTTGTCCTTTGTGGAGTTGTAAACTGTTGTACCGGCTTTTACAGAACCTGAGTAAACTCTGAAGAAGCAAAGCTTACCTACAAACGGGTCTGTTGCTATTTTGAATGCCAAAGCAGAGAAAGGCTCGCTGTCTGATGCGTGTCTGCAAGTTTCCTCGTCTGTTTCGGGGTTTACACCGTTTATAGCGGGAATATCTGTAGGTGCAGGCATATAGTCAACTATAGCATCAAGGAGCATCTGAACGCCCTTGTTACGGTATGATGTACCGCATGTTACGGGAACCATCTCGTTTGCTATTGTAGACTTACGTATCTGTGCTCTGATTTCCTCATCGGAAATTTCTTCACCGCCGAAATACTTTTCCATAAGGTCATCGTTAAGTTCGGCAACCTTCTCGATAAGCTCGTCGTGATACTTCTCTGCAAGCTCCTGCATATCCTCGGGAATTTCCTCTTCCCTTATATCTTTTCCGAGGTCATCGTAATAAACCTCAGCCTTCATTTTTATAAGGTCTATAATACCTCTGAAGTCGTCCTCAGCTCCGATAGGAAGCTGAATGGGAACAGCATTACATTTAAGTCTGTCCTTCATCATCTGAACAACTCTGTAGAAGTCAGCTCCCATAATGTCCATTTTATTTACATAAACCATTCTGGGAACCTTGTAGTTGTCAGCCTGTCTCCAAACGGTTTCAGACTGAGGTTCTACACCGCCCTTTGCACAAAGAACGGTTACGGAACCGTCAAGCACTCTCAGTGAACGCTCAACCTCAACTGTAAAGTCAACGTGTCCCGGGGTGTCGATGATGTTAATTCTTACTTGCTTATTTTGTCTGTCTTTCCAGAAGCATGTAGTAGCGGCAGATGTAATTGTAATACCTCTCTCTTTTTCCTGCTCCATCCAGTCCATAGTAGCTCCGCCCTCGTGGGTTTCGCCTATCTTATGGTTTATACCTGTATAGAACAGTATACGCTCGGTTGTGGTAGTCTTACCGGCATCTATGTGAGCCATAATACCGATGTTTCTTGTCTGTTCAAGAGATACCTTTCTAGCCATAATAGCCTCCTTAAATTATTACCATCTGTAATGTGCGAAAGCCTTGTTAGCCTCTGCCATTCTGTGTGTTTCGTCACGCTTCTTGGCAGCTCCGCCTACACCGTTGATTGCGTCCATGATTTCTCCTGCAAGTCTTTCCTTCATTGTTCTCTCTGAACGAAGTCTTGAGTAGTTCGACAGCCAACGCAAGCCGAGTGTCTGTCTTCTTTCAGGACGAACCTCCATAGGCACCTGATATGTTGCACCGCCGACACGGCGTGCCTTTACCTCAAGTACAGGCATTACGTTTTCCATTGCCTGCTCAAAAGCCTCCAGCGGATCATTTCCTGTCTTTTCCTTAATGATGTCGAATGCTCCGTATACAATCTTCTGTGCTACACCCTTCTTGCCATCATACATTATATTGTTGATAAGACGTGTAACAAGCTTTGAATTGTACAACGGGTCCGGCAAAACGTCACGTTTTGCAACTGAACCTCTTCTTGGCATTTTACTTCCCTCCTTCACAAATTTTGAGATCATAGGTACTCGAAAGTGACAACCTTCCGTATTGCCAATACAGAGGCAATTCTATCTATATAAAAGCACATCTGTATTGTACTGTAATTAGTTGTCTTGAATTTAAAGTTTTTCCTATGGTAAAAAATAATATTAAGATTACTTTCCTGCCTTGGGACGCTTTGCACCGTACTTTGAACGGGACTGCATTCTCTTGGCAACACCCTGTGCGTCAAGTGTACCTCTTACTATGTGGTAACGTACACCAGGGATATCCTTAACTCTTCCTCCGCGGATAAGAACAACGCTGTGCTCCTGAAGATTGTGTCCTATACCGGGGATATATGATGTAACCTCGATACCGTTTGAAAGTCTTACTCTGGCAATCTTTCTGAGAGCTGAGTTAGGCTTCTTAGGTGTTGCAGTCTTTACAGCAGTACATACGCCTCTCTTCTGAGGTGAGCTCTGGTCGATAGCTACTCTTTTCTTGGAGTTCCAGCCCTTCAAAAGTGCGGGAGCCTTTGCTTTCTTTTCAGTAACCTGACGACCCTTTCTTACCAACTGGTTAAATGTAGGCATATTTTTCCTCCTTTCCCTAATTTTATAAAAGTTGTAACAAATATTTACAACCTTTATCGGATATTGAATACTTTTATACACTATATACATTACTCCAAGGTATACTCATATAAAAATTAACGCTATCCGACAGTTTCATATAATAACACAATTCCCCTGCATTTGTCAATCTTATATAAGAATATTTTTTCGATAAATTCTGAAAATTCTTACAAAAGCACACCATAAAGTTTAGGTCAGGCCTTTTCAAAGGCTTGCGGGTCGAGGGCAGAGCCCTCGTCAGGATTTTTAAGGGTGAAACCCTTAAACTCCTATTATTAAAATCAAAATGCCGTTTTAACGGCATTTTGGCAAAAAAACAGAGTTTTGAGTCAATCTTATTGCTTGAAAAAGCCAAAATTATATTGCTTTACTAAAATTACTTGCTTTTTTTCGTTTAGACTGTATAATTTTAATTGGAGATTTCCGTTTTCAATAATTTTCATAATAAAACGGTTCTAAAAATTCTGAGTTAAGGGAATGTATTGAATTTGCAAAAAATTTTTAACAGGATATTGTACTTCTGCTTTGCAGCGGCAATATGCTCAATGATATTTATGGGCATTGTTGCAGGAAAAAAAATCTCGATAATTTGTGCATTGTTTCTGGCAGCGACATTTTTCTTTGTCAAAAGGCTAAACGTTTCTTCCGAGGGCTTTATTTCCAAAAAGGAGATATACTCACGCTTTTTCAGAGTGCTTATGATTATCGCCATACTTACGGGCTTTACCGTCAAAATAGTATATTCCGCTATGATAGAAGCATCCTTTATAGCTGACGCATCACTGTGCTTCAATGCCGCACAGCAGGCGGTAAACGGTGATTTTTCATGGGTGGGTCTTGATTATTTCCAGCGTTGGGCTTATCAGATACCCTTCGTACTGTATGAAACAGCCGTACTTAAGATATTCGGTGACTATAAGGCTCTCTATATTATGGGAGCAGTATTCAGCATACTTACCTGTATGCTCATTTACGCCGTATCCAAAAAAATGGTCAAAAACGAAAACGTCTGCCTCACCGTTACCGCTCTGTTCACCTGGATGCCGAACGCACTTTTTCAGATTGATACAATGTACAATCAGCTTATAGGCGGAATGTTCCTTATGCTTTCGGTCTATTTATTTTCTTTCATCTTTACGGAAAAATTTGACGAAAAAATAAAGCCGAAGCAAATTCTTTTCTGTCTGCTTACAGGAGTATTCTCAGGTGTAAGCAATCTTTTCCGCTCGGAGTCCATTGTGGAAATTCTTGCGGTTGCGTGCTACCTTGCATTCGTTACCGTTACACAGTCCGACAAAAAAACCATACTCAAATATATAATAAAATCCGTTGTATTCTTTGCCGTATTCTTCATAGGCTATAAAATCATTACAGGCGGTACGGACTGGATAATAACAGCCTCCGGCATACACCCCTACGGAATTAAAAACCGCTGTCCCTACTGGTTTATAGTATGCGGTCTTACTCCCGAATCATACGGCTCATACAGTGAAAAATATATAGGTATCGTATACACTCTCGACAGCGAGGCTCAGAAAAAAATGTTTGGCGACATTATGCACGAAATATTCGCCGACAGAAGCTTTTTTGACATACTTATGTTTTTTGTCAGAAAGCTGTCCATTATGTGGGGTACTCCCGAAGAACCTCACTGTATGATTTCCGATACGGCACTCTGGCACAGAATTTCTTTCTTAATGATACTGGCAAACCATTATCTGTATCTGCTCTTTACCATACTTTCCCTTACGGGACTAAAGCTGAAAAAATTCAGAAACAGCGGAAGCTTCCTGACAATATACTTTATGGGATATTTCTGCATATACATAATCAAGGAAATAGCTCCCAGATACAGATACAGCTCTGTTATAATTTTAGCCCTGCTCTCTGTTTACGGAGTTCAGGCTGTAATTGATTACAAGAATAACAAGCTGCCCTATAACAGCAAAATTAAAAACAAAATCAAAGAAAGACTAAAGGGTAAAAGTCAGCTGAACCGCAGCCGCAAATAATTTCATATAAAACTGAATATATTACTTGTGTACCGTCAATAATTGCTTTATCACTACATAGAAAGGACTGCTTCTGTCTTGAAACATTTATCCAAAGCAATTTTGACGGCACTTTTTTTATCATTTATCTTTACGCAAATATTCTTTAACACACAATGTGAGGATATTCCAAATCACGTAATAAGGCTTCATATACTGGCAAATTCAGACAGTGAACAGGATCAAAGCCTGAAAATCAAGCTCAGGGATTATATATTGTACAATTCACGCTCGCTTTTTGAAAAAGCCGAAAACAAACGGGAAGCCGAGCATATCGTAACAACCAATCTCGACAAAATTTTAAAAAACGCTCAAGGCTATGTTAATTCACTGGGATACGACTACAAGGTAAGCGGAAAACTGGAGGACAACGTATATTTCAGCACACGCCGATACGAAAGCTTTACCCTGCCTGCGGGAAACTATACTGCTTTGCGTATCACCATAGGCAAGGGACAGGGGCATAACTGGTGGTGCGTAATGTTTCCCCCTCTTTGCTTCTCTGCCGCAGAAAAGCACGACGGAAAACAATTATCTGATGTTCTTTCCGAGGACGAATACAATATAACCCAAAATTCTGAACAGTATGAGTATAAATTCAAAATTGCCGAAATTTATAACGATATTAAAAATTTCATTAAAAGCCACAGTTCACGCTGATTTTTAAGTAAAAGGGCTCTATAATAAATGTTGGGGTAACAAATAGAGCCTACAAGAAAAATAGGCTCTATGGAAACACTGATTTAATCAAAAAATATAATTCTAATTAAAAAAAGAATTACAACAGCATGAAACTATGCAATAATAAAAATGCAAAAGAAAAGCA
>ONDU01000016.1 GCA_900316615.1 uncultured Eubacteriales bacterium | reverse complement strand
TTATTATAAAATAGAAACGGTTACAAGTCAATACATTAACAAATTTTCTTACGAAATTACGAATAAACGCACATACAAAATTAGTAACATTTACAAAGATAAAGTCAATATTTAGTACATTATATCTGAATTAAAAATATTTTTGATAATACTGCTACTCCTCTTTTATATTGCTTATTATGTTCATAGCTATTGCGGTTATATCATCGTCATAGCCGTCATCACTGCGGTTCTGTGTTTCGGCTATGATTACCTGTGCCATTTCCTGAGCACTGCCGTCTGTCCAGTTTTTCATAATATCCATAATTTTTCTGTCACCCGATGATACCGCACCGTCCGACACCATAAGCACCCAGTCCGTATCCGCAAGGTGTACCGTTTTATGTGCCAGCTTCACATCTGCAAGAATACCTACAGGCAATGACGAAAAATCTATACGCTCAACAACTCCGTCCTTTTTGACATAGGTAGCAGGTGCTCCTGCTTTCATAAGCTCAGCTATACCTGTAAACAAATCTATGCACACTATGTCCAGTGTCGCTAAGGATTCATCTTCCGACTTCACCATCAATGCAGAGTTCACTACCTGTAAAGCACAGTCAAAGCCTAAGCCTGCCTTTATAAGTCTTGTCATTATTCCCTCAGCCATACTTCCGTCTACCGCTGCACGACCGCCTGTTCCCATACCGTCACTTATAACCGCTACTATTCTTCCGAGTCCGTCCGTAAAGTAGTTGAAGCAGTCACCGCAAAGCCTTCCTCTTCCGCTTATGTGCTGGGCACTTCCTATCTGTACATCGTATAAAGCTCTTTCACTCATCTGTATCCTGCATTTGTTAGGCACTACGCTTATACACGGGGTATCCATATATCTTCCGCAGGCTTTCGATATTTCCTTTACAAGCTGTGCTTTCTTTATAAGACTTCTGTCCGTATCCTGAACTTCTATTTCTACTGTCATTCTGTTCATTCTGTCGGTACGGCAGTTAACCTCGGCAGGCGTAAATCCCTGCAGCTTCATCAGTGTACTTACCCTTTCCGATGCTGAAACGTCAAACTGAGTATAATTTTCAAATTCATCTGCCATTTCAGACAGTATCTCTCCCAATCCCGAAAACTGTCCCGCAACTACCGAGCGTATCTCTCCTACCCTCCTTTCAGCGGAAAGATACGCCATATATGAATCATAATTTTTATTTACGGAATTTACCACCTCCTGAACCTTACAGCATTTTTTTGTATAGTTCTCTATAAAATCTTCTGCCGTAAGCCTGCCGTTTTTTATCAGAACAGATGTCAGCTTGTCAAAATCACTGCTGCTTAAATTCCTGTCACGCTCCCAGCAATACGACCTGAGTCCGCAGCTTCCGCATACATTGTCTACCGTCTTTTTAAAAACCGTATCTATATTGTGCGAATATAATTCTTTCATCTTTCCTGCAACATTGTCAACTGAAACAGAAACTCCCTCAAGTGCCTTTGCCGCATATTCCAGACGCATTATTACATTTTTTCTCATACTGTCAGAGCCTGTCTTGTCATATGGTACAGCAAACATCTGTGAAACAAAGTTTCCTATTTCTGACGGTAAAAGAATAAATATAATGCCTGCAATTACTCCCTCATATAAAGACGCTATAATTATATTTATATCCTGAGACTGAAATGCCATAAGCGTATTGCATGCAATAAACATAACAGCAGTAGGCAGCTTTCCTATGTATGAAAAAAGTCCTGCCATTATTCCTCCGAAGGCATATCCTCCCGCAATAAAATTAACAGAGCTGTCCGCCATACTGAAAACTACTCCCGTTGATACTCCTGCTATACAGCCTCCGCTTACCGAGCCGTATCTTGCACATATCAGAATTATAAGTACAGCACATATTCTTCCCAGCGAAACACCTCCGAACTGCAAGGCTGTAAGCGATAACAAAAGTATACAGCCGCTCATAACAAGACAGGCAATTTCCTGATTGTTAAGTGTTGATATTCCCCGCGTACTTCTCAGTATATTCACCGCTTTAAAATAAAAATATGCTCCTGCCGCAGATAAAAGTGCTTCTATCACTGCCATCGTTATAAGGCTTATCTGATAGCCGCCGACTATCGCCAGTATAATTCCTGTAGCGAGCATTGGAACTCCTGCAAGCAGAACAGGATACAGTACCTTTCCCGTTATTCCGGATAAATCACTCAGCGTCCAGCGAACAGCACATATCGCCAACGCTGTGGCTATATAACGGAAACTGCTTCCCTGCATTATGAAAAGATAACCCGATACCGTTCCTATTACTGTAGCCGCCAGCCTTCTGAAAGGAACCGCCGCTACAATGGAAGCTCCAAACGGTGCATAAGCTCCGAACACCGCTCCTACGGAGAGCATAAAGCCTGACACTGCATACATTAAATTCGATAATATGACCTTAAAAGCTCCAGAGGAAAATATACGGGCTTCTCCCCTTTTTCTGCCTGATGTAACCTGCTCTTTCATAATTTTTTGTCCCCCGAGATATTTTTATAATAAAATTATACAGCCTGTCCCTGCGATATATTGTCAATAGCAGTCGGTTATTTTTAAGTTATTGTGTAATTTTTTGCGGTCTGTTATATGCTGTCAGTCAACTATGCGATTGCTCACGTCAAAAGCTTAGCTTTTGACTGCTTCAAAGCAAAGCTTTGAAGTATATGCGGCAGTCACGTCTGCCGCATATGCAATCGCCCATACTCTGATAAAAACCGTAAAAGCCTGAACAATATACCGACAAAATGAATATATCATACCTCATCTGCCAAAAATACAGATATATTCAAAGGAAAGAGGTTAACCTTAAAATGGATTATATAAACGCTTTCTGGGTAGGCGGCATTATATGCGTAATAGGACAGCTGCTTATTGACAAGACAAAGTTAACGCCTGCAAGAATACTTGTAAGCTTTGTTGTAGCCGGAGTTATTATGACTGCACTCGGAGTGTACAAGCCTTTGGTCGAATTTGCAGGAGCAGGTGCTACCGTTCCGCTTTGCGGTTTTGGGTATACTATGGCTGAGGGAGTTAAAAAAGCCATTTCCGAAAGCGGAGCTGTCGGTATACTGACAGGCGGAATAACTGCTGCGGCAGCAGGAATAACTTCCGCAATAATATTCGGGTATATGTTCTCACTTGTAACAAAACAGCGTGACAAAAGCTGACTGTGTACAGCGACAAATATAGCCTGCGTCTTCGCTCAGGCTGCGATTGCAGACGACAAAAGCGTTCGCTTTTGTCAAATTTCAAGGTATCCCTTGAAATTTCGTTTCGGACGTTTGTCCGAAACGGTCTGCAATCGCACACTCTGCCGCACAGGCTCGGACTCGGAAACAGTATGAAACAACGAAGGCTGCGGCATACAAATCAATTTGTATACCGCAGCCTTCGCTGTTAATACATATATATTTGAGGGATATAGAAATTTTCGTTTATGAAAAGGCTTTATCCATAAGAGCTTCAAAAGAGAACCTGTCTTGTCTGTAATGTTTAACCTTTACAAAACTTACAATTATGCTCAGTGCTGCCGAAACGATTGCAAAAGCAGCAAGTACGAACATAATTTTTGTTATATCCTGTCCTGTAGCAATAGTTCTTCTGAAGCCCTCCACAGCATAGGAGAACGGGAAGAACGGATTCATCGCTCTGTATATACTCGGTGAAAGGTCGAGAGGATATGTGCCGCCCGCACTTCCGAGCTGCAATACAAGTATAATGATAAGCAGGAAAGAACCTATCTTACCCATCAATACATTGAACAGGTAAATAATACATGTAAATGAAAGAGATGTCATAATAGCAAGTGCAAAGGTTCTGCCTACATAAGCAGGACGCATTCCGTTTATAAGCATAAGAAGCGTTACAAGAATTGCTCCAGAGCCTATGGCAAAGACTATAAGCTGTATTACTCTCCTTCTCCTGACTGTCATATCTTCTTTTATTCTTTCGGGGTCTTTTTCTACGTTTATGAGAACACAGAAAGCAAGTGCCGCAACCCAAAGACCTGCACACATCATATATGCAGCCATTGCAGAGCCGTTATTTTCCACTGTAGAAATCTGTGTTTCGTGAGTCTGTACGGGAGATGCAAACATTTCCTTTGATGACTCTGAAAGTGATGTTTCGTTTGCTTTTTTCGCACCGTCTGACAAGCCCTTGTACAGCTTTTCAGCACCGCTGCCGAGTGTATGCATACCGCTTCCGAGCTTTTCAGAACCGGCATACAGTTGTTTTGAACCGTCCGAAAGTTTTTCCGCACCCTCTGCAAGCTGACCGCCTCCGTCAACAAGCTTTGCAGAATTGTTCTGAAGCTTTTGTGTTCCGTCTGCCAGCGTTGAAGAACCGCTGACTAACTGAGTTACACCGCCTGACAAATCAGGTATTTTGCCGTTTAACGTTCCTACACCGCTTACAAGCTGTTCTGCACCATTATTCAGTGCCGTACTGTTCTTATTAATCTCGTTTATACCGTTTTTCAGTGAAAGCACACCGTCTGTGTACGTAAGCAAGCCATCATTCAGTAACTTTGCACCTTCCGAAAGCTTTTTGCTTCCGTTTTTAAGTGTATCGCTGTTATCTGAAAGTGTCTGTGTACCTTGGGCAAGAGTGTTTACTCCTGTAGTATATTCATTAAGACCCGAATTCAACGAAACCGTGCCGTTTCTCAACCGGGAAGCACCGCTGTTCAGAGCTTCGCTGTTTACTGCAATCTGTGCAATGCCTCCTGCGAGAGTATCTGCTCCGACTGTATACGAGCTTACTCCCGTACTGAGACTGTATGCTCCGTTTTTAAGGTTATCCGCACCTGTGCTTAACGCCTTACTGTTTTGCGAAAGCTGTCCTATACCCGTGGCAAGCGTGTCTGCTCCCAGTGTATAGGCATTTATTCCTCTGCTGAGTGTATCCGCTCCGCTCTTAATTCTGAATATACCTGTACTTAACGCACCGCTGTTTTTCGATAGCTGTCCAAGACCTGATGCAAGACTGTCCGCACCTGACGTATAGGCATTTATACCCTCCTTCAACTGAGATGAACCCTGTTTCAGCGAAGCCGCTCCGTTGTTCAGACCTTTTGCACCCGGTATTATATTCGTGTCAAGAGCTGATTTTACATTTGCCAGACCGCCATATAAGCCTGAAAGCTGCTTTTCCGCAGCAGGAAGAAGTATAGCCGAATTTTGGCTTATTTTATCTGTACTTCCCTTTACCGTTTCTATGGATTGAGCGGTTTTCTTTGCAGATGTTCCCGCAGATGACAGTGTAGCCGAAGCATTTTCAAGTCCCTGCTGTGCCTGTGAAAGACCTCCGCCTATCTTCTGTGCAGAAGCTGTCAGACCTCCGATTATTTCTTTCTGTGTTTCGGCATCTAACTTTCTGAACCAGTCAGAAGAAGAAATTTTCTGTATTTCAGTCTGAAGCTCCCTGACACCCTCTCCCGCATTTGACAAACCAAGACCTGTAGATTTAAGATTAGCTCCCGTATTTGTCAGATTTGCGGATAAGCCGTTGTCTCCTGCTTCCTTTACATTTGAATTCAATTCCGATATACCATTGTTCAAGGCAGAAAGTCCCTGAGAAAGCTGTGACAGCTTATATTGATTTTCCTCATTGACGGCACTGCTCAAACTATCCGAAATTACACCAAGACCATCGTTCAGGCTGTTCATACCGCTGCTGAGATTTGATGAACCGCTGCTTAAACTATTTATACCGTTTCTAATACTTTCTGAGTTTGCAGTAAGCTGTTTTGCTCCGTTATTTGCTGTATCTACACCCTTTGTATACTCGCTGACTCCGTCTGAGAGCGTTGCTGCTCCGTCTGACAACTCCGCAGCTCCGCTTCTTAAAGTCTGAGAATTTTCTGTAAGCTGTCCTGCTCCGACATTTGCCTGATTTACTCCTCCGGTATAAGCATTAATTCCTTCTGAGAGGGTCGCTGCTCCGTCTGACAACTCCGCAGCTCCGCTCCTGAGAGTCTGAGAGTTAGCTGTAAGCTGTCCTGCTCCGCTGTCCGCAGTGTCTACTCCATCTGTATAAGCGTTGATTCCGTTGTAAAGAGCTTCTGCACCATTCACCAAAGCACCTGAGCCTGACATAACTGCCGCTGAATTTTTATCCAAGGTCTGTACTCCCAGATTTGCAGCCTTTACTCCGTCTGTGTAGGTAACAATACCTTTATACAGAGTATTGCTTCCGTCAACAAGACTGCCTGCTCCCGAATTTAGCTTTTCAGAATTCATATTCAGAGTATCTGCTCCGTTATTTACCTTTGAAACTCCGTCAGTATATGCAAGCAAGCCTGATTTCAGCGAAAGTCCTCCGCTGAGAAGTGACTGCACACCTGATGTCAGCGTCGGTACGCTTCCGTCAAGAGTTCTTAAACCGCTGTTCAGCTGCCACGCTCCTGAATTGACTGCGGCAACGCCGTCTGTATAAGCTTTTATTCCGCCGTCAAGAGTAACTGCACCGTCCTTCAGCTTAACCGTACTGTCGGAAAGAAGCTTTAAATTATCTGTAATCTTTCCGTTTCCGTCCTCTAGCTGCTTAACTCCGCTTTCTATTTTGTCTGCACCGTCAGCGGCGTTGCTCAGACCGTTTGCCGTACTTCCTATTTCGTCAAACACGGACTGTGCATAGGTTTCTGTTACAGAGCTTTCTATTTCCCTGCATATCCTGTCCAAAGCTGTTGAACTCATTTTTGACGCAATATAGTTCTTTCCGGGATTTGTTGCGTAATTGAGATCCATTTTCTTCGGATTATCCGTCATAAGCGTGGTTGAATTTTCTGAAAAATCTTCGGGAATTGTAATTACCATATAGTACGTTCCGTTCTCTATGCCCTCTTGTGCAGCCCTGTCATCTACAAAGCTGAATTTCAGAGATTCATTTTTCTTGAGTTTATCAACCAAATCATTCCCTACAGAAAGCTTTTTGCCCTGATACGTCACAGGTTTATCGCGGTTTACTACCGCAACGGGAAGCTCGTTTATATTTCCGTACGGATCCCACATAGAGCCGAGAAATATGCAGGCATATATCGACGGAATTAACATTACAACGAGTAATGCCGCTGCAACAAAAATTTTAAGAAAAACCGTCCTTTTTTTCTCACTCATACAAAATTCACCTCAATTAATAAACAAAGTGTTGATTTTCAACCAATATCTATTATAATATAATATATAAAAAACGCAATAAACAATTTTAGACAGTTTGTATTCTAATTAACATTTTTATTATTCAAGTTCAGAAAGGTGAAATTTATGGAAGCACAAGACAGACGTGTAAGAAAAACAAGGGCAGTTCTCAAGCAATCCCTTATCGCACTTATGAAAGAAAAAAGCATAAATCACATAACCGTAAAGGAGCTGTGCGAAAAATCAGACATAAACCGTGGTACATTTTATCTGCATTACAGAGATGTTTTCGATTTGTTTGAACAGGTTGAAATGGAATTTTTCAATAATCTCAAGGAAGTTCTTGATGAATCCAAGAAGGATATTGTAAGCCTTAAGGACACACACCTCGAGCCTATGTTCAGATTTATTCTCGACAACAATGACTTCTGCCTTGTAATGCTTTCCGAACACGGAGATTTAAGCTTTACAAGACAGCTTTTCAAATATATATATGACAGGGTAATACAGATTTACGGTAAAGAATCCGCTATGGTGGAACACTGTTACTTTTTCATAGTATACGGCTGTGTAGGTCTGATTTTGAACTGGCTGAATACAGGTGCAAAAGAATCTCCCGCAACAATGGCTTCACTGGCGGAAAATATTATTCTTAACGGCATAGCAAAGTATTTATAAAAAATATATAAAAGCCTGCGTCTGCACTCAGGCGGCGATTGCAGACGACAAAAGCATACGCTTTTGTCAAATTTCAAGCATTCGCTTGGAATTTCGTTTCGGACATTCGTCCGAAACGGTCTGCAATCGCAGTGCTCTCCCGCCCAGCTACAATTCAATATCAACGCCGTACTCACTCAGCCAGAAATTAATCTGAAGCAGATATGCAAGTATCTGAGGTGCTTTCATAAGCTGACCGTACCACGGCGATGATATTCCGTCGGGATTTTCCATAATCTCCCTGACAGATTCCTTATCAATAAACTGCATAATCGGAGAATTTTGCTCAATCATTTTTTCTGCGGCATCACATACCATTGAAAAATATATCGGATTATGAGTTTTAGGATAAGGGCTTTTTTTTCTCCACACAATCCCGTCAGGCAATATTCCCTCCACAGCCTTTCGCACGATACCCTTTTCCCTGCCGTTAAGAGCCTTTATTGACCACGGCATATTGTAGGCATATTCAACAAGGCGGTAATCACAGAAAGGAACTCTTACCTCCAGACCGCTGTACATACTGCACCTGTCCTTTCTGTCAAGCAGACCCTGCATAAACCAGTTGAAATTCAGCAGAAACATTTCTCTCATACGTCTCTCCAGCGGACTGTCCCCGGGAAGCTTATCTGCTGACCTGACCGTTGACAGATACCTTTCACGAACATATTCCTCACCCTTGGGCAGCAGTCCCTTTTTAAGAACACTTCTCCTTATATCAAGACTTCTGGACCACGGGAAAGTATCCTCAAACAGTATCCTCTCGTTATGATACCACGGATAACCTCCGAAAAGCTCATCTGCACATTCTCCCGAAAGTGCTACCGTAAAATCCTTTTTTACCTCTCTGCAAAAAAGCAGCAGCGATGAATCAACATCTGTCATAGCGGGCAAATCCCTCGCCCTTACGCTGTCATACAAAGCCTCGTATACGGATTTGTTGTCAAGGATTATGTTCCTGTGGTTTGTTTCTGCAAAATCGCTCATCAGACTTATATAGTCACTGTCTGAGTTCGGCTGGAAAAGACTTTTCTGAAAATATTTGCTGTTATCCTCATAATCTACGGAATATGTCGTAAGCCTGCCCTTGTTATGTTCCTTAAAATAATCCGAGGATATTTTGCTTATTATACTGGAATCCAATCCGCCCGAAAGAAAAGTACAAAGCGGTACGTCTGATATAAGCTGACGTGTAACGGCATCTTTCAAAAGCCACCTCATATATTCTACAGTTTCATCTGCACTTTGAGTATGCGGCTTTGCTTTAAGCTTGAAATATTTTCTTTTTTTGAATATTCCGCCCTTGTAAACTCCGCACTCGCCAGGCAGAAGCTCATAAACATTCTTGAAAATACCGCTTCCGCCGCTTCTTCCGGGTCCTATGAAGAATATGTCCATAAGTCCCTGCTCATCTGTAACAGGCTTCAGAACAGGACATTTCAGCATAGCCTTTATTTCAGATGCAAATAAAAAGCCTCCCTTATATTGATAGTAAAAAAACGGTTTTACTCCTATTCTGTCTCTTGCGGCAAAGAGCTTTTTGTTTTTGTGGTCATAAACCGCAAAAGCAAATATACCGTTCAGCTTGTCTGCACACTCTTCTCCCCAATGAATATATGCTGTCAGCAACACCTCCGTATCAGAGTGTGTATCAAAGGTATAACCTTCTTTTTTCAATTCGTCCGTAAGCTCCTTTGTATTGTAAAGCTCTCCGTTATACACTACAGTGTATTTTCCGAAGCGTCCCTCCTTTGTCATAGGCTGTATTCCTCCGTCGGGATCTATAACGGCAAGCCTTCTGTGCATAAGACATACGTCCTTTTCTTCGCTGAAAAAAATACCCTGCTGATCGGGTCCCCTCCTTTTTAACGAATGTATCATATTTTCGACAACTGTCCGTTTTTCTGTCAAATCAGTATACCTGTCAAGCCAACCTGCTATTCCGCACATATTTTACCAGCCTCCACAATGTATAATATTAACTGCACTTTCTGACGGAGAAATCCCGAACGCTTTGACTGAATTTTTTCAAAGGTTCACATCTTTTCAAAGACAGAGCCTTTATCGGGATTTTCGTGCAAAGCCCTTGAGCCAATAATCCGCCTGAAAAAATTAAGTGGTTATACCCCAACTTATTGTCGAAATATAACCACTTTATTATATACATCTTTTATTCAGCTATTCCGATTTATTAGCAGCCGCAGCCACAGCCGTTATTCTCTCCATTGTTTCCGCAGCATGAGAGAAGAACTATAATAAGAATTATAATCCAACAGCAGCTGTTGTTTCCAAAAACATTACCAAGACACATACACATTTGCCTCCTTTCGATTAGTTACACTACATTATATTAAAAATATGTATAGTTGGTGACGGAATTTTTTCAAAATTCCGTTACAAACAGTCAGAAAGCCCCGATACCGCTAAGCGGCATCGGGGCAATGAATAATTTCCGTTAAAGGGCTTCACCCTTTAAAATCCTGACCAAAGGCTCTGCCTTTGGAAACCGCAAGGGCTCTGCCCTTGACCCGCAAGCCTTTAAAAAGGCTTGACCTAAATTTTATGTTGCGATTTTTTAAAATCAATCTCCTATTAAGGTTATCTGCAAATCAAACCTTTCTTTTTTCGATTTGTCCTCATTGGAAATTCTGCAAACGGAAACCTTGACCTCATCTCCTATATTATGGCTGTCAAGAACGGTGAAAAGCTTATAAAACGAACTGACCTCTATACCGTCAATTTCTGTAATTATGTCTCCCTCCTTAAGCCTTGTATTTTTCAGCGGACTGTTGTCCTGAATTTTCTGAACATAAATACCTGCTACGGTATTGGTATCCTTTGCCATTGAAACGGAAATTTCCCTGCTTATTATTCCAAGCTGCGGTCTGTTTTTTACGTAACCGTTTTTGATTATACAGTCGGCTATTTCCTTTACGGTAACACTGGGAATTGCAAAGCCCATACCCTCATACTGTGTGTTTACAATCTTTATCGTATTTATACCTATAACCTGACCGTTGAGATTTGCTAGCGGGCCTCCCGAATTGCCGGGATTTATCGCCGCATCGGTCTGAATATACGTTACGGCAGTTCCGTCAAGATTTCTGTTGAGAGCTGACACAATCCCCCGTGTAAGGGAACTTGAATAACTGCTTCCTCCGGGACTTCCTATTGCCACAACGTCCTGACCTACCTTCAGCTTAGAAGAATCCGCAAAAACGGCCGGCGTAAGCTTCGGAGGATTGTTTGCTTTTAAAACCGCAATATCTGTCCTAACGTCACAGCCAACTACAACCGCAGAAAGCTCTTCTCCGTCCTTTGTAGTAACATAAACGTTGCTTTCAGCATCATCATTTACAACGTGACTGTTTGTAACTATATAACCGTCATCGCTTATTATTATGCCTGTACCTTCACTCTGCGGGGAATTTTCAACGGGATTTTCGTCCTTATCATAAACCGCAACAGAAACCACGCTGACTGACAAAGCTTCATATGCCTTTTCGGTACTTCCTGCCTGTGTATCATTGTCTGTCAGATTTATTTCGGGACCGTTGGGATCTGCATATTTTCCGATATTTTCAGCTGAGGTAGGATTTTCAACATATATTTCCGTCGGAAGCTCAAATGTAAAAATATTGCTGTTTTTGTTGCCGAAGCCGTCCTTCAGTCCCATATTCCACAAAATCAGAATAACTGTCAGCGTTACGGTAAGGAGAACCATCACAGACATAAATACCTTTACAGCAACAGAGCCTTTTTTCTTTTTTATTACAGGTACAGGATAATACAACCTTCCGTTTATAAGCTGAGGATATACCCCTTCAGGCAGCTGTATTCCCTCATAATAAGGAACATACTGAACCTCTGCGGTAACAGCTTCACCTTGATACTGTCCTTTGTTTACGTTATACGGATTTTCATAAGGTTCGTTTTTTTCTGCCTCAGATTTATTTTTATCAGCAGCATCAAAGTCTGACGGACTTACAGCGGCAGAATTGGAATAAATTTCCTGCATACCTGAAATCTTCTCCTCCTGCTCAAATGTATTTTTATGCTCCTCCAAATCTGCGGTAACATCGGCATTATAGACAGTATGCTCGCCGCCAAAATCCGTATTGTCATTCAAATTAACATCAGCTTTAACATCAGTTTTATTATAATAGTCATCTGATAAGCTTTCCCTGCTGTTTTTGTCGGAAGCTTTCTCGGAAAGACCGTTATTGTTGTCCGTCAAGCATATTCCTCCTTATGCTAATCATCTATATGC
This sequence comes from uncultured Eubacteriales bacterium, assembly GCA_900316615.1. Classification (GTDB taxonomy): domain Bacteria; phylum Bacillota; class Clostridia; order Oscillospirales; family Acutalibacteraceae; genus CAG-964. The sequence continues at coordinate 9,597 of ONDU01000016.1, read as the reverse complement.
TGCTCCTCAATGGTTTCGGCAGTAGATACTATAGTTCCGTCTGAGCCTAATACGGTAACTGATGAACCGCCGCTCTTTTTCTTACTGTTGAAGCGACCCTTTACACCGCCCTGAGGCTTATTTCTTGGCAGCCACAGAGTAAAGCTGCAGTATTCATCAACCACACTGCTTGCAGTTATATCTCCGCCGTGAAGATGCATAATTGTTTTTACTATGTAAAGACCCAAGCCCATACCGTTCTTATCCTGACTTCTCGATTTATCCGTTTTATAGAATCTCTCAAAAATATGAACCAGCTCATCAGGCTCTATGCCGTGACCGCTGTTTTTGATTTCCAGCTCTGTTCTGTCAGAAAATTCCGTAAGGGTTACTTTTATGTATCCGCCCGTATCAACAAATTTAACTGCATTTTCAAAAAGATTGTAAACCACCTGATATATAAGGTCAGGATCACCCTCTACCTTGACGGGCTTCATACAGGTATCCAAGCCCTGAATATCAATATGACGCTCCTCAATTTTCTGTTCAAAGGTCAGAAGCGTAGAAATAACAACATCAGCAAGATTAAAGCTTTGCTTACTTATGCGAAGCTCGCCGTTATCTATTCTGGAAAGAGACAGCATAGATGCTACAAGCCTTGAAAGCCTTTTTACTTCCGTAGAAACAATCCTCAGATACTGCTTCTGCTTATTCTGCGGTATTGTACCGTCCAATATACCGTCAATAAATCCCGCTATGGTGGTCATAGGCGTTTTCAGCTCGTGCGATACGTTGGCTATGAAGTTCCTTCTGGTCGTTTCCGAAACGGACAGCGAATTTGCCATTTCATTGAATGCCCTTGCAAGTGTTCCTACCTCACTGCTGCTTGTTACAGGAACCCTTACGGAAAAATCTCCGTTTGCAAGCTTTTTGGCTGCTATCGACATCTGTCTCAGCGGCTTTATCATCTTGAACGAAAAGAACCATATTATACAGGCAACTATGGCAAACGTAGCTATCGCCGCATAGAAAAATATTCTTATAATCTCACCTTTTGAATTTGAAAAGCTTACTACATCGGTAGTTGCAAATACTATACCTGTAAGCTCCTTGCTTGAACCAACGTCCGTAATTATCGGTACCGCTGCAACATAGCGAGGCTCTCCGTATATATCTCCGAGACTGCTCTTTATAAACATTCTTCCGCGTACTGCCTGCTCGCAGATATCCTCCGGCACTGTACTGTACAGATGATTGTATATTCCTCCGTCATTGCACAGAAGCGTCTTTCCTTTTGTATCGGTAACAAAAATATCTGCATTTATGCTTGCGGATATAGTCTGTATAACACTGGAAAGCCATACTGTTTCCGTATCGCCTATGTGAACATTATTGTTTACAACAACAGTCTGCTCAGACATAAGCTCGGAAACTCTTCCCGCATTTTCCAGAAGCAGTGATTTTCTGTCCTCGTCAGAATATCTCGCTACAAAAAAGACCAGCATTGTCCCCAGTATAACAAAGCTTATAAATACAATAACAAGACTTACGGTAAGGTATTGTGCAAAAAGACTTTTCCTTCCGGTTACCAGCATATAAATGTCCCCCTCAAATAACGCTTATATGAAAGTCTTATAAATCCAATACCATAATTATTCTTTAGTCTCAAATTTATAACCGACACCCCATACGGTTTTAAGCTCCCATTTGGGTGATACTCCGTCTATTTTTTCTCTCAGTCTTTTTACGTGTACATCAACTGTTCTTGAATCTCCGTAGTAGTCAAAGCCCCATACCTCGTCAAGAAGCTGATCTCTTGTAAATACCCTGTTGGGCTTGCTCGCAAGATGATAAAGAAGCTCAAGCTCCTTGGGGGGAGTGTCTACCTTTACACCGTTTATTTTCAGCTCATAGTTCGTCAGGTTTATGGAAAGCTTATCCCATACAACCTCTTTTACGTTCGGCTCATCGGATGAGCTTGTTCTTCTTAAAACCGCACGTATTCTTGCAATAATTTCCTTTGCCTCGAAGGGCTTTACAACGTAGTCGTCAGCTCCCAGCTCAAGACCAAGAACCTTGTCAAAGACCTCTCCCTTTGCAGTAAGCATAATTATAGGAACAGGTGATTTCTTTCTTATCTCCCTGCATACCTGCCAGCCGTCAAGCTCCGGCAGCATAATATCAAGCATTATCAGATCGGGCTTTTCCTGCTCAAAAAGCCTGATAGCCTGTGTTCCCGTATTCGCTATAACCGTATCGTATCCGTCCTTTTCGATGTACAGCCTCAGAAGCTCGCAAATATTTGTATCATCGTCAACAATCAAAACCTTTTTAGACCTGCTCATAAAAACCTCCTGTTTTCTACACATTTCTGCCTGTGTAAGCTCTTTGCAATTATACCACAATAATTTCAGCTTGTACATAACATATTATAAGATAATTCTCTGAAAAATAATGAACAAAGTGATGTTAAAAGTTAAATAAATTATTGATTAATTATTGAAAAAAATTTTATATTTATTTATAATTTATGTTGGAATTTAAAATTCCCCAAAATTTTCTAAGGAGGAAACACATTTGGAAAAACTGTTTAAGCTCAAAGAACACGGTACAACAATAAGAACAGAAATTGTTGCCGGTATTACAACATTCCTTACCATGGCATACATAATCTTTCTTAATCCTACAGTAATCGGAAGAAGCAATCCTGCACTTGCAGATTTGCCCGGTACTATGGAGGATACTGCCGTAATTACAGCAACCTGTATCGGTGCGGCACTCGGTACATGGCTTGTCGGCTGGCTCTCGAACTATCCTATGGCTCAGGCTCCGGGACTGGGACTGAACGCAGTATTTGCATATACACTGTGCTTAGGCTTCGGACTCTCCGCAAAGGCGGCTCTTGCGGGAGTATTTTTGGGAGGTATATTCTTTATCTTCCTTACTGTTACGGGTGCAAGGTCTGCCATCGTAAACGCTATACCGTACAGTCTGAAAAAAGCTATCTCGGCAGGCATCGGACTTTTTGTCGCAATTATAGGCTTTGCAAATTCGGGTATAGTAATCGGTGAGAGCAGCGGTGCTCCTACAGTGGTAGACCTCGGCAGCTTCGCCAACCCTACTGTTATAATGTCCCTTTTCGGTCTTGTAATAATAACCATACTTTTGATTCAGAAGGTAAAGGGTGCCATATTTATTGGTATGATAGTAACAGCCATAGCAGCAAATATATGCCAGTTTGTTTTCAGCGTTGATATGGGTATAAAGGCACCCGAAAGCTTTGTTCCTGCACTTGACTTTTCCATGTTCGGACAGTGCTTTGTCGGCTTCGGAGAGCTTTTCTCGGCACCTCTCGCCTCGCTTCTTGCTGTGCTGATAACCTTGCTTCTGGTTGATATGTTCGACACGATAGGCACTCTCATAGGTGCGGCAGACAAGGCAGGCTATCTCGATGAAAACGGAAATCTTCCCAAAATCGAAAGAGCTATGCTTGCTGACGCTATTGCTACCTCGGCAGGTGCTGTTTTCGGTACGTCCACGGTTACAACATACGTAGAGTCAACCGCTGGTATCGCAGCAGGCGGAAGAACGGGACTCACATCTACAGTAACGGGAATTTGCTTTGCATTGTCCCTGTTTCTTTCTCCGCTGGTAGGTCTTGTTCCTACTTCGGCAACAGCTCCCGTGTTGATTATAGTCGGAATTATGATGTGTTCTTCGCTTAAGGATATAGACTGGGCAGATTTTGAGGTAGCCGTACCTTGCTTTTTTACCGTTGTAGGTATGCCGTTCTTCTGGTCTATAACGGACGGTATCGCTTTCGGATTTATTGCTTACGTAGTTGTAAGAGTTGCAAAAGCAAAATTCAAGGAAGTTCACCCTATTATGTACATCATAGTTACTTTGTTTATACTTATGTACGTTCTCAGTGCACTTCAAAGCCTGAGTATACTTTAACCGATATTACGGAAAGCATAACAGTCCCCAACGGTCGGATTTAATCGGCTGTCGGGGACATATTGTTTGCCGGGTTTAAGCTTAAAGCTTTTTCTCCCGTATCTCAGGCCGGGCAATGTGATTACTTATTGATTTTGTCAAAAAGCTTTATGATTTCATCTATCTTCTCGTTTTTTTCCTGTTCGTTTCCGCTTTCAAAGGCAGCGTTTACGCAATGCTCCATATGACCCTTGAGAATTATTGATGATGCTTTTCTCAGTATAGCCTGCGTTGCCATAATCTGAGTTATAACATCAATACAGTATCTGTCGTCCTCAATCATATTTATTATTCCGTCAATCTGTCCTCCTGCGGTTTTCAGAAGATTTATAGTCTTATTACAATCACACTGCATATCACTTAATCTCCAGAACGGTATATCCTGCTTCCGTTACAGCGTTTATTATAGCTTCATCGGTAACATCACCTGATACCGTTGCAGTCTTGCTTTCCAGATCGACACTTGCCGAAGCTCCCGGAACAGCGTTCAGAGCCTTTTCTACTCTTCCCGAGCAATGAGTGCACATCATACCGTCAATAACAACCTTTTTAGTCATAGAATTTTCCACCTTTACAATTTGTTCTTCTTCGGACAAAGCAGTATCATTATTTACGTGTTTATCCGAAATATTTTTATTTTCGCTGACTGAATATTTAAGCTTAGGCGTATATTTCCTAAGTCTTAACGCATTTGAAACTACACATACGGAGCTTACACACATAGCCGCCGCACCGTACATCGGGTTGAGCTTCCAGCCTGAAATGCCGTAAAAAACACCTGCTGCAAGCGGTATGCCCAAGGAGTTATATAAAAGTGCCCAGAAAAGATTTTCCTTTATATTTTTCAATGTCTTTCGGCTGAGCTTTATCAGCCTGACAACATCGTTAAGGTCACTTCTTACCAAAACAACATCTGCCGAATCCACTGCAATATCCGTACCTGCTCCGATAGCCACGCCTGTATCGGCTTTGGCAAGTGCGGGAGCGTCATTAATTCCGTCACCTACCATTGTAACCTTATGACCGCTGTCCTGAAGCTTTCTTATATAGGCTTCTTTGTCCTGCGGCATAACCTCGGACTCTATTTTCTCTATACCGCACGTTTTTCCTATAGCGTCTGCCGTTGCTTTGTTGTCACCGGTAAGCATAGCAACGTCAATCCCCATATCGAAAAGCTCACGTACTGCCGTTTTACTGCTTTCCTTTACGGTATCTGCCAAGGCTATTATACCAAGCATAATTCCGTTTTTTGCAAAAAACAGCGGAGTTTTTCCTTCGCTTGCAAGCCTGTCGGTTATTTTCTTCACAGAATCCGAATTTATACCGTTGGTATTCATAAGCCTGATATTTCCTGCCAGTATAAAATCACCGCCTGCCTCTGCCGATATGCCCATTCCTCCATAGCTTTTGAAATTGCTTACGGCTTTTTCCGAAAAGCCCTTTTCTTTTCCGTATTCTGCTATTGCCTTTGCGAGAGGGTGTTCCGAAAGTCTTTCTACAGATACGGCAATATCAGTCAGTTCTTTTTCAGTACCCGAAAGTACTATAATATCTGTTACTTTGGGTTTGCCTTCTGTCAGCGTTCCTGTTTTATCAAGAACAACTGTATCTGTTTTTCCTGCTTTTTCCAAGGCTTCGGCTGACTTTATCAGAATCCCCATCTGAGCACCTCTGCCCGTTCCCGTCATTATGGCGGTAGGAGTTGCCAGTCCCAAGGCACAGGGACATGATATGACAAGTACTGCTATTCCTATTGAAAGACTGAATTCAAGGTCTTTGCCGAGAATAAACCATACAAATGCTGCCAAAACGGCTATGCATATAACCACAGGTACAAATACTCCGCTTATTTTATCTGCTGCTCTTGCAACAGGAGCTTTACTTGCAGAAGCTTCTTCAACAAGACGGATAATGCTGCTTAATGTACTTTCTTCACCGATACCTGTTGCTTTAATTTCAATATATCCGCTTGTATTTATTGTTGCACCTGTTACCTTATCACCGATATTCTTTTCAACAGGTATGCTTTCGCCTGTTATTGCGGAAGCATCAACCGTACAGCTTCCGCCGACGATAACACCGTCTACGGGAATTGTACTTCCCTGCTTTACCGATACTGTATCTCCGTATTGTACGTTCTCTACGGGTATTTCTTCCACAGCTCCGTTTCGTATGACAAACGCTGTCTTTGGCTGTAGTCTGACCAGACTGCTTATTGCGTCTGTGGTTTTTCTTTTTGCCCTGCTTTCAAGAAGCTTTCCCAAAGTTATAAGAGTAAGAATAGTTCCTGCGGATTCAAAGTATAAATCCATTGAATACTTTGCCACAGTTTCATAATCACCGTGTCCGTATCCCCAGCCTATTCTGTATACGGCAAAAATTCCGTATACTATAGCCGCAGAAGAACCTATTGCTATAAGGGAATCCATATTGGGACTAAGCCTGCATAAATTTTTAAAGCCGTTTTTAAAATAGCTGATATTGATAAATACTATAGGTACGGTAAGCAAAAACTGAGTAAATGCAAATGCTGTTTCATTTCCCTTTCCGTGAAGAAAAGGAGGCAGAGGCAGTCCCAGCATATGCCCCATCGAAATGTAGAACAGCGGTATTAAAAATATTGCTGAATATATAAGACGATTTTTCAAGGCTTTTGCTTCACTTTCAAAAATACTGCCGTTTTCTTCCTGTGAAGCGGAAGCAGATTTCTTTTTGTTTCCCTTTACTACTGCTGCGTAGCCTGCTTTTTCTACAGCAGATATAATCTCCTTTGGTGTAAGGGTATTTTCGTCATAAATCACTTCCATACTGTTGGTTAAAAGATTTACACTTACCTTATCAACTCCGCTTGTTTTTGAGACGCTTTTTTCTACTCTCGCACTGCATGCGGCACAGGTCATACCTGTAACATTAAAGGTCTTTTTAGTCATAGCTGTCACTCCCTCCCCCCTGTGGTGGGGTATACTATCAATTATAAATGTTTTTCCTGTATTGTCAAGAGAATATTTTTAATGTATAATAACTCTTTAGGCAGAAACCAATTTATATTTTTTGATGTAAAGGCTGCTCTCTGCTATACTCAGGCTGCGATTGAAAATCGCAAAAGCTACGCTTTTGCCGATTTAAAAGCTTTGCTTTTAAATCTCTTGCGGAAATTTCCGCAAGTATTTTCAATCGCCCCGATACACCGCACAATCTGCCTTTACGCAGTGAAACATCAACAGATTTTCGGAAAAGAGGCTTTCTTATGGAAAAAAATAAAAGGATAGTCATAAAGGTCGGAACATCAACACTTACATATGAAAACGGCAAGCTGAATTTACGCCGCTTTCAGCAGCTGTGCAGGGTAATAAGTGACCTTCAGAATTCGGGCAACGAAATTATCCTTGTAAGCTCGGGAGCTCTTGGAGTAGGAGTAGGCAAGCTCGGAATAAAGGAAAAGCCCTCAGAAACTCCTCAAAAACAGGCAATAGCCGCTATCGGGCAGTGTGAGCTTATGTTTATGTACGATAAAATTTTCGGTGAGTATGACAATACGGTTGCTCAGATACTGTTGACCAGAAGCGTTATTGATGATGAGCTTCTGCGTATAAACGCACTCAACACCTTTGAAGCACTTATTGCAATGCGTATAATTCCCGTTGTAAACGAAAATGACAGCGTGGCAACAGATGAAATCGAGGGTGCAAACTTTGGTGACAACGATATGCTTTCGGCATTGGTAGCAAAGCTTGTGAGTGCTGACAGGCTTATAATTATGACGGATATTGACGGACTGTTTGAAACAAATCCCAGAGTTGACCCTTATGCAAGGCTTTTGAAGCGTGTTCCTGAAATAGATGATGAAATAAAGAAAATGGCAGGCGGAACAGGCTCAAACCGTGGTACGGGGGGAATGTCCACAAAGGTAGCTGCTGCCGAAATCGCAACCCAAAGCGGTATCGAATGCTGTGTAATAAACGGCAGCAATCCCGAAATTCTGTACGAGCTTATGGACGGTCATAATCCCGGAACAATATTTGAAGCTGTAAGAGAACAATAATGTTAAGATTTTTATCTTTGGAGTAATTTTATGCACAGATTAAAGATAAGGGGAAATATCCTGTTCGGATATTTATTTACATTTATTTTCAGTATTATTTTTATCGGAGCAGCCACCGTAATATTCAAAAACATATATGCGGTTATATTTACTGCGGCGGTTATTTTTCTGCTTGTATTTTATGTCGGAAAAAAATACGGAAAAGTTATGCGGCTTGCTCCTGAAGAACAAAGCCCAAGGAGTATATTTTCGATAACTGAAAAACAGGTGAACCGCTTTTTTATTATTTCGGTTACGGCTATGTTCATACTACAGCTTACGGCAGGATATTTTCTGAAAAGTACACCTGTTACCGACTGGATGACTATAGATATTATTGCAAAGAATTTTGCGAAGTCGGGCAATTTTGAAAATATGTACGCATCGCTTCCCGCCTCAAGATATGAGTATATAGCACGATATACGAACAACAACGGAATACTTGTTCTGCTTTCCCTCTACTACAGAATTGTATACCTTATATTCGGAAAAGTTCCGTCATTTGCACCTATTTTTCTGAACGCAGTTTTTATAAATACAGCAGTAACCTTTACATTCTTTATTTCAAAAAAGCTTTTCAAGCCCTTCGGCTCTTTCCTTACTGTTGTGATATGCCTTCTGTTTCTTCCGTATTATACCTATACGCCATATTATTACAGTGATTCGTTAAGTCTGCCGTTTACGGTAATTTCCGTATTTCTTGTTCTGTCGGGGGCAAGGATAAAAACCGATACCAAAGACAGAAAAAGACTTGTAAAAAAGATAGTATACCTTATTACGGCAGGATTTTTCATCGCTGTAGGCTACGAACTGAAAGGAAGCATCATAATTGTGACAGTCGGAGCTTTGGTATATATAATACTTGAAAACAGACTGAAGGGTGCATTAATCGGAGCCTTATCGGTAACACTTTCAACGCTTATATGTATTTCCGCAATAAATCTGTACAATGACTCCCTGCATTTTACCACAAAGGAGCAGCTTTATGAGCAGCAGTATCCTGCAATACACTGGGTAATGATGGGGCTCAAGGGTAACGGTGGCTTCGACCAGGCAGACGCTACCGCTACGAGAAACAGTGGAAACTATGACCAGAAAACTGAAGCCATAAAAAAAGAAATAAAGGCAAGGCTTAACAAAATGGGTGTCAACGGTATGATAACTCACCTTTATGAAAAGCTTACCTTTACCTGGGGCGACGGCATATATTATATAGACCACCATCTGAATTCATCGGATTCAGACGGAAATAAGCTTGAAAACAGAAGCGTTCTTTTTGAATTTGTCCTGCGTGACGGAAAGTATAATGCTGTATTCTATGTTTACAGCAATACCTTTCATATGTGTATGCTTTTGTTTATGATTTTGTCGGGATTTTTTGCTTTAAAAAGAAAAAGGATTTCAAAAATCACCTTAATTCAGGGTATAGTTTTCGGAGCAACTCTGTTCTTCATGGTATGGGAAACACGCTCAAGATATATATTCAATATGACTCCGCTTTTCATACTGCTGTCGGCGGACGGTCTTTTATCGCTGTGGGA